>NZ_JBIUAG010000007.1:0-397118 GCF_044547355.1 Kutzneria sp. NPDC052558
CATCTACGTCCACACCACCACCGGCCTCCTCCAGGCCACCGGCAACGCCGGCCACCCCGGCACCGCCTTCGGCCCCTGGACCACAATCTGACCGATGCTCACCCCAGGCCACTGAGCAACGGCTCGTCGGCCTCACGGCTGCCGTGCGCGCGGAAGACGGACATCGCCTCCGTCGCCGCGCGCACGGCCAGTTCGTGCCGGCCGCGCAGGTGGTGCGCGGCGGCCATGTCCCGCTGGGTTCTGGCCCGCCACAAGGGCAACGCGAGCGCCTCCCACCACGACACCGCCTGCGCGAAGTGCCCGTCGGCCACGTCCACCCGCCCGACCGCCAACTCCAGCTCGCCGAGGGTGCGCAGCATCAGCGCCCGACCGAACCCGTCCTGCATCGACCGGCAGGTCTCCAGCGCGACGGCCAGGTCCTGCCGCACGGCGTCGCCGCTGCCCTGCCGGATCCGGACCTTGGCCAGGGCCTGCACCGCATAGGCGGTCATCAACCGGTCGCCGGAGGCCCGCAGCCCGGTCAGCGCGGCCGTGCCGGCCGCCTCGGCCTCGTCCAGCCGGCCACCGGCCCGGTGCGCGATCGCCGCCGACCGCGTCGCCAACGCGACCCCGTGGTCGTCGCCGAGCTCCCGGTACACGGCGATGGTCCGCTCGCACTCCACGAGCGCCTCGTCCAGCCGCCCGATCTCGGTCAGCACCATGCCCCGCCCGTGGTGGGCCCGGGCCAGCGCGGCCAGGTCGTCCAGTTCCCCCATCAGCCCCAGCAGGTCGTCCAGCAGCCGGCACGACTCGGCCAGCCGCCCCTGCTCACGCAGCGAACTGCTCAGCGACAGCCGCGCGATCGAGGCGCCACGCACGTCGGCCACGAGGTCGAAGGCGATGACCGCGCGCCGATAGTAGGCGACCGCCTCCTTGTGCCGGTCCTGCTCGCCGCGCAACCAGCCGAGGCCGACCAGCAGCACGCCGGCCGTCGAGTGGTCCTCGGCCCGGACCGCCGCGGCCAGCGCGGCGGAATGGGTCCGCCACCACTCCTGGAACCGGTTGTCCGCGGTGAAGCAGGACGCGCACAGCGCCGTCGCCAGCCGGCCGGCCACTTCGACCAGCCCCAGCTCGCTGGCCCGCTCCACGACGTGCACGAGCACGGACTGCTCGGCGTCGAACCACGCGCGCGGCTTGGCCCTGACCTGGTCGGCGATCGCCCCGGGATCGGACCGCGACGGCGCCGGGCGCAGGACCTTCATGGGCGTCGTGTCCGAGGCCAGTTCCACCAGGGCCAGGCTGGTCCTGGCCACGCGCTCGGCGACCCCGCCGAGCACGGCCGCGCCGTCCTCGGAGTTGGCCCGCTCCCAGGCGAAGACCCGGGTCAGGTCGTGCAGGCGGTATCGGGTGGCGCCGGCTTCGTCGGCGCCGGCCACGTCGAGCAGCTGGGCCCGGACCAGGCCGTCCATCACGTCGTCCACGTCCTGGCCGGCGTCGTCGAGCACCGCGTCGGCGAGCCAGGGGGCGAAGTCCGGCACGCCGAGCCAGCCGAGCCCACGCAGCAGTGCCCGTTCGGCCGGTGCCAGGACGTCGTAGCTCAGCGCGAGGCTGCCACGGACCTCCAGATCGCCGATGGCCAGCTCGTTGAGCACGCGGTGCTGGTCGCGCAGCCGCCCCACCATGCTGTCGAGCGTGCGGTCGGGCCGCGCCGCGAGCCGGGCGCCGAGGATGCGCACAGCCAGCGGCAGCCGGCCGCACAGCTCGACGAGGGTTCGCGCGTGTTCCGGCTCGGCGGCCAGCCGCTCGTCGCCGACGATCTTCGCCAGCAGGGCTCGGCCGTCGTCCTCGTCGAAGGTCGGCAGGTCGACCCGCCGCGCCCCCTCCAGCCCGCCCAGCACGCCCCGGCTGGTGATCAGGCAGAGGCAGTCCCGGCCGCTCGGCAGCAGCGGCCGGACCTGCCGTTCGTCCGCGGCGTCGTCGAGCACCACCAGCAGCCTGCGGTCGGCGACCATGGTCCGGTACAGCGCGACCCGGTCCTCGACACCGGTCGGCACGGCGGCCTCGTCCACGCCGAGCGCGCGCAGGAACCGGAACAGCGCGTCGGCCGGCTCCACCGGCACGTTGCCGGCGCCACGCAGGTTCAGGTGGAGCTGGCCGTCCGGACACCGCTCGGTCAGCTGGTGCCCGACGTGCACGGCCAGCGCGCTCTTCCCGGCGCCGGGCTTGCCCGTCACGATCACGACGGACGTGGCGGCGCGCAGGATGACGTCCGCCTCGGCGACCCGGCCGATGAAGTCGCTGGTGTCCGGCGGCAACTGGTGCGGGACGACCGCCGGCCGCCGGGCCGACGTGGCGACCGGCCGTTCCTCCTGTTCGCAGAGGATCCGTTGGTGCACGGCCCGCAGCTGCGGCCCGGGCTCCAGCCCCAGCTCGTCGATCAGCAGGAGGCGTCCGGCCTGGTAGCAGGCCAGTGCCTCGGCGCGCTGCCCCATCCGGTGCAGCACGGTCATCAGGTGCCCGCGCAGGCGCTCACGCAGCGGATGCTCGGCGACGAGCGAGGTCAGCTCGCCGACCACCTCGACCGCCGCACCCAGCGCCAGCTCGGCGTCGAACAACTCCTCGACCGCGGCCAGTCGCAGCGACGCCAGCCGTTCGGCCTCGCTCCGCGCGAACTCGGAGGTCAGGCCGCCCAGCGCGGTCCCCCGCCAGTTGCCCAGCGCCGCGCGGAGATGGTCTCGGGCCACGCGGTGCTCACCGGCCGTCGCCGCCTCGCGGCCAGCACGCAGGGACGTGGTGAACGCGATGAGGTCGGCGGTGCAGTGGCTGGGTTCGAGTTGGTAGCCGCGGGGCTTGGTGAGCAGCAGGCCACCGGCTGGCCGCGCCAAGGCCCGCCGCAGGCTCGACATGTACGTCTGGAGCAGCGCGGCGGCGCTGGCCGGCGGCTGTTCGCCCCAGATGACGTCGACCAGCCGTTCCACCGACACGACGTGGCCTTCGGCCAGCAGCAGCGCGACGAGCAGGTTCTTCGGTTTCGGACCGCCGAGGGCGACCTGGCGGCCGTCCTGGTACGCCTCGACTGGTCCGAGCACGCGAAGTTCGATCACTGTTCCCCCCGGTCGCCGACGGGCCGGCCCCGCACCACGGTACGCGTGGCCGGCCCGTCGGAAACCGGAAACTTTTACGCCACAACGGGGTCCGGAATTGTCAGCGCTTGCGCAGCGCGTGCCAGCCGGCGATGCCGGTGCCGGCGGTGAGGGCGGCGGCCGACAGGCCCAGCGACCAGTGCACGCCGACGGCCGCGCCGAGCAGGCCGACGGTGAAGCCGCTGCCGGCGCGCAGGCCGTTGGCGGCGACGCCGTAGACGCCGATCACCCGGCCGCGGTCGGCCGGTCTGGCCCGCAGCTGCACGACGGTCTGGCCGATGGACATCGAGGCCAGGTTGGCCACGCCGCCGATCAGCAGCGCGACCACGGCCAGCGCGTAGCTGCCGGTGGTGGCGAAGAACAGGCTGGTCAGGCCGTATATCCCGGTGCTGATCACGGCCGCCTTCACGCTGGGTTTGATGCGGCCGGTGGCCTCGAGCAGGATGCCGCCGATCACCCCGCCGGCCCCGTTGGCGAACAGCAGCACGCCGTAGGCGGTGCCGGCGTTGCCGGCCCCGAGATCCTGGGCGTAGATCGGCATCGATGTCTGCAGCGACGCGCCGACGAAAAACGCGCCCAGCCCGCCGAGGATGATCATGCTCACGATGGTCCGGTCCGAGCGGACCTCCCTGAACACCCGGATCGAGTCCACCAGGCCGAGCCGGGTCCTGGCCGCGCCGCCGTCACGGGTGTGGCCGGTGAACTTGGTGCGGAACAGGAACAGCGTCAGCGGCAGGTAGAACAACACGTTGACGAAGATGCCGGCCACCGGCCCCAGCCCCAGCAGCAGCACCGAACCGACCACCGGGCCGAACAGGATGCCCAGGCTGCGGAACGTGGCGTTGAGCCGGACCGCGCTGGGCAGCTCCCGCTCGCCGACGAAGTCGTGCAGCATCAGCTGTTCGCCCGGGCCCCAGATCGCGCCGGCGCAGCCGTGCAGCACCAGCAGCAGGCAGGCCTGCCAGACCTGGAGGCTCCCGGTCAGGAACAGCACGCCCCAGGCCACCGAGACCAGCATGAACAGCACCTGCGCGGCCTGGATCACCCGCCGGCAGTCGTAGCGGTCGGCCAGGCCACCGAAGTAGACCGAGCCCAGCAGGAACGGCACCCAGTGGCTGATCACCTCGAAGCCGGTCAGCGCCGGCGACTGGAACTTCTCCCACAGCACCCAGTAGGTGATGACGTGCTCGATGTTGTCGGCCATCATCGCCAGGGCCGCGCCGATCAGGTACGTGCGGCAGTCGGCGTTGCGCAGGGCCGCGAACTTGCGCGGCGCCGGCGGCACGTCCGCCGGCACATGGGTCGGCACGCCGCAGGTGGCGCACATCGTGGTCCCCCTCTCCCCCGCCGCTCACAGGCGGCAGCTGATCTCCATGCCGTCCTCGACCGGGAACTCGACGCCCAGGTAGCCGCTGGCCGGGTCGCGGACGTGGTCGAGGTAGGGGCGCATCGACGGCAGGCCGATGTCGTCGGCCACGACCAGCGCCCCGGGCGCCAGTCGCGGTTCGAGCAGACGCAACACCGGCAGCGTGAGCTCCTTCCACCCGTCCAGCAACAGCAGGCCGACCGGCCCCGGGACGTCGGCGAGCGTGTCGAGGGCGTCCCCGGCAAGGATCGTCACACGGTCGGCCAGTCCCGCCGCCGCCAGATTCGCCCGCGCGGCGGTGACCTTGGTCGCACTCAGCTCGGTGCCGTACACGTGCCCGACGCCGTTGTCCTTGACCGCGGCGGCCAGGTGCAGGGTGGAGATGCCGTAGGAGGTGCCGAACTCCACCACGTTTGCCGGTTTTGCCGCCCGGGCCAACGCGTAAAGCAGCCGGCCGCCGGCCTCGGACACCGGCAGGTAGAGATCGGCCAGCGCGTCCGAGCGCCCCCGGATGTCCTGGGGCACCTCCCTTTCCGGTCTTTCGTCGTCTTTGGCCGCTTCCGCGAACAGCCGCTCCAGCAGGGTGCGCACGGTCGGGTCGTGCAGGGTCGATGTCATGCCGGCTACCCTAGACGCAACGTTGCGTCTTGTCTAGAACTCGGTAGGCTGTGCGGCCGTGGGCACCGATCATCACGGCAACCGGTACGGGCGCAGCGAGCGGGCGCGGCAGGCCGTGCTCGAGGCCGCCGACGACCTGCTGGTGGAGCACGGCTTCGCCGGCCTGACCGTGGAGAAGATCGCCGCCAGGGCCGGGGTGGCCAAGCAGACCATCTACCGCTGGTGGCCGTCCAAAGTGGACATCCTGCTGGAGGCCTTCGGCGACGACCAGGCCGAGGCCCTCACGCCGGCCGACCACGGCTCGCTGGCCGCCGACCTCCGCGAGCACCTGGCCGCCATGGCCGACTTCCTCACCACGTCCGACGCCGGCGCCGTCTACCGCGCCCTCATCGGCCAGGCCCAACACGACCCGGCGCTGGCCGCGCGGCTGCGCGACACCCACCTCGCGGCCCAGCACGCCCGCGACCGCCTCCCCTTCGAACGCGCCGTCGCCCGCGGCGAACTCCCCGCCGACACCGACATCGACGCCCTGGTGGAACGCCTCGTCGGCGCCGTGCACTACCGCGTCCTGGTCACCGGCGCCCCCGTCTCCCGCGACTTCACCGACGCCCTGATCACCCCCCTCTAACGCCAGAAAAGGCCCGACACTGGCGCAGTGAAAGGACCTTTCCTGGCGTTTTTTGTGTCATGAAGGGGCCCTTCCTGGCGTTGAACGAGAGGATCGGTCCCTTGATCTTGAGGGGATCTCAGTTGCCGTCGATGAACTGCTGGGCGAACTGGCGCCCCTGGGTCACGGCGCTCTGGTGATTCTCGACCGGCGAGACCTTGGAGTTCCTGAACACGATGTAGGTGACCTTGTCGGACGTGCCGCCGTTCTTCGGATCGGGGTTGATGCCCAGCGACTTGGCGGTGGCGTAGGAGGCCTCGCCGATGCTGTCGTCCGGCCCCTCGTCGGCGAACACGGCGTACTCGACGTGCCCGTGGTAGATCACCGCGAGCACGTCGCCGCCCTCGACGCCGGCATTGCCGTAGTCCCAACGGGAACTGGGCAGCGGGATGACGACGTAGGGAACCTGGGCGGCGTCGAAGGGTTTGCCGTCGGACTGGTGGAACGACGTGTCGTCGTAGAAGCAGCAGTCGGTGTTCTCGTTGCAGGTGGCCGTGCGTTGACCGTCGCAGTCAACGGCCATGCCCGACGTCCAGAAGTACGCGTCGCCGGCGCCGCAGATCGGGGTCTGGCCGCCGTTCTTGTCGGAGTACGTGCCGTTGGAAACCTGGTCGCAGTGGGCGGTCTTGGCCAGAAGCTGATCGGCGGTGGGATTGCCGTCGTCCGACCGGGGCTGGACCTTGACGGTTGCCAGGTGGTTGTCCGCGGGCGCGGCCGAGGCGTGCGAGGCGACAGCCAGGGACGCGCCCATCACGACGGCGGTCAGCGCGAGCAATACTCTTCTGAGCATGGGGATCCTCCGCAGGGTGGAGCAGAAACCCCTGTGGCGGCAGTGATTTCCGGCGCGACGGCCGAGGCCGCCTCACATCGGACGGGTTAGGAAAGTTACCTTCCTAATCCCGGGAGGGTAGACCCGGCCGCCGGCGCCGTCAACCCGAGACCTGCTCGGTCGGATAGGCCGGCAGCGCGATGTCGGCGGCCAACCTGGTGGTGCCGGCGACCATCATCTTCTGCACGGTCTTCGTCGCGAACATGGTGTTGCGCAGCCACAACAGCGCCGCACTGGACGGCGCGAGGAACTGGCCCGGGCTCGCGCCCCTCTGCCAGCGGCCGGCGTAGGAGCGCATCCGCCGCTCGTACGCCGCGAAGGCCGTCCGGTGATCCCCCTTGGCCAGCGCGAGTTCCCCGGCCAGCACGTACGCGCCGACCACACCGGTGCCCACCCCCATGCCGCCGAGAGTCACACCCCAGGCCGCGTCGCCGAGCAGCGCGACTCGCCCCCGGGTCCACCGCGGCGCCCGGACCCGGCTGATCGAGTCGAAGTACATCTCGTCCACATCGCGCAGCGTGTCCAGCAGATACGGGACGTGCCAACGCATCCCGGCGAACGCCGCGGTGATCATCGCCTTCTGCCGGCCCAGGTCGCGCCAGTCCACGTCCTGCCGCTCGCCCCGGAACACGAACAGCGTGCCGGCCGTGCCCGGGTCCCGGAAGTCCGCGCCGACGCTGGCCATCCGACCGGGCACGTTGTACTGCACGGCGGTCGTGCCGTAGCCGCGGTCGTTGGGCAGGTCCCAGCCGGCGATGTAGTAGCCGAGGTGCTTGACGTGGTCGCGCTCCGGCCCGAAGGCCAGCCGCCGCACGTTCGAGTGCAGGCCGTCGGCGCCGATCACGATGTCGAACGTGCGCGACTCCCCCTTGGCGAAGTCGACCCGCACGCCGTCCGCCGTCTCGGTGAGACCCGCGATGCTGTCGCCGAACCGGTACTCGGCGTCGGCCAGGCTGCGCTCGTACAGGATCCGCGACAGGTCGCTGCGCCGGACCTCCACCTCGCCGCCGGCGAACTCCTCCGGCAGCCGGTAGATCTCCCGGCCGTGCTCGTCGACGGACCGCATGGCCCCGCCGTGGGTCTGCACCGCCTTCAGCTCGTCCAGCACGCCGAGCTCGGTCAGCACCGACTTGTGGGTCGCGCCCCGAAAATCCACGGCGAAGCCGCTGGTCCGCAGCTTCTCGGCGGTTTCCACCACCGTCGCCCCGATGCCGTGCCGCCCGAGCGCGATGGCCAGCGCCGGCCCGGCCACGCCCGCCCCTGAGATCAAAGCCCGCATGACGTCCTCCCCTTAATTGCGTCCCTCAGACACAGTGTACGATAGACACAGTTTGGCGCCGAGGGCAAGCGGGAGTCTGGATGGACGTGGTCGAGCTGCTGTGGGGCGAGCCGGGCGGGCCGCGCCGCGGGCCGAAGCCGACGCTCACGGTCGGCGACCTCGCTCGGGCGGGCATCGACCTGGCCGACGCCGAGGGCCTCACGGCCGTGACAATGCAGCGGGTGGCCGAGGCGCTGGGCGTGACAAAGATGGCCACATATCGTTATGTGCCAGGCAAAGACGAGCTGGTCGCGCTGATGGCCGACACCGCGATGGGCGAGCCGCCGTCCCTTGAGGACATCGAGGGCGGCTGGCGGCCGAAGCTGCGGACCTGGACGCTGGCCATGTATGAGCGCATGCGAAAGCACCCGTGGGCGCTCAGCGCGACCACGGGTCCCAGGGTCACCGGCCCCAACGAGCTCGGCTGGGTCGAGCAGGCGTTGGCCGCGCTGGACGGCGTGGCGCTCGACGGCGGCCAGATGCTCGACGTCGTGGTCACCCTGACCGGGCACGTCCGGCTGATCGTCGAGCAGACGGCCAACAACTCGGAGGAGCAGATCGCCGCCGGCTGGGCCGAGGTGCTGGCGACCCGGGCCGACCGGTTTCCGCACGTCGTGGCCGCGCTGACCTCGGCCGCACGGCACGAATCCCGGGAGCAGGGCCTGGAATTCGGCCTGGAGCGGATCCTGGACGGCGTGGAGCTGTTCCTGGGCCGGCAATGACGGTTCGGACGTCCACAGTGGACGCCCGAACCGCCTTGTGTCAGCTCACTTGCAGGTCGATACAGGAGTAGAAGGCGTTCGACGTGTCGGCGATGTTCCAGATGGCCAGCACCGTGATGCGCCCGGTGTGGCCGCTGAGGTTGACGGTGTGCTGGACGGTCGCCGGCGGGACCTGGTTGTTGCCGCTGAAGTCGCCGACCTTGCTGCTGCCGACGTAGTACTCGTAGTTGGTGGTGCGGTGCCTGGCCGTGAACGTCCAGTTGAACGTCACGGACCGGCCGACGGCGGCCGCACGCCAGGGCTTGCTGTTGTCGTTGAGGTCAGCAAACCTTGCCACGCCGCCATTGCAGCTGCGCAGGCCCTTCGGGCCCTCCACGCTCTGCGGCTCGTACCTGATGTCGCCGCAGGACACCGTGCCGGCCGCGCACTGGGCCTGCCGACTGGCGGGTGAGTTGACGTATCCGTGGGCACTGGCCAGTGCCGCCGGGCCGACCACGACGATCAGGGGCGCCGCGATCGCGCCGATGAGGGCAGCGACCAGCCTTCGATGCATGTTCATGCCGACTCCTTGCAGGGTTGCCCCGAAAGTGGCGTCGCGAGCGCCGAAGGGGCGGGAGCGGACGAGAAAACAACGAAATGTGGTTCAGACCATAGCGACGGCTGCCGATCACCGTCAAGACATGGTCGTTCACACCCCAACCTGGAGCAAAGTCGAAAACATGTTCGACACAGCCGCCGCAGCCTGGAAGAATGGCAGTAGTCAGCCGATCAACAGGCAGGGGGAGCCATGACGCTGCGTGACGATGAGCTGCGATCGCTCGCGCAGATCGAACGATCGCTCACCGAGACCGATCCACGCCTGGCCCGGCGCCTGGCCGAGCTCCGTCCACTCACCCTCGGCACGGTGCTGGCCATGCTCGCCGGCTGCGTGGCCATGCACGCCAGCGGCATCGTGATCGCCGTGTCCGGCGCGGAGATCGGCTCGCCGGTCACGGTGGTGATCGGCGCCGCCCTGGCCACCGGGTTCCCGGCGTTAGCCGTCTGGCACCTGTGGTGGAGACGCCGCTGAGCGGCCCGGCCCACCCCGTGCGCGCGGAGTGGGCCGGCCGGCTCCCGGCTGTGTGACAGTTCTGTGCGCGTGGACCGACAACACCGCGACGGTCACTCTTTCGTCAGTGCCGCCGCCTAGCGTTCGGTGACATGAACACCGCACTCGCCACCGTGGCCGCGATCGGGTCGCGCGCCGAGCAGGTCTTCCCGGTGCGCCTGGCCGTCGAGGACGCGCTGACGCGGGACGCGGTGGCGCAGGCCGTCGCCGAGCATCCGCGGCTGCGGCTGACCGAGCGCCCCGGGCCGGGCGAGGTGCTGCTGGCGATCACCACCGAGGTCACCGACGAGCTGCTGGCCACCATCACTGGCGAGGCCGCTCCCCCGGTGCTGCTGGTCGCCGATCGCCTGGGCGGCCGGCACTTGCTGCGCAGCCTGCACGCCGGCGTGGTCAGCTTCCTGCCCCGCCGCTCCACCGATCTGGCCACCATCGCCCGGGCGCTGGTCACCACCGCCGAGGGCCGCTCCGTGCTGCCGCCGTCGGTGGCCCGGCTGCTGGTGGACCACCTGCGCCGCATCGACCAGGTCCTCATCACCACCACCGGCTACGGCGCCGCCGGCCTCGACACCCGCGAGGTCGCCGTGCTGCGCCTGGTCGCCCAGGGCCGGGAAAACGCCGACATCGCCCGCGAACTGCGCTACTCCGAGCACACCATCAAGCGCATCCTCAAGGATCTGCTCAGCCGCCACAACCTCCGCAACCGCGCCCACGCCGTCGCCTACGCCCTGAAAATCGGCGCCATCTGATGTCATGAAGGGCCCCATACTGACGTCTGGTGTCATGAAGGGGCCCTTCCTGGCGTTGAACGAGAGGATCGGTCCCTTGATCTTGGGGTCAGTTCAGGGCGGCGGCCAGGTGGGCGCGGACCACTTCGGACTCGAACAGGCCCAGCTCGTCGCCGGTGTCGAGTAGGTAGCGCAGCAGGATCTTGGTGTCCTCGGGCAGCGGGCCGCCCTCGACGCCGAGCCGGGATTCCACGATCTCCCAGGCCTGCTTGAGCACGATGCCGGCGGTTTTCCTGTCCCCACGGGCTTCCTCCACGCCGGCCAGGCCGATGAGCGTGATGATCACCCGCTTGGGATCGTCCACGTCCTTGCCGACGATGAGCGATTCCCGGTACAGCGTCACGGCTTCGTCGAGGCGGCCGGTGACCTGGGAGACGCCGGCCAGGCCCATCAGCAGGCGGGCCCGCGGGGCCGGGTCGACGGCCTTGGCCAGGCTGATCCGGACGCTGTCCTCCCAGTCCTGCAACAGCCCGCGCCGCAAGTAGAAGCGCTGCATGGGAATCGTCAGCCGCCACGGCTCGTCGACCTGCCGGATGAGGGTCTCCACCACCTCGTGCTCGGCGGTGTACCAGGCGACGGCCTCGCGCTCGTTCTGTTCCGCGGCAAGGCTGTCGTGCGCCCACTGGGTGCCTTGCACGTAGTGCTGCACCATGCGGGCCGTCGCGGCGGTGCGGTCGGCCTCGGAGTCGATCTCCTCGCTGAGGTCGTGCGCGTACGCCATCACGAGCTCGTGCGCGCGGTACCGGCCCGGCTTCGGCTGATCGACCAGCCACGAGTCGACGAGCTCGGCCAGCGCGGCCTCGGCGGTCGGCTGGTCGACGTCGAGCAGCCGAGCGGTGACGGGGGCGGAGAATCCGTCGAGAGGATGCAGGCTCAGCAGCCGGAACAGCCGGGCCGCGGGCCCGCCCAGCCGGTCGTACGACCACGAGAACACGGTCCGCAGGCCGCTGCCGCCGAACACGGTCGTCAGGTCGTCGACCACCGAGGCCAACGTGAAGCCGGGATTCATCAGCAATCGCGCCGCCACCAACGACAACGCCAGCGGCAGCCCGCCGCAGGCCTGCACGATCCGTTCCGCCGCAACCGGTTCCGCGTCGATCCGCCCGGCCCCGAGGCGGCGGGAGAGCAACTCCCGCGACTGCTCGGGGTCCAGCATGCCGACGGACACCACACCCACCTTGCCAACCTCGGACAGGCCCGGCAACCTGCGCTTGCTGGTCACCACCACCAGCGCGCCGGGCGTCGGCGTGAGCCCGCGGATCTGGTCCACCCGGCACACACCGTCCACGAGCACCAGCAGTTCCTTGCCGGCGATCATCCGCCGGTACTCGGCCGCCAGCTCGTCCGGGCTCTCCGGCACCTGGTCGGCCGGCAGCCCCAGGGCCCGCAGGAACGACCTCAGCATCGGCACGGCCGTGTCGGGGCCGGCGTGGTGCAGGTTCACGTAGAGCTGGCCGTCACGGAAGCGCAGGCGGTTGCGCCGGGCCCAGTGAACGGCCAAAGTGGACTTTCCCGCGCCGGGCATTCCCTCCAGGCACAGGACTTCCACCTTCTCGTCGGCCCAGCGGTCCAGGTCCGCGAGCTCGCCGCCCCGGCCGGCGAACGACCGCACGTCGGCCGGCAGCTGGGCCGGCCGCAGCACCGCGGCCCGCACGTCGGCCATCCGCAGCGCGGCCCGCAGATCCTTGCCGGGGTCGATGCCGAGCTGCTCGACGAGCCGCTGCGCGATGTCCCGATAGACGTCCTCGGCGGCGCCGGGCCGGCCCATCGCCACCAGCAGCCGCATCAGCCGCACGTGCAGCGCCTCGTCCAGCGGCATCCAGCCGGCGATCCGCCGCACCCCGGCCAGCACGACCTCGGGCTTGCCCAGGGCAAGCGCGCGGTCGGCGGCCGCCCGGGCGGCGTCGGCGACCTCGTGATCGATTTCGGCGAACACCGGATGCGGCCGGCCGAGCTCGGCGGCGCACCGGCCCCGCACCAGCTCCAGGGCGGCGACGTGGTCGTCGAGATCGGCCGCCATGCTGGCCCGCGCGACAAGTGCACGGAATCTCGACAGGTCGGACGCGTCCGCGTCGATCAGCAGCTCGTAGCCGCCGGCCTGCCGGGTCAACAGTTCGCCCTGGCGGCGGGTCGTCAGCCCCGGCTCCAGGGCCCGGCGCAGCGTGCCCACGTAGCGGTGCACGAGGTTGGCCGCGCTGGTCGGGGCCCGTTCGCCCCAGACCAGATCGATCAGCTCCGACTGCCCGGCCGGCTTGCCCGCCTTGGCCAGCAACAGGGCCAGCACGGCGCGCTGCTGCGGCGGGCCCAGCTCCACGGGCTCGCCGTCGCGCCGCGCCGTCACCGGACCGAGCACCGTGAACGTCAACACTCACGCCATTCTAGGACGGTCACCCGCCGGGATTGTCAGCGCCGCTGACGATCCTCACCACCGCACGGGCAGCGCCCGCAGACCGTGCACCGGCGACCGGTCCGTGAACACCAGCTCCGACCGAGGCTTGGCCAGCCCCAGGTGCGGGCGCGGGCCGAACAGCGCGGACAGGCCCTCCTGGAGCAGGACCCGGGCGAACTGGCTGCCGGCGCACTGGTGCGGCCCGTAGCCGAAGGCGAGGTGGGCTCGGGAACTCGGCCGGGCCAGGCGGAGCTCGTCGGGATGGTGGAAGACCTCCGGGTCGCGGTTGGCCGAGCTCACCGACACCACCACGCACTCCCCCGGCCGCACCACATGATTCCCGATCCGCACCGGCTCGGTGGCGTGGCGGACGACGCCGTGCTGGACCACGGACAGGTAGCGCAGCAGCTCCTCGACCGCGACCGTCACCTCGACGTCGCCTTCGGTCAGCGACTCCACCCGGCGCGGGTCCTCCAGCAAAACCACAGCGCTCAGCGACAACATGCCGATCGACGTCTCGTAGCCGGCGAACAGCACCGTCGTGGCGAGCTCGATCATCTCCGTGGTCGTCGGCGGCTGCGCCAGCACGGCCGCCTGCCGCAGGAACCCGCTGATCAGGTCGGTGGTCGGCGTGCGGCGGCGCTGCTCGAGGACTTCGGCCAGCCTCGGCCGCAGCGCGGCGGCGTCCGGCGGAAATCCCTCGGGCAGGCCGACGAGTTCGCCCAGCACCTGGGCGACCAGCGGCCGGGCGTAGTCGGCGACGAGGTCGGACGGCGATTCCAGGGCCTCGGACCGGTCCTCGGCCATCGCCCGGACCCGCGGCCGCCAACCGTCAGCTCGCCTGATCGTCAGCTCCGGGACCAATAGCCGGCGCAGCCGGGCGTGCTCGTCGCCGGCCAGGTCCCGCACCGTCCCCCGGTGGCTCGGCCCGCCCCCGTCCGGCCCGTGGGCGGTGAACCGCGGGTCGGCGAGCACGCGGCACGCGTCCTCGTGCCGGGTGACCAGCCAGGCCGGCGCACCCGCCGGCGTCATCACCAGCGACACCGGGTCCTCCCGGCGCAGCCGGGCCAGCTCGGGCGGCGGGTCGAACGGGCATTTCGCGGGCCGGGCCAGCGGCATCGACGTGATCGTGTTCATCGGGTCCTCTCCTCCGGGGACACCACGAGGCAGGTGGTGGACGCGGTGGCCAGCACCCCGCCGGCCGCGTCGCAGACGTCGGCCTCGGCGAAGTGGACCCGCGGACCGGACTCCCGGATCCAGCCGCGCACGTACACCTCGCCGACGGCCGGCGAGACCGCGCGCAGATAGCTGACCCGCAGGTCGAGCAGCACGTAGTCGCCGCCGGGGCGAAGCGTGCTGCGGACCGCGAAGCCCAGCACCGCTTCGATCAGCCCGGCCAGCGCGAGGGTGGCCCGGGGCACCGCCGCGATCACCACATCGCCCTCCTCCACACACACCCAGCGCGGCCGGCCGCCCGCCGGCACCGGCGGGTGCGGGGTCGTGCGCAGCACGTCCAGGCCGGAGCGCCGTTCGACCGACTCCATCGGCTCCTCCCGTGTTCCGTCTCCGATCAGGCCACAGCCGAGGCGGCCTCGGACAGCGCGCACGACCAACGGGTCACCGATTCGACACTCGTGGTGCAGGACGGTCACTCGATCGTCAGTTCCACTGACTAACGTCCGGGCGGTGGCCGAGAAGGAGTGGTGAGAACCGTGCTGCGCGAGGATCCGACGGTGTGGTTCACGCTGTTCGGCGACGACGTGCTCGCCGCCGAGGGCATCGCCGCCGCCGGCGCCCGGCTGCGGTTCGCCCCGGGCGGTCACGACCAGGCCGACGCCCTGCTCGCGGTGACCATCGACCTGACCGACGAGTTGGCCGCGGCCCTGCTCCAGGCCGCCGCTTCCCGCCGCCGGCCGGCGGTTCTCGTCGTCACCGCGTCCGTCGGCGGCCACCCGCTGGACCGGGCCCTCGCCTCCGGTCCCGTGCACCTGCTGCCGCGCCGCGACGCCACCGCCGCCGGCATCGCCGTCCTGCTGCACCGCATCGCCGCCGAGCGCTCCATCGCCGACTCGCCGGCGTCACATCTGACCCGCCTGCTCGCCGACTTGAGCGACCAAGGCCGCCCTCGCGGCCTCGACCAGCGGGAGGCGCGCCTGCTCGCCCTGCTGGCCGACGGCGCCGACACCGCCGCCATCGCCCGGGACCTGCACTGCTCGAGTCACACCGTCAAACGCCTGGTCCGGGACCTGATGCAGCGCTACGACGCCCGCAACCGCGCCCATGTGGTGGCGCACGCCCTCCAGACCGGCCTGATCTGAGACCCGGACCTCACTCGGTCGCGTGATTTGAGCCTCAGTCGCGTCCTGAGTGGCCAGTTGGCGCGTCACAACGATGGAGCGCCAACCGAAGGAGCGAGGGCCATGAGCGACGCACCCGTCACCGTCAAGGTCGACATCACCCTGGGCCTGCGGGGCATGCTGGGCGGCCCGGTCCCGGTGCCGGCCGAGCTGAGCTACGACCCCACCGACCCGTACGCGGTCACCGCGACGTTCCACCACGGCCTGGGCGAGGTCACCTGGATCTTCGCCCGGGACCTGCTGGCCGACGGCCTGATCGCCCCGGCCGGGGACGGCGACCTGCACCTCAACCCCGTCTTCGACGCCGACCTGGTGCTGTTCGTGCTGAACAGCCCCGACGGCGCGGCGGTCATGGAGGCGCCGGCCGAGGAGTTGGCCGAGTTCCTCGACCTGACCTACGAGCAGGTCGCGCCGGGTTCGGAGTGGGACCAGGTCGACTTCGAGGGCGAGCTGGCCAAAATGGCCGCGCGCCGCTGACCGATCAGGGGAAACGACGGCGCCGCTGGTGCTCGCTGACGTCGAAAAAAGCGGCCTTGAACTGGGCGAACGCGTCACGGCCGAGGCGCCGGGCATGACGGTCCTGGATGGCGGCCATGATCTTGTCGGCGGCCCGCATCTGGGCCTGGCCGCGCTCGGTGGGGCAGACCAGCTTGGCTCGGCGGTCGGCCGGGTCGGGCTTGCGGCGCACGTAGCCGAGTGACTCGAGCTCGTCGACCATCGTGCCGATGACCTGCTTGTGCTGGCCGGACAGCCGGGCCAGGTCGGTGGCCCGCACGCCCTCCACGTCGAGGTAGGCGAGCACGGCCCCGTGCCGGGGCTGGAGATCGTCGAAGCCCTGGGTGGCCAGCGTGGCGAACAGCTCCTGCTGGATGGCGAACAGCAGCCGGCCGGCGAGCACGCCGAGATCCGGGTTGGTCTGGTTCCGCTCCGTCCGCGTGCCCACCCGCGCCTCCCGAATCCGTGCTTCGGGTGATCATCGCACACACCAGGACGACCGACCGTCAGGGACGCTGACGGTCAGCGTTCGGGACCTCTGGCACGCCCAGTTCCCGCCGGATGTCGGCGGCCTCGGCCAGCGCCTCGCGCGCGGTGGGACCGTCCGGCGCGACCCGCGCGATGCGGCGCAGGGTGGCGGCCTCGGCGGCCCGGGCGTGGAACTCGCGGTGCAGCGAGAGCGCCCGGCGGTAGCTGAGCAGCGCCTCCCGCCATCGGCCGAGTCGGCGATGGACAAAACCGAGGGTGTCCCACGTGTCGGCCTGCGCCCGCCGCATGCCGAGATCGGCGAGGATGCGCAGCGACTCCCGGCTGTGCGCGACGGCGGCGTCGTAGCGGTCCTGCCGCGCCTCGAACCAGCCGACGGCGTTCAGCGCGGACGCGGTCTCCGCCGGGTCGGCGCCCTGGCGGACGAGGGTCAGCATCCGGTCGGCGTGCACCGCGCCGGCCGCCGGCCGCCCGACCCGGGCCCGGAGCCAAGCCGCCCCCAAATGCAGTCCGGCCAAGGACTTCCGGTCGTCCAGCTGCACGAACATCGGCATCGCGGCGGTTATCAGCTCGATGGCCGTCGAGTAGTCGCGCAGCCCCGCGTGCACACGGGCGAGGCCGCGCATGGTCTGGGCCGTCTGCGCCAAATCGCCCTTTCGCTCAGCGGTCCGCAGCGCCTCGGCCCCGGCGGCCAACAGCTCCGGCCACAGCCGGGCGCGGTCCAGGTGGTCGCCGATCACGCCGGCGAACCGCCAGACGTAGTCGCCGTAGCCCTCGGCCAGCGCCTCGGTGATCAACATCCGCAGCATCCGGCGCTCGGCCTCGTAGCCGGGGCAGGCCGGCCGCACCGGCGCCTCCGGTGGCACGACCGCCACCTTCACACGGGTGGTCTGCCGGTTGTTGAACAGGTAGTGGTCGAACAGCCGCCGGCGCACCAGGTCCCGTTCGCCGGCCGACAGCGCCGTGGCCAACTCGATGCCGTAGTCCCGCACGATTCCCGGCCAGCTGTACCGGCCCGGCCGGTACTCGTCGACCAGCTGCGCCGAGGCCAGTTCGGCCAGCAGCGGCCGGGTCCGCTCGGGCGGCGCGCCGATCATGCTCGCCGCCTCGATCGGCCCGATCTCCCGGGTCGGGTGCAGCGCGAGGGTGTGGAACAGGCGGGCGGCCGCCGGCGACAACGCCTCGTACGAACGGGAGAACGAGGTCCGCACATCCTCGGTCAGGGTCGTCCGGGCCGGCGGGCGCAGCCGGATCGGGTAGGCGTCGTTGAAGGCCACCAGGCCCGAGAGATCGTCCCGGCTGGTGACGATCGCCGCGCAGCCGTCGGAGCCGGGCAGCAGCTCCCGGGCCTGCTCGGCGTCGCGGGCGTTGTCCAGCAGCACCAACACCCGCCGGCCGGACAGCGAGCTGCGGTAGAGCGCCGCCGGATCGCAGACGTCCTGCACGCCCAACAAGGCCCGAACCGCCTCGCTCGTGGTCAGCGCCTGTACCGAGCCGTTCAGATCGACTTCCAGGACGCCGTCCGGGAAACGGTCCGCCGCCAACCGCGCCGCATGCCGGGCCAAGGCGGTCTTGCCCGCGCCGGCCATGCCCGTCACCGCGAGCACCGCCGCCGGTTCGTCGGGCTGCGGCAGCCGCTCCAGCAACGCCTTCAGCTCCTCGTCCCGGCCTACGAACGCCACCGGCTCCACGTCGATCAACACGCTTTGGTAGGCCTCGCGCAGCCGTGCCCCCGGGTGCACACCCAGCTCCAGCCGGAGCCGATCCCTTGTCTCACCGAACAGTTCCAGCGCCGCCGCCTGCTGGCCGTCCGCGTGCAGCAGCAACATCAGCCGGGCGTGCAGCTCCTCGTCCAGCGGCCGCCGCGCCGCCGCCGCTCGGACCATCGGCAACACCGCCGCCGCCATGCCCTCCGCCAACGCCCGGTCCGCCGCCGTGCGCAGCACCGCGTCGACTTCCTCGCTCACCGCCGTGAACACCGGATGCGAACGCACCTCGGCCGGCACATCCTCCGCGACTTCCCCGCCCACCAACGACAACGCCTCGACCAGGTGGCCCAGCGTCGGCCGTCCCGCCGTCAACTCCCGGAACCGCAGCAGATCCAGCATCTGCGCGGTCATCGCCAACCGATAGCCGCCTGGCGTCGGCAGCAGCCACTTCCCCGTCGCCCGGCGCGGCAGCTCCGGCTCCAGCATCCTCCGGATCGCCCCCACGTGGCCCTGCACCACGTTCGCCGCCAACTCCGGCGGGTCCCCGCGCCACAGCGCCCCGGTGATCTCCCCCATCGTCACCGGCCGGCCCGCCCGCGCCAGCAACAAGGCCATCAGGGCCCTCCGCTGCGGCGATCCCAGCCCCGCCTCGCGCCCCTGCCGCCGCCCGCGCACCGGCCCCAGCACCGTCCACCAGAAGGCCGACTCCACGATTCCGCCCGTCGATCCGCCGCACCACCGGCGAACCAAACTATACGATTCAGTTCAGAATTCGTTCAGATCCGTCCCATCGTCGCCCACCGCCAACCCGAACGGCCCGCCCTTTCCCGATCCGGTTCCCACCCGACCGAAAATCGCGGTGCGAGGTGGGCGGCTCCGACCGTCGACAACTGTCCGAAATGCCGACGAGCGGCCCGTCCGCGACAGCGAACGGACCGCTCGGGTCAACGGCAGATCACTCCTGGGTGTAGGTCACTCCTGGGTGTAGGTCACGTCGAACGAGCCGTTGGACAGCGAGCCGGTGTGGTCCTCGAAGCCGGAGCTGTTGCTGGCGTCGAGGGCGTGGCCGTTGGCCCCGGTGTAGGTGGCGCCGTCCACGGTGGCCCCGCTGAAGTGCACGGTGCCGAAGTCCGGGTAGGCGCCGGTCGGCGACTCCAGGATGAACTCGGCCGAGGCGTTGGCGCCGGGGTAGGACTTGGTGACGTGCTCGGTCCAGCCCTTGGTGGTGTCGCTGATGGTGAGCGTGTAGCTGGTGCCGCTGCGCTGCACGCTGGCGGTGAAGTTGTCGCCGGGGCTGACCGGGTCGTTGTAGTAGACGGGCGAGGCCGGGTACATCTCGTACCACGCCTGGTACTGCGGCGAGCCGGACGAGCAGTCGGTGGCCACGCCGGTCTGCTCCACCGACTGGCTGCCGTAGCCATCGATGCCGACCCACGGCGCGTACAGGTCGTTGGACGAGTTGCAGGTGACCTCGGGCTCGTTCCAGCTGGCGCTGACCGAACTGAAGCCGCTGCCGGTGGACACCCACCCCGACCAGTTGCCGCCGTCCTCGTTGAAGTTGCCGCCGACCAGGGGACGGGCGTGGGCGGTGGGGGCGGAGTGCTGGGGCGCGAAGCCGGCCGACGCGCTCGCGGTTGCGGGGACGGCGCCGGTCAGCAGGGTGGCGGCGCCGGCCGCGGCGAACGCGAGAAGACGTGCTCGCATAGTGCAGAACCTCCGGATGCAGGGTTGGGGCCGAGTGGCCCCGCCGGTGCGTCGACTCTGACCGAACGCCCGGTCGGCTGGCACCCTGCGATCGGAGGGTTTCTCGGTTCTCCGCCGTGGGTACCCGGACAGGTTGGAAGTTCCCGCAGGTCCGCTTGTCACATTGGCGAGGTATGGTCGATTTCGACCCGCACTGACGTGACAGCGGAAACCTGCGCGCGCGAGTTCGGCTCGACCTCCCCGGATCGTCACCCGATAGTGATCATCTGGCACTAGGATCCGACGGCACACGCGTCGGCGGGGCGAGGGTGGTGACGTGCGGTCGAAACGCTGGCGGCGGACTCGTTCGCTGGTGCTGCTCAGCCTGCTGCTGATCGCCTCGACGGTGGTCTGGGTGCGGGTGTTCCAGAGCGTGCCCACGATCGACCAGTCCGTCGGCTGCACTCCGATGAAACCGGGCGTCTCGGTGGTCGGCTACCACGATCTGGACCAGGTCGCGCCGGCCCCGCCCGGGCAGGTCGCGGTGCGCGTGATCAACGCCAGCTCGGCGCGCGGGGCCGCCAGCCTGATGTCGGCGGAGCTGACCGATCTCGGCTTCCAGCCGGCCGCGCCGCCGGCCACCGACCCGGCCTACCCGCTGGGCAACATGAACTGCGTCGGACAGATCCGGTTCGGCGCGCAGGGTGTGAGCGGGGCGCGGATGCTGAGCATGCTGGTGCCGTGCGCCCAGTTGGTGCGGGACGACCGCACCGACCAGACCGTCGACTTCGCCATCGGCACCGGCTTCAACGGGCTGGTCGTCACCACTGCCGCGCACCAGGTCCTGACCGATCTGACCGCCTGGTACCAGAGCCATCCGGCGCCGTCCGGCGGTCTGCTCAACCAGGATCCGGCCGCGCCCAAGCTGAACGCCCCGCTGCTGGCCGCGGCCCGGCCGGGGCACTGCTGACACTGGCGATATGGATAGAGTTCACGCCCTCAGCCCTGCCCCCGGGGGCGGTTCAATGTTCAACTTCCACCTATGAAGATCACTCTCCGGCTGGCCGTCGTCGGCCTGGCCGCCGGCCTGCTCACCTTGAGCGCCGGCATCGCGAACGCCGCCCCGGCCGCCGCGCCGAGCGAGGCGCAGTGGCTGTCCGACGTCACCGCCGTGACCAACCAGGCGTCGCCCTACCTCCAGCAGCGGCTGTCCAGCCCCGGCAAGCTCGCCATCGTGCTGGACATCGACAACACCTCGCTGGAGACGCACTACCACCCGATCACCATGCCGGCCATCCCGCCGGTGCTGGCCATGATCCAGCAGGCCAAGGCCAAGGGCGCCAGCATCTTCTTCATCACCGACCGCCCGGAGCTGTTCCGCTCGGTGACCCAGAGCAGCCTGACCGCCGTCGGCTACCCGGTGGACGGCCTGTCGCTGCGGCCGAACTTCAACACCGACCCGGTGCAGGTCAACAAGACCAACGCCCGCGCGGCGATCGAGGCCCAGGGCTTCACCATCGTCGCCAACATCGGCAACAACACCACCGACCTGGAGGGCGGCCACGCCGAGCGCACCTTCAAGCTCCCCGACTACGACGGCGCCCTGCGCTGACCCTCGCGAGTCCCGCCCACAGACATGCCGAACTGCTGAAACTGTTTCAGCAGTTCGGTATGTCGCTCAGCGGGACTCACGGGGTTCGCGGAGGAGGGCGGTGAGGTGGTGGGCGGTGTCGGGGTCGCAGGCGGCTAGGCCGAAGCGGATGACACCGGACCAGTCGGCGGCGCAGAGGAAGCGTTCGAGCAGGGGCACGACGAACAGCTCGGTGGCGCAGATGTGCTCGCCGAGGGCGTTGGCGAAGCGCTCCAGGATGTCCACGAGCTGGTCGCGGCGCTCGGCGGTGGCCTCGTCCTCCCAGGCCAGGATGGCGGCCTGCACGGCCAGCGACATGGCGTCCAGGGCCCGGTGCTGGCGGACCATGACGTCGACCATGATGTCGGCCTCGCTGGGCTTGTCCCCCACCAGCCGCGGCCACAGCAGGATGTCCTCGGCGCACTGGTGCCGGTAGACGGCGTTGTCGACCAGCCGCACCCGCGCGGCGACGACCTGGGCGCGCTCGACGTCGTCCGGGGCGACGGCGCGCACCAGGTCGACGTTGCGGCCCACTTCGCGGCGGAAAAGGGCGTGCAGCCGGAATACCTGGCGGCTGGTGAAACTGCGACGTTCGGTGACGGCGGTCATGGCACCCTCCCAAGTGCGGATGCCATGACTCACGCAGAAAACGGCGAAACGGGTCTGTGTCCGGACACAAGTGCCACCGTTGTTACCCGAACGGTCTACAGCCGAATGGATTTCTGGTTCATGAACTCCATGATTCCGGCCGGCCCCAGCTCACGGCCCATGCCGGACCGTTTGACGCCGCCGAACGGCAGATCGGCCTGTGAGCCGCCGGCGCTGTTGAGATACACCATTCCGGACTCGATCTGTTCGGCCACCCGGCGCATGCGCTCCGCATCGGTGCCCCAGACGCTGGCCCCGAGCCCGAACGGCGAGTCGTTGGCGATGGCGATGGCCTCCTGCTCACTGTCCGCACGGAACACGAGCACCACGGGACCGAAGATCTCCTCGTAGTAGGCGTTCATCTCCGGCGTGACGTCGGTGAGCACGGTCGCCTCCAGGTAGGCGCCGGGCCCGTCAACCGGTCGCCCGCCGGCCCGCAGCGTCGCGCCCTGCCGCACGGCGGTGGCCACCTGCTCGGCCACCTCGTCCCGGGCCGCGACCGAGGCCAGCGGCGGCAGTGTGGTGGCGGGGTCGGCCGGATCGCCGGGCCGGTAGTACTCGGCGACGCGCCGGGTCAGCTTGTCCACGAACTCGTCGTAGATGTCGGCCAGCACGATCATCCGCTTGGGCGCGTTGCAGGACTGCCCGCAGTTGCGCATCCGGGCCGTGGCCGTTCTGGTGACGGTCTCGTCCATGTCGTCGGTGTCGAGCACGATCAGCGGATCGGAGCCGCCGAGTTCGAGCACCGCCTTCTTCAGGTTACGGCCGGCCTCGGCGGCCACGCTGATGCCGGCTTGTTCGCTCCCGGTCAGGGAAACGCCCTGGATCCGGGGGTCGGCGAGGATGGCCGGCACCTGCCGGCTGGCGGCGAAGGTGTTGACGTAGACGTCTTCCGGCACGCCGGCGTCGTGCAGGATCTCGGCGATGGCCAGCGCCGAGCGCGGGCAGATGGACGCGTGCTTGAGCAGGATCGTGTTGCCCAGCACCAGGTTCGGCGCGACGAAACGGGCCACCTGGTAGCACGGGAAGTTCCACGGCATGACGCCCAGCAGCGCGCCGAGCGGCGTCTTCTGGATGACGGCCTCGCCGCCGCGGATGGACAGCGGCTGGTCGGCGATCAGCTCCGGGCCGTGCTGGCCGTAGTAGGTGAAGATGTCCACCACCACGCCGATCTCGCCGCGCCCCTCGTTGATCCGTTTGCCCATCTCCAGGGTCATGATCGCGGCCAGCTCGTCGGCGCGCTCCGCGAACAGCTCGGCGGCCCGCAGCACGATCTTGGCGCGCTCGGTCGCCGGCCGTCGTCGCCAGTCGGCGAACGCCCCGTGGACCCGGGCGATCGCCGCCTGGACCTCGGCGTCGGTGTCATTGGGGAGCTGCTCGACCAGCTCGCCGGTGGCGGGATTGGTGACTGTGTACATGGACCGCGGGCCTCCGTTCACTCGCACCTACCGGCTACTGTATACCGTATGCACAGGCCTGTCAGGAGTGCTCAACTGTGACCTGTACCGGCGGGTATTACTCGGTCAGGTGAGGGGTCCCGCTCCCACTGGACAACCCCACGGCCGGCGCTGTTAGCTCTCGCCCCGGAAGATCATGAAGACTCACCGATAGTTGTCACCGCAAACACGGTCAGTGATGCCCGTGCACCATCCGACAGACAAGGGCGATCATGGCCGAACGGGCGACCGTGCTCATCGTGGGCGCGGGGCCGGCGGGGCTTGTGCTGGGAAACCTGTTGCGCGCCAACAGGGTCGACACCCTCATCCTGGAGCGGGGCAGCCGCGCGCGGGTGCAGACCCGTGCCAGGGCCGGGTTTCTGGGCGCCAACAGCGCCCGGGTGCTCACCGAGCACGGTCTCGACGCCGGCATGCTCCACAATGGACATCTGCACGCAACCTGCGCTTTTCGTGACGGTAACGGGCAATTCGAGCTCGACTACAGCCGACTGGGCCGCGGCGAGGTGCACACCGTTTACCCGCAGCAGCACCTCGTCACCGACCTGATCGCCGAGTACCTCGACCGCGGCGGCCGGATCCGGTTCGAGGTGCCCGTCACCCACATCGACCCCCAGACGGCTACCGTCAGCTACAACGGCGGCGAGGCCCAGGCACGCTTCGTGGTCGGCTGCGACGGCAGCAACGGGATCAGCCGCCGGGCCGTGCCGGCCGGCCGGCACGCCCGGGACCACGGCGTGGCCTGGCTGGCCGTGCTGGCGCAGGCCCCGCCGAGCATGGGCACCACCACGTACGCCATGCACGACAACGGATTCGCCGGCCACATGGCCCGCGGCCCGCACGTCACCCGCTACTACCTCCAGGTCGAGCCGGACGAGGACCCCGCGGCCTGGCCCGACGAACGGATCTGGGCCGAGCTGCGGCTGCGCATGCGGGTCGACCGGTTCGGGCCGCTGCGCGAGGGCCCGGTCACCGAGCGCCGGATCGTGCGGCTGCGCTCCGATGTCGTGGATTCGTTGCAGCACGGGCGGTTGTTCCTGGCCGGCGACGCCGCCAGCCTGATCAGCCCGTCCGCGGCCAAGGGCGCCAACCTGGCGATCATGGAGGCCGAGCTGCTGGCCGGGGCCCTGACCGACGCGCTGGCCCGCGACGACGAACGCGCCCTGGCCGCGTACTCGACGACCTGCCGGCCGCGCATCTGGCGGGCCCAGGAGTTCTCGCACTGGATGATCACCCTGCTGCACGGGCCGGCCGACGGCCCCGACGCGCAGTTCCAGCGCTTACTGCGCCGGGCCCGGCTGGACAGCCTCCGGGACTCCCGCGCCCACCAGGACTTCTTCGCTGAGAACTACGTCGGTATCTGACCAGTTGGAGTGCACAACATGACCGCGACGATCGCGCCCGCGCTCGCCCCGGAGGACCTCGACCGCCTGAACATGGTGACGGCGCTGATCCGCACCAATGACACGGAATCGGTCATCAGCAAGGCCATGCCCCAGCTGCACGCGGCCGACCGGGCCGCCCTGACCCGGTACACCCGGTTCACCCACGCGGCCGTGCTGGTGTTTCCCAGCACGTTCAAGGGCCTGCGGCAGGAGCTGACACACCACGGCCTCCAAGTCGGGCCGATGTTTCCCAGCGTGGTGGTGCGCCAGCGGCTGAGCACCCGCTACGGCGTGCCGCTGCCCGATCTGACCGTGGGCATCCTGCGGGCGCGGCTGACCGACCGGCTGGGCAGCCCGGCCGAGCTGGAGATCTTCGCCATGATCACGCCGCCGGAGCTGGCCCACGTCGCCGCCGACGAGCGGCGGCACGGCCGGGAGAACCACTTCGCGCTGGCCGTGCCGCACGCCGACCCGGTGCTGCTGGCCGGACTGCGCACCGCGGTGGCCACGCGCATGCAGCCGGACGGGGGTGGCTACAACGAGCACGAGGACAACACGGTCCTGTACTTCCGCGACGCCCACCACCCGGGCCCGGCCTACCGCCGCCTGGAGCTGATCAGCGCCGGCCGGTATCCCGGGCTGCTGGCCACGCACCAGCGCGAGTCGGCGGTCGGCACGCGGCTGCTGCGCCTGATGACCGGCGCGTGGGCGACGCAGGCGATCAACGCCGCCGTCGAACTGAACCTGCCCGACCACCTCGTGACGAGGTCTGACCTACCGGGCCTGGCCGCGGCGACCGGGGCCGACGAGGACAGCCTCGGCCGCCTGCTGCGCTACCTGACCACGCTCGGCCTGGTCCGCACGGCCGGCGACGGTCACGCGCTCACCGACCTGGGCGCGCTGCTGCGGACGGACGTCGACGGCTCGTTGCGGGCGCTCGCGCTGATGTACGGCGGCCCCTTCTACCGCTCGTTCGCCGCGCTCACCGACGCCGTGCGCACCGGCGAGGAGTCGTACGCGAAGGTCTTCGGCCAGCACCACTTCCGCCACATGGCCGCCGACCCCGAGCTGGCGGAGCTGTTCCACCAGTCCATGGCGGCCAGCAACGCGGTGTTCGCGGACCTGGTGCGCGTCGTCGACTTCACCGAGATGCAGACGGTCGTCGACGTGGCCGGCGGCAACGGCGAGCTGCTGGGCCGCGTGCTGGCCGCCAATCCGAACACGCACGGCGTGCTGCTGGAACGTCCGCACGCGCTGGCGGCTGCCGAGTCGACCCTGGCCCCCGTGGCCGACCGCTGCACGCTCACGCCCGGCGACTTCACCGAGGGCGTGCCCTCGACCGGCGACGCCTACCTGCTGTCCCGCATCCTGCACGACTGGGACGACGAGCAGTGCCACGGCATCCTGGCCAACCTGGCGGCGGACATGCCCGAGCACGCCGAGCTGATGGTGATCGAGCGGCTGCTGCCGGCCGGGCACGACACCGAGTCGCTCGCGGTGCCGTGGGACATCCACATGCTGTGCAACGTCGGCGGCCGGGAGCGCACCGAGTCGCACTACCGCGAGCTGTTGGCGGCGGCCGGCTTCGAGCTCACGGCGACGATCCCGCTGGCCCTGGACACGTACGTGCTGCGCGCCCGAAAGGCCGTCACCGGTACGGCGTGAGGAAGCGTCGCGACAGCGCCCGCAGGCGGCCGATCTCGTCGGACAGGGTGCTCGACCAGATCGGCCCGGGCCGTTCCACCAGCACCGGAACGGCCCGGCCGGCGGCGTCGAAGCAGGCCTGCACGAGGTCATGGAGGTGCGGGTCGTCGTCCACGGCGCCGACGGCGACCTGCGTGAGCCGGTCGGCGTGGTCTCCGGCCAACGCCCGCAGCCGCGTGAAGCCGCCGTGCGCGAAGGCCAGCGAAGCGTCCAGGCAGAACGACGTCTCGGGGTGCGCGTCGAGCGCCTTCTCCACGAGGTCGGCGTCGGCGGTGTTGCGCAGCTGCACCAGATGGCTCAGCGGGGCGTCGCCCAGTGGCAGGTCGGCGGCCACGGTCACCGGCACGGCCAGCCGCAGCAACGGCTCGACCGCGCACCGCGCGCGCAGCGAGGCCCGCAGCCCGTGGACCCGAAGCTGTTCACATGCGTGCACCAGCGCGTCGGTCCACGCCGACTCCCCGCACTCGATCTCCACGGCGTTGCCTCCGTAGGCCTGGCAGGCCAGGGCCGCGACCGTGAACTCGGACGGCGTGAAGCAGGCGGTGGAGAAGCCCACCACGTCCCCGAGCGTCGTACGGGCGGTCACAAATGCGTGCCCGTCCGACCGCCACGCGCCGGAGTCGTCCACCCCGCCGCCCACCTCAACGCACAATCCACATCCACCCACCTGGACAGGGTTGAGGACCGGTCTTCAAACGTTCTCAACACCGTCTCCAGAACCGGTTGTGGCACGTGCGGTGCCCGATAAGTGACACTGTGCGGTGATCGTGACAGGCGAGCCGGCGGAGTGATTCCTGATGACGAGTCAACCGACACCCGAGCTGCGGGCCAAGCTGCTCGGGCCGGTGCGGCTGTGGGCCGGGACCAGGGAAGTCACCCTCGGGTCGCCGCTGCCCCGGGCGGTCATCGCGATGCTGGCCATGCGCACGTCGACGGTCGTGTCCCGGGAGGAGTTGATCGACGGCGTGTGGGGTGAGAACCCGCCGGCGACCGTCGAGGGCAGTCTCTACACGTATGTCTCGTCGCTGCGCAAGGCCCTGGAACCCGACCGCGGCCGCCGCGACTCCTCGGGGCTGCTGGCGTCGGAGGGCGCGGGCTACCGGTTGCAGCTCGCGCCGGACAACCTGGACGTGGTGCGGTTCGATCGGCTGCGGCAGCGGTCCGAGAACCAGCTGGCCGGCGGTGACCCGGCCGGCGCGCTGCGCTCGGTGGACGAGGCGCTGTCGCTGTGGCAGGGCGAGGCGCTGTCGGGCGTGACCGGTCCGTACGCCCTCGCGCAGCGCAGCCGCCTCGCGGAGCTGCGGGTGGTGGCGCGTGAGCTGCGCTCGGAAGCGGCGCTGGCCACGGGCCAGCACACGACCGCCGTGGCCGACATCGCGGCGCTGGTGCACGAGTACCCGATCCGTGAGCGGCCGCGCTCGCTGCTGATGCTGGCGCTGTACCGCTGCGGCCGCCAGGCCGAGGCGCTCGCGGCGTTCCGTGACGCCCGGCAGGTGCTCATCGACGAGCTGGGCGTGGAGCCGGGGCGGGAGCTCCAGGAGCTGCACGAACGCATCCTCGCCAACGATCCGTCGCTGCAACTGGACGACGCCCCGGCGATCTCCGTGCGCGTGCCGACGCCCACCACGCCTCCCCCGACGCCCGCTCTTGTCGGCCGCGACGCCGAGATGGACACGCTGCGCACGGCCGTCGCAGAGGTCAGCGCCGGCCGCGGGCGGACCGTGTGGATCGAGGGTGAGATGGGCATCGGCAAGTCCGCCCTGCTCGCCGCCGGTCTCGCGCACGCCCAGTGGGCCGGCTGCCAGGTGCTGCACGCCGTCGCTGACACGCTGGGGCAACGTTTCCCGCTGCGAGCGATGCTCGACTGCCTGGACGTGACGCCGCAGTCCACGGATCCGCGCCGCGTGGCGCTGGCCCATTCGCTGCGTGAGGGCGAGGCCAGTCAGTCCATCGTCGGCGGCGGCAACAGCATCTTCAGCACCATCGACCGACTGGTGGCGCTGGTCGAGGAGCTGTGCGCCGGCGGCCCGCTCGCGGTCGGACTCGACGACGTGCAGTGGGCCGACGAGTCCAGTCTCGAGGTGTGGCACCGGCTGTGCCAGCTGACCGACAAGCTGCCGCTGCTGCTGGTCGGCGTGACGCGGCCGGCGCACCAGCGTCCCGAGGTGGACCAGCTGCGCCGCGACACGGAGAGCCTCGGCGGCGCTGTGCTGAGGCTGACCCCGTTGGACCTGGACGCCGTGGCCGGCATGGTCGGCAAGCTGATCGGCGCGCCGCCGGGGCCGAGACTGCGGGAGATCGCCGGCCGGGCCGGCGGCAATCCCCTGTACGTGCGGGAGATCGCCGACGCCCTCATGCGGGAGCGGGTCGTGCGGGTCGAGGCCGACACCGCGGAGGTGCCGGCGGAGGCGTTCGAGCGGGTGCCGGGATCGCTGGTGTCGGCGGTGACCGGCCGGCTCGGCTTCCTGTCCGAGGCCACGCGTGAGGTGCTGCGGTGGGCGGCGCTGCTCGGCGGCGAGTTCGGCGTGGTCGACCTGTCGGTGGTGGTGGGCAAGCCGGTGTCCTCGCTGGTGCAGCCGTTCGAGGAGGCGATCGCCGCCGGGGTGCTGCGCGACGCCGGCCTGCGGCTGGCGTTCCGGCATCCGCTGATCAGGCAGTCCCTGTACGAGGGCACGCCGTCGGCGCTGCGCGTGGCCCTGCACTACCAGGCGGCGCAGGCGCTGGCCGACGCCGGCGTGCCCGAGGAGCACGTCGCCGAGCAGCTGCTGGCCGCCGAGGCCGGCATGGGGCCGTGGGCGGCGAAGTGGCTCGCGCAGGCCGCCCCGGTGCTGCACCACCGTGCGCCGCTGGTTGTGGTCGAGCTGCTCCAGCGCGTGCTGGAGACCGTGTCCATCGACGACGCGCGGCGGGCGCCGCTGATGGCGCACCTGTCGAGAGTGCTGTTCCGGCTCGGCCGTGACGTCGACGCCGAGCAGTGGGGCCGAAAGGCGTTGCCGCACCTCAAGAACGCGGACCTCGCGGCGGAGATCCGCTGGGTGCTGGCCTACGTGCCGTATCGGGCGTCGCAGCCCGAACGCGCGCTGGCGATGCTGGAGGAGGCGCTCGCCGACACGGGGCTGCCGCAGCTGTGGCGGGCCCGGCTCATGTCGCTGCTGGCGCTGGTGCAGCGCGCGGGCGTGGGCGAGATGCAGATCGCGCAGGTGACGGCGCAGCGGGCCGTCGATCTGGGCGAGGAGGTCGGCGACGCCTTCACCGTGGGGCAGTCGCTGGAGGTGCTGTGGCAGGTCGAGGCCGTGCGGCGGGACTACGCCCGTGGGGTCGAATTCCTCAACCGTGCCATGGACATCGTCGGCACCGACATCAGCCTCACCGACCTGCGGCTGGTCCTGCTGGACAACCGCATGTTCACGCTCCAGTGCCTGGACCGCCTCGACGAGGCCGGCGAGGACCTGCGCATGGCGTTCGAGCTCGCCGGACACAGCACGCCGCTGGCCGGCCTGCACGTCGCCGGCGCGGTGCACCGGTACTGGCTGGGGCAGTGGGACGAGGCGCAGCGGGACCTGGCCGCCGCGCTCGGCGACTCCCCCGACTTCACCGGCTACGGGCTGCGCGAGGGCGGTCCCGTGCTGCTGCTGCACGGCGTCGGGGCGTTGATCGCCGCGCACCGTGACGACGTCGTGCGGCTGGACCGGCACCTGGACGCGGGGCTGAACCTGCCCGTGGTCAGCGAGGCCGACCGGGAGAACTGCGACTTCCTGGTGGCGGCCAAGGCGATGGCCGCCGCGCGGGCCGGGCGGCTGTCCGACGCCATCGCCGAGCTGGGCATCATCCTCGACCCCCGGTACGAGGGCATGATGCTGCGGCACCAGTGGCTGCCCGAGCTGGTGCGCATGGCCATCGACAACGGGGACATGGCCACCGCGCGCGACGCCGCCGCCGCGTGCGAGGCCGAGGCCCACCGTGAGACCACCGCCGCCCGCGCCGACGCCGCCGCCGCGCGCTGCCGGGCCGTCATCAACCGTGACGCCGACGCCCTCGTTCCCGTGGCCGCGCACTACCGGGCCGTGGGCCGTGTGTTCGAGCTGGCCCAGACCCTGGAGGAACGGGCCATCCTGCTCGCCGCCGCCGGCCGTCGGGACGAGGCCGAGGACGTGCTGGCCACCTGCCTCGACCTGTACCGGGGATTCGGGGCCGCCTGGGACATCCGCCGGGCCGAAGCCGCCGTCTGCGGCTAGCGCCCCCTCATGCCAGGACCGGTCCCTTGATCTTGGCGGAGAGGTGTCGGGGCTAGCGGCGGAAAACCTTGGCCAGGCGGGTCAGCCACGTGTCGTGGGTCTGGTCGGCGTCACGGAAGCGCCGGCAGTCGCATAGCGCGCAGTCGCTTCCCGGCCGGTAGTGCTCGTGCGCTGCCAGCGCATGACCGCATTCGCACGTCGAAGCCGTTGCCACGACAACAGATCATAAGCGTCGCCGGCGAAGCCACAGCACGAGCAGCCCGCCGGCGGCGCTCGCGGCGATCAGGCCGAGGAAGGGCGGCACCCAGTCGGGGCTCGGCGGCGGCGCGGCGACGACCGGCGGCGGCGAGGTCGGCACGCTGGTCGACGGGGTGGTCGTGGGTGGTCCGGTCGTGGTCTGCGGCGGTGTTGTCGTGGTCGGGGGCGGTGTGGTCGTGCTGGTCGAAGGGGACCCGATCGGGCGATAGATGGCGATCCAGTCGACCCAGAGGCTCACCGACGACGGCGTGCTGGCGTTCGGGCACACGTCCCGGCACAGCTCGACGTGGGTCTGGAACGCCGGCCACATCGGCTCGGTGGGGATGAGCGAGCGGTCGGTGACGGTGCCGACGACGGCACCGTCCATTTCGTACTGGATGGAGGTCGGCAGCCAGTCGACGGCGATCGTGTGCCAGCCGCTGAGATCGCCGTGATAGACGTCGGCCTGTTGGACGTTGTCGCCGGCGCGGTGCGTGGTCATGGTGTCGGTGCCACGGCCGGGATCCTTGCCCCACACCTCGAAGTAGTCGATCTCCGGCGGCCAGTGGTCGGCCACCGGCCACAGCAGGGCGACGCCGCTGACACCGGTGCCCCGGTCGAGCCGAATCCGCGCCTCGTAGCGGCCGTAGGTGCGGACGGCATCCGGCCAGCCGGCGGCGCTGAGGCCGCCGCTGAGCCAGCTGCCGTCGGCCTGCCGGCTGGAGGTGACCTTGAGGTCGCCGCCCTCGGTCGTCACCTGGCCGGGCCGCCAGAACGTGGCGGCGCAACAGGTCGGATCGCCGTCGTACGCCGACCAGTGCGCCGGCAGCGGCCCGTCGAAGTCGTCGCGGGCCACGAGCTGCCAGCCCGAGGCCGGCGGCAGCGTCGACCCGAGCAGCATCAGCGCCACCAGCAGCCGGATCATCCCAGGGCGGCGATCATCCGGCCCATCAGCACCGCGAACAGCACGGCCCCGAGCACCAGGCCGGCCAGGTCCAGCAACCGCACCGGGCGGGGCCGGACCAACGGCGCGCCCGGCTCGGCCGCCCGCTCGGCCAGCACCGTCCGGACGACGATGACCGCCAGCCAGATCGGGCCGAGGATCGCGGCCAACACCACGAAAGTCGCTTCCGTCATGGCCCCACCTTCCGTGCCGGCGACCCGACGTAGACGCCGGGTTCGAGGCAGTCGCGAGTCACGACACTACCGGCCCCGATCACCACGTCGTCGCCGACGGTCACCCCGGGCAGGATCATCGCCCGCGCGCCGATCCACGCCCGGTCGCCGATGCGCACGGCCCGACCGCGCGGCGCCTTGGACACGCCGCCGTCGGGCGTGCGGTCGTGGTGCGAGGTCACGATCATCACCTGTGGGCCGAGCTGGCAGTCGCGGCCGATCTCGATCGGGGCCACCGCCTCCAGGTAGAGCTCGCGGTTGGCGAACGTGCCGGGGCCGATCCGGACGTGCCGCATCGGCCCGAGCAGCTTGGCCCCGGGGAAGATGTTCGGGGTTGCGATCCGGGCCCCGAAAGCCTTGTACCCCAACCAGCGCAGCGGCCTCGGCACCACGTTGCTGCCGAGCACGGTGTTCACCAGCACGCCCAGGGTCGCCGCCCACAGGTCGATGCGGGCCTCGCGCAGCAGTCGGCGGGCCAGGCTCATCGCGCCCCCTTCCGGGCCAGGAGTTGGCTGCCGTCCTCGGTGAACACGCGCTCGTAGCGGCCGTCGGCGACCAGCTGGTCGGCCAGTCGGGAGGTCCAGCCCGGTGGCGCTCCGAAGTAGACGGCGCCGTAGGAGTCCTGGGCGTGGTTGATCACCAGGTAGTCCAGGTTGGCCTTGAGCACACAGGATTCGGTGTTCGGGAACACGGCGCAACTGTCCTCCGCGGACACTTGGCGCACGTCCCCGACCCGTTGCCATTCCAGCGGGGCGTAGGACACGACGGTGCCGATGCTCTGGCCGTCCTTGGCGAGATCGTAGGCCTTCTGCACGACAGTGATGTCGGCCTTGGTGAACGCCACGTAGGCGTCGTTGCCGCCGCGGACCGTGACGGTCGCCAGTATGGCCAGCCCCAGCACGAATCCCGTGAGGTAGAAGCGTTTCGTGAGCGCGTTCAGGGCGATGCCGCCGAGCACCGCGAAGAACGGCAGCGCGAACAGGTAGCAGCGGATGAAGATCTCCCCGCCGTACGGCTGCAACACCGCCAGCCCGAACGAGGCCGCCGCCAGCGCCACCAGCACCAAGGACTTGCTGCCGCGCCGACGCAGCACGAGCACCCCGCAGCCGGCCAACACCGCCACCGCGCCGGTGATGCCCATACGGGCCAACAGAATCGCCTGTCGGCCGGTGTTGCCGACGAAGCGCTGCCCGATGCCCTGGTCCACCGAGGAGCTGAGGTCCCCCAGCGACCCGGTGATCACGCTCAGCTGCCCGATCCAGAACTCCCGCGCTGCCAACACGAACCAGCCGACGGCCAGGGCCAGCACCACGACCGGCAGCCACCGCGCCCACAGCCGGCCCCACAGCACCAGCACGATCAGCAGGCCGCCCAACAGGTACGGGGTCAGCTGGTGGGTCGGCGCGAGTGCCATCGCCAACAGGACGACAAGTCCCTCGGCCCGCAGCCGGTCGCCGGCCGAGTTGTTCGGGGCCGGCGGTCGCCGGACGTCGGCCCGGCGGGCCGCCAACGGGCTCGGGGCGACCAGATGCTGGAACGTGATCGCCAGCGCGGCCAACAGCAGCACGAACGTCGTTCCCTGCGGCGACGCGTAGTCCTGCTCGGTCCAGTTGGCCACCAGGAAGATCCACGCCGCGAGCCAGGACGCCCGGCCCGGGCCCACGATGGCCACCGCGATCGCGCGGACGCCGAGCACCGCCAGGCCGGAGAGCAACACCGGGGCCCAGTTCAGCAGCACCGAGGTGTCGTGCAGGCCGCTGGCCTCGGTCAGAAACGCCAGCAGGGCGAAGAAACCGGGCCAGCTGAACCTGGTGTCGAAGTCGTGCAGCACGTCGCCGTGCGCGCCGATGTAGTTGGCGAACCCGGAGTGCAGCCACGCCACCGGCAGTCGGGCCACCGGCTCCGCCGCCGGCTGCAATCCGTACACCGCGAACACCGCGACCACGGTGATCGCCGTCAGCACCGCGGTGCGTCGGTTGCGGGACAGCTCGGTGACGAAGGCCGCCACCAGCAGCGGATAGGCCAGGAGCAGCAGCGGCGACAGCGCCGGCAGGATCCCCAGGCTGCCCAGCGTCGTCGGGTCGATCTGGCGGAAGCCGAGCAGCCAGCACAGCACCGCCGCGCCGGTCAGCGCGAGCGGCCACCAGTCCCTTGTGGACCGTTCCGCCTGGATCTCCACCGGACGTTGTTCAAGAGTGGTTTGGGTCACGCAGCGCTCTCCTGACGCGCAAGTCGTTGGCGTAGCGTCACGGCGGCGACAGCGGCCACCGCCAGTTGCACAACAAGGAATCCGACGGCGATCGGCGCCAGCGAACCGGTCGGCAGCAGCGCCGCCACCGGCAGCATCACCGCCGCGCCGGCCAGCTGGAACGCCGCGACCGGCACGCCCCGGCCGTCGGCCTGGAACACGCCCACCGCCAGCAGGATCAGCAGGCGCGGCGCGAAAGCGATGAGCACCAGCACCAACGCCGTGCTGCCCAGCTCCGCGTAGTCGCTGCCGAAGATCGTCAGCAACGGGTGCGCCAGCAGCGCGCCGACGACGATCATCGGTCCGAACAGGACGACCAGCCGGTTGCCGGCCAGCTTCGCGAGCTCCTTGGCCCGGTGCGGTTCGCCGGCGATCCGGACCACCAGCGAGTTGACGAACCCGGTGGCCGCCACGTCCACGGCGTTGACCGCCGTCCACACCACGAAGAACACGGCCCCCGGCGCCGGGCCGAACCGGGCCGTGACGATCAGCGGCACCAGGTAGTACATCAGCGACTGGCCGATCGACGCCAGATAGGTCGGGCCCAGCAGGCCCACCACCTCACGCCGATCCGGCAGCACACCGCCGGGCAGCGTCCGGTCCCGGCGGCGCGAGGCCGTCACGACCACCACCGTCGCCCCCAGCACCGCCAAGATCGTCGGCACCGCCCACGACAGCAGAATGCCCAGCGCGCCAAGGGACGCCGCCAGCAGCAGCACCCCGATCCGGCCGATGCCGAAGCCCAGGTTCTTCACCAGCACCGCGCCGGCCCGGTCCAGGCCGGTCAGCACCGGGTCCTGGAACTGCAACACCGCCCAGGCCAGCGTCACCACCACGAACAGCGGCGCGCCCCAGCCCGGCACCGCCGCCGCGGCCTGTCGGCCGGACGGGAAAGCCAGGAACACCAACGATCCCAGCACCGCCCCGGCCATCACCACCGCGTACGTGCGGAGCAGCAAGGCGCCGCTGCGGCCGCCCGCCCGCGGCAGCCACCGCAGCACCGCCGGGCCGAGGCTGACCTGCGTCACCCCTGACACCAGAAGGAAACCGCTCGTGAAGGCCGCGGTCAGGCCGACTTCGGCCGTCGGCACCAGGCGGGCCGAGATCACCCAGCCCAGCAGTCCAGCCACCGACGTGAAGGCCGCCCCGGCCGACAGCGCCAGACCATCCCGCACCATGCGGTTGTCCGCCGCCACCGCCGTCATCGCGCACCTCGCAGCAGGTGATGCGTCAGCGGAACCATGCTCACCAACGCGAACACCAGCAGCGCCCGCTCCGGGTGCCAGTAGCCCAGCGTCAACATCGCCTGGCTCAACAGGATCGACAACGCCAGGCTCACCGCCACGGCCACGGTCCAGACGAACGACTGCCGCCACGGGCGGACATAGGCGGCCACCGCCCATCCTGGCACCACCAAGGCGAACGCCACCGTCAGCACCAGCCGCCAGGTCCCGCCCACGCCGACGAGCACCGACAGCGCGGTGCACGCCGCCACCACCAGCATCACCGAGGCGGTCCGCCGGCGAAGGATGAGGTCGGTCATCGCCCACCCCGCAACAACTTCAGGGGCGTCGGGGCCTTCACCTCAGCCTCGCGCACCGCCGCGGTCGCCAGCGGCTCCGGCAGACCGAGGCGACGCCGAGGCGCGGTGAACAGCCCCCGCAGCAAGGAGAACGGCCCGGACAGCACGCCCCGAAGCTCCGCCTTGGCCAGTTCCGGGGGAAAGTCGTTGGCCCGGTTGCGGTTGCGCGCCGAGTCACCGGCCAACAGGTGCCGAAGCCCGCCCCGAGCCCGCCGCGCCACGGCGAGCAGCTCCTTGGGCCGCCGCCCCACGTAGACGGCGAACAGGGGCAGCAAACCGTTGCCGTAGCCGCGCATCTGGCCGATAAGGTCGTCGAAGGAGCGTCGATGTTCGTGACGCACCACGGCATGCGGCGTGTAGACGAGCACGCCGCCGCTGCGCACCAGCCGGATGAACAGCTCCAGGTCCTCGCCGGACTTGGTGGCGCTGCCGGCCCCCAGCAGCGGATCGCAGCCACCGAGCTCCCGATAGGACATGGCCCGCCAGGCCATGCTGTTGCCGGAGCCGAAAAGCCCGGCGGCGAACGGATAGAGCGGCCCGGTGCGCACATCGTCCGAACCGGACGCGCCGCGGGCGTCGAACCGCGTGCGGCGGAAGCCCTTGCCGAACCCGCCCCACTGCTCGAACCACTGCTGCGCCGGCGTCTGCAGCGCGTACGGCAGCACCAGACCGGTCACGCAGTCCACGGCCGGATCGGCGAACTCGGCGACCAGCCGGTCCAGCCACAGCCGGTCCACCACGGCGTCGTCATCGGTGAACGCGACGATCTCCCCCGAGGCCTCGGCCGCGCCCCGGTTGCGGGCGTTGCTCAGCCCCCGCACCGGTTCCGGCACATAGCGCACGCGGGCGTCCAAGGCCTCAAGTTCCCGCAGGGCCGGCGATTCCGGCCGGTTGTCCACGACGATGACCTCGAGCCGCGGATACTGCGTGGCCAGCACCGACCGCACGCACCGAGCCACCAACTCCGGCCGCCCGGCGCTGGGCACGACCACCGTCACCGACGGCGTCAGCCGGCGTTCTTCTTCCGTGGCCGGCACATCCGCCAGCTCGTCCGGCTCCGCACCGGCGGCCACCATCACCTCGCCGATCACCGTCAGCCCGTCGCGAATCAAGACCCGTGCTGGGTAAGGGAACCGAGGAGGGTCCTCAGTGGACCGATCCCACTCCCCCACCGACACCTGCCCAAGCTCCTGGGTGGTGCGCACGAACTTCCCCCGCGCGTATCCGGCCGCCGCGAACAGCACCGACACGACCAGCGCCGCCGCCCCGGCGACGTGCAACCGCAGCAGCTCACGGAAAAACGCCGCGGGAATGATCCGCGACGTGTAAGCCCGCTCGGTCGACAACGCCGCCTCGGCCCCGACCAGCCGGGACACGGCGGCCTTGGAAATGCCCTCGCCCCACGACCGCCGACGCAGGTACGACCAGGTCAGCCGGTCCGAGCTGACCCGGTGCCGCACCAAGGCCCGTGGCTCGAACACGATGCGCGCCAACGGATCGTGCCCCCGCAACCGGATGCACAGCTCGGTCTCCTCGCACCCGACCGGCACGGCGCCGACCCGGCCCATGTCCTCGGTGAAGCCGCCGACCTCGTCGAACACCTTGCGGCGGAAGGACATGTTGCAGCCCATGAGGTTGCGGACCTCGGCCAGCCGAACCGGCTGCCCGGTGTAAGTGCAGCCCACGACCCAGTCCAGCTCGCCGCGCGCCGCCTCCCCGGGCCCGACCGGCAGAGTCACCGGCCGCTCGCCCGGCCACAACGGCGTCGCCGCGCCGCCGACCGCCATGACCAGCGGATCTTCGTACGGCGCCAGCAGCGACGACAGCCAGTCGGGGCCGGCGGCCGACGCGTCGTCGTCCAGGAACACCACGATGTCGCCGGTGGCGTGGGCCAGCGCGGTGTTGCGCGCGCCGGACAGTCCGCGCCGATTCTCGTTGGCCAGCACGGTCACGCCGGGGATCTCGGCGACGGCCCGCTCGGCCAGCGCCGGGTTGTGATCGATCACCAGCAGCAGCTGGTCGACCGGGACTGTCTGCGCGGCAACGGATTCGACGGCCGCGACCAGGTCGGGCCAACGCCGCTCGGTGTAGGCGCAGACGACAACCGTGACCGTCACGACGCGCGGTCTTCGGCCAGGTCGAACCGGGGCGCCGGCAGGTGCGGCCGCAGGGTGGTGATGCCCGCTCTGCGGGCCCGGCCCAGCAGCGTCGCCCGTCTCCGCTCGGCGATCAGGGTCTTGAGCACCCGGAAGCCGTCGCTGAAGGTCCGCAGGTTGCTCTCGCCGTGGATCCGCCGCCGCTCCACGCTCGGCACCTCGGTGACCCGCAGCCCGGCCGCGACGACCCGGCAGCTGATCACCGTCTCGATCTCGAAGCCGTCGCCCCACAGCAGGCCGCCGTCCGGCGCCACGCGCTCGATCGCCGGCAGGTCCAGCACCGGCACGATGTCGCGCCAGAAGGCGTTGTAGCCGTAGCACAGGTCGGAGAACCGGGTCCGGAACAGCGCGTTGGACATGCCGTTGAGGCCGGCGTTGCCGAGGTTGCGCAGCGGCGTGATGTCCTCGCTGCCGCCGGCCGCGCCGTAGCGGGTGCCCTTGGCGAAGTCCGCGCCCGCGGTCAGCGCGGCCACGAAGTCCGGTATCTCCGCCGGGTCGGCCGAGCCGTCCGCGTCGAACATGACGATCACGTCGCCGCTGGCCGCGAGGAAGCCGCAGGCCAGCGCGTTGCCCTTGCCGCGACGGGTCTGGCGCACCACGCGCACGCCCGGCAGCAGGCGACGGGCGGTGGCCACGGTGTCGTCGACGGAGTCCCCGTCGACCAGCACGACCTCGTGCACGGGTGGTAACTCGGGCAGCACCGCCTCCAGGTTGCGGGCCTCGTTGCGGGCCGGGACGACGATGCTCACGGTGGGGCGTTCGCTACGGGTCATGATGTCGTAACCAACCTCGACGAAGTGGATTCGCTCGGCATGTCCCGAATAATGCTGACGAGTGAACGTGTCGTCCAGAGGTGACGTTAAGTAACACACCACCCGAACGTGTGAACGATGAATGAACCCGCAGCTCTGCCCGGTTTTCGGGCACACTGTCAGTGGTTGTGACCCTGTTCACGCCATGGATGACATCGATCGGGGTAACGTCTGAGCCAGGAAGCCGATAGGGCGGATGTGAGGGCGCGATGAGGGCCGCGATGCCGGCGGTGTCGGTCTGCGTGCCCGCCTACCAGGCGGAACGCTTCCTGGGTAGCACGATGCGGAGCGTGTTGGCACAGAATTTCGAGGACCTCGAGCTGATCGTTCTCGACAACGCTTCGACCGATCACACCGAACATGTCGCACGTTCTTTCGACGATTACCGCATTCGGGTGATACGCAACTCACGGGTGCTCCCGCTCGCCGAGAACTGGAACCTGGCCGTGCATTACAGCCGGGCTCCGCTGGTGAAACTTCTGTGCGCCGACGACCTGCTGCGGCCCGATTGTTTGCGGTTGCAACATCAGGCCCTGATCGGCCGGCCCGATCTCGCACTGACCGCCAGCCGGCGTGATTTCGTCGACGACGCCGGTCGCCGGCTGGTCGCCGGCCGGGGCCTGCGCGGACTGATCGGCACGCACGATCGGACCGCCGTGGCCCGCCGGGTCGTGCGGGACGGCGGAAATCCGGTCGGCGAGGCCGGCTCGGTGCTGTTCCGCCGGGAGCACTTCGACGCGGTCGGCGGCTTCGACCACCGCCTGCGTTTCCCGATGGATCTGGACCTGTGGCTGCGGCTGCTCGACCACGGCGACTTCCACGGCCAACCGGAAAGCCTCGCCGCTTTCCGCATCCGCCCCGGATCCCTCTCCGGCGCCGCCGGCCGCGCCGAATATGACGAGCAGCGCTCATATACTCGGGGAATCAACGGCGTGCGCTCCGTCGACCGCGCCGTGAGCGCCGTCAACGCCCCCGTCTCCCGTTTGCGCAGGCAGGGCCTGTTCGCCCTGGCCGGCTACTACGCTCAGCAATCGTGACCCGGCCCCAGCCGATCACCGCGGTTCACCCCTGAGAGCGAACGGGCAAGCCTCCCGGTCCGTGGACACACACCGAGACGCGCACTTCCCGATCCGACACGCGCACCGAGATGCGCACTCCCCCATCCCGTCCCCCGCGCCAACCCCCGCATTCACCACCTCATCCCATCACCACCCCTCCGCTCCAGCCCCGCCCCTCTCGCTCACCGTCGACCTCTGAGACGACCGGTCATATCTACCGACATGAACGACTTGGCGGCGGCGCGCCTACTCGCGCGCCGCCGACGGGAAGCCGTTGCTGGACCCGGTGATGGTGTCGATCGACATCAGCGGCGTCCGGTTCACCTGACCGCGGCGGCGTGCTGGCGCAGGGCGTGCTCGGTCAGCTTGATCAACGTGTGCTTGGTCGACTGCCGGTTGCGGGCGTCACACGGCATGATCGGCACCGACTCGTCGATGGTCAGCGCCTCGCGCACGTCGTCGATCCGGTGGTGCAACATGCCGTCGAAGCAGTTGACCGCCACCACGTAGGGCAGCTGCCGGTCGTCGAAGAAGTCGATCGAGGCGAACGCGTCGCTCAGGCGTCTGGTGTCGACCAGCACCACCGCGCCGATCGCGCCCCGCACCAGGTCGTCCCACATGAACCAGAACCGGTGCTGGCCGGGCGTGCCGAACAGATAGAGGATCAGATCGCTGTCCAGCGACACCCGACCGAAGTCCATCGCCACCGTGGTGGTGACCTTGTTCGGCGTGGCCGACAGATCGTCCACCCCTAGGCTGGCCTCGGTCATCACCGCCTCGGTCGTCAACGGCACGATCTCGGACACCGACCCGACAAAAGTCGTCTTGCCGACCCCGAAGCCACCGGCCACCACGATCTTCGCCGAGACCTTCGACGGCCCACGGCCCGTCAACGCGAGGCCACCCGACTGTGCAGCTGCGCCCGCACCGCCGGGGTCAGCTCCTCGCCGACCCGCTCGACCAGCCTGGTCATGGCGTAGCCCACCAACCCGATCTCGCAGTACGGCGAGGTCAGCACGGTCAGGCAGGAGCCGTCCCCGATGGCCATCACGAACAGGTAGCCGCGCTCCATCTCCACGATGTTCTGCCGCACCTCACCCGCCTCGAAACAGCGGGCGGCGCCCAGCGTCAGGCTGACCAGCCCGGAGGACACGGCCGACAGCTGCTCGGCGCGATCCCTGGGCAGGCCGGCCGAACTGGCCAGCAGCAGGCCGTCGGTGGACACCACGATCGCGTGCGCGACACCGGCGACGCGGTCGACGAAGTCGTCGAGCAGCCAACTGAAATCCTCTATCGTGGTCTCGCTGGTCACTCCTGCTCCTCCTTGCCGGTCCCGGCCGGAAGGACCGGAAGTTCACCGGACAGCATGTCCGCGTCGGACTTGCGTCCCACCTGGACACCATGCTGGTACGTGGACAGCCGACTGCGCGTGTGGTCGGCGGAACGGCGTTGTCCCCCATGGGAAACCGCCTGCTGCTTCTGCGGCCGGGGCGCGGCCGAGCCCGGCAGCAGCCGCGCCTTGGGCACCCGTTTGGGCAGACCGGCCGAGGTGACGTCGTCATCGGCCGTGGTGGTCACGGCCGCTTTCGCCGCCTGCCAACCGGAATCGCCGGCCGACTCCCAGTCGGCGACCGCCCGCGGCCGGGCGTCGACGTCGCGCGGACGGCCGGGCCCGAACTCCTTGGCCGGCTTGGCCGGCGTGCGGCCGGGCAGCGTTGCCTTCTCCCCCAGGGGTTCGCTGCCTTCGGCGGGACGGAACCACCGCGGCAGCTCCAACTCCTCGGTCTGCTCCAGTCGCGGAGTCGGCGGCTTCGCGGCCTTGCCCGGGCGGAGCGCGGGCGGCTCGTAGTCGCCGGCCGCGTCGGCCGTCTGCTTCTTGCCCGGCCGTTCCGCGAACAGGTCGGCCGATGCCGGCGGCGCGGTCAGGGCCGGCCGGGCGCTGGGCCGGCCGGCGGCCAACGACGCGGTCTCGATCACGGTGTCCGCCCCGACTTCGAGCTCCAACACCAAGTTCTTGGGCACGAGCACATGCGCGGTGGTGCCGCCGTCGATGTCGTCGTTGTTGCGCAGCCGCACCTTGATGTGGTGTCGCTTGGCCAGCCGCGCCACCACGTACAGGCCCATCTGCCGCGACACCGCCACATCCACGTCCGGCGGGTTGGACAGTCGCTCGTTGGCCCGGGCGACCTCGTGCTCCTTCATGCCCACGCCGACGTCGCGAATCTCGATGGCCAACTCGCCCTCACGGTTGCGAGCGCTGCGCACAGCGACCTTTGTGGACGGTGCGGAGAACGCTGTCGCGTTGTCCAGCAACTCGGCCACCAGGTGCACAAGGTCGTTGACGATCGTGCCCTGCACCGCGAGATCCGGCGCACGAACCACCTGGACCCGGGCGTACTTCTCCACTTCGGACACTGCCGCGCCCAGCACGTCCGACACCGGCACCGACCGGGCCATTCGCCGCACCAGCCCGGTTCCCGACAACACCAACAGGTTCTCGCTGTTGCGCCGCATCTGGGTGGCCAGGTGGTCCAGCTCGAACAGGTGCGCCAGCTGGTCGGGATCCTCCTCGTCCTTCTCCAGCTTGTCGATGACGCCGAGCTGCCGTTCCACCAGCCCCTGGATGCGGCGGGACAGGTTGACGAACATGTCGTTGATGGTGCCGCGCAGGGCCGCCTGCTCGGCCGCCAGCCGCACCGCCTGCTGGTTCACCACGTCGAAGGCCCGGGCCAGCTGGCCGACCTCCTCGGTGGTGTGCACCGGAACCGGGGGCACCGCGTCGGTCGCGGCGGCGATCGGGTCAGCCGTGGTGAGGATCTTCCTGATCGCCTCCGGCAGCCGGACCCGGGCCATGTCCAGCGCGTTCTCCCGGAGCACCCGCAGCGGGGCCAGGATCGAGCCGGCCACCAGCGTCATCAGCGCCAGCGCCGCCAGCAGCGCGGCCAGCACCAGCGCGCCGTCGCGGAACGCCGCCTGCCGCGCGGTGTCGGCAAGGTCGGCCGCGTCGGCCGCGGACCGGTCGGACAGCCTGGTCATGACCTGGAGCACCAGCTTGTCGGTCTGGTCGGCGATCGGTCCCACGTCCGCGGCCGCGATCTCGACCGGCCGGTCCGCGTCCGCCTGCACGAGGGACAGGTTCACCAGTCGGTTGCGCTCGTCGACCGGTGGGCCGCTGACCGTGTCGGCGAAGAACTGCCGGTCGTCCGGGCCGGCGATGGTCTCGAAGTCGGTGAGGGCCGAGTCGAATCCGGACCGGGCCGAACGCATCGAATCCTCGCCGCCCGGCGGGAAAGCGCGGTGCTCGGCCGCCGACATCAGCAGCGAATTCTGTTGGGCCAGCTGCTCCTTTGCGTCATTGAGCGCCTGCGCCGCGCCGGCCACCGGGCCGATCTGAGGATCGCTCACGCCGCTGGCCGCGACCCGGCAGGCCTGCAACAGCACGCCGATGATCTGGGTGTACGCCGTGAACGCCGCGGAATCGGGATACTGCGTGGATTGGGCGCTGTTGCGCAGCGGCCCGAGGCCGCCCAGCGCCTCCAGCCCTTTGCGGGCTGACGTCGACACGGACTCGTCCATGATGTCCGGCGCGTTCACCGTGTCGGTGAAGGCGCTCACATCATTGTCCACCGCGGTGAAAGTCGGGGCCAGCGCGGCAAGTCCGTCCTTGCGATCGCTGGCCAGATAGGAGATGACGGCGCTGCGCTCCCGCTGGAGGTCGTCCACGGCCTTGGTGGCCGCGGCGTTGACCGCCAGCGCGCGCTGAACCTTGCCCAGCTGCGCCGCGTCCTGGAGTTGTCCGCTCAGTCGCAGCGCCCCCAGCGTCAGCATCGCCAGCGTCGGCACGATCAGCACCACCAACAGCTTGGTGCGCAGGCGCCAGTTGCGAATGAGCCGCGGCCGGCGTCTGTGTCGTGGGGGCGGCGCGCCCCGGTGTGTGCCCGTGTCGGCTCCGGCTGGTGGCGCGTCTGATCCGGCTGGCTGGCTGTGCACTTCCCGCACCCTCGGCACACTCCCCACAAGTCGAGAGGGGAATTAACCCCGAATCGCCAGCAGCCGATTCTGGAGGAAACGCCGCCGGGAAATGACCGCCAGGCGGCCGCTGTTGATGACACCCATCGGCGTAAAACAAGTTAATACGAAAGTCGCCAGCACGGGTCAAACCTCGTGGTCACGCTCTCACGGCCGCCCCCCGTGACCGCGATGGGACCAAGGTCCCTTGTGGGGCCTCGTGTTCACCGCGACATTGACGTGAACGTCGAGTGAAATGCTTTTCCTGTGAAACGCCTGGACGCTTCTTGACACTGTGGTGACGCCGGGTGTTCGATCTGCCCGTTCTCATTGCCGATCCGTTGGCAGTCACCTCGTTATGTCTTCTTCGCCCAGGAGAGCCACTGATATGGCACGACGCCACGGCACGCACTCGCCCACTTCCCGGCGGCCCTCGGCGCTGCTCGCCGCCACGGCCGCGGTCGCGCTGCTGACCGGGGGCTGCAGCCTGCTGAACGGCTCCGGCCCGCAGGACACGGCGGCCGCCGGCACGGCGGTCTCGGTGGAGAAGCCCACGATCCGGATCGGCATCATCGCCAACATCGACTTCGCGCCGGTCAAGCTGGCCGAGAAGCTGGGCTACTTCAAACAGGAGGGGCTCAACGTCCAGGTCAAGGTCTTCCAGGCCGGCCCGCAGGCGCTGCCCGCGCTGGCCAGCGGCGACCTCGACGTCTCACTGGCCAACTACGTCAGCTTCTACCAGGCCGAGGCCAAGAAGACCATCGACGCCAAGGTGATCGCCGACGCCTACCAGGGCAGCCCGAGCGCCTTCGTGGTGCTGGCCAAGCCCAGCTCCGGCATCAAGAGCGCCAAGGACCTGGCCGGCAAGAAGGTGTCGGTGCACCAGAAGGGATCCGTGGCCGAACTGCTGCTGAAGGCCACGTTGCAGGACAACGGCGTCAGCCCGGACTCGGTGTCCGAAGTGGAGGTTCACTTCCCGGACATCCCGGCCGCGCTGGCCAGCAGCCAGATCGACGCCGGCGTCGAGACCGAGCCCTACATCACCCAGGCCGAACAGCAGGTCGGCGCCCAGCCGGCGATCAAGCTGATCACCGGCTCCACCGCGGACATCCCGTTGAGCGGCTACATCGCCACCTCCAAGTTCGCGGCCGAGAACCCGAAGACCATCGCCGCCTTCCAGCGGGCGATGATCAAGGCCCAGAAGGACGCCGCCGACCGCACCATGCTGGCCCAGGTGCTGCCCGAGCTGACCGGCGTGGACAAGCAGAGCGTGTCGCTGCTCAACCTCGGCGTCTTCCCGACCTCGGTCGACGCGACCCGCCTGCAACGCGTGATCACCCTGATGAAGACCTACGGCGGATTCACGGCCCCCTTGCAGGCCAAGGATCTGCTCGTGCCGACGCCGAGCAGCTAACGCGGCCGTGCGGCGCACCACCCGAGGTCTCGCCGGTCTCGCGGCCTGCCTGCTGTTGTGGGAGGCCGCGAGCCGGCTGGGGCTGGTCGACGCCCGCTACGTGCCGCCGCCGTCCCTCGTGCTGAGTCGACTGGCGATGTTGGCGGGCGACAGGGAGTTTCTCGCCGACGTGGTGTCGACCCTGTTGTCCTGGGCCATCGCGCTCGGCCTCGCCTCCGCGCTCGGCCTGCTCACCGGCCTGGTGCTGGGGGGTGTGCCGGGGCTGCGCACGGTCGCCGGCCCGGTCGTGGAGTTCCTGCGGCCGCTGCCCAGCGTGGCCCTCATTCCGCTGGTGATCTCCTTGCTGGGCAGCGATTCCCAGGCGAAGATCACGTTGGCGGTGTTCGCAGCCACCTGGCCGATCATGGTCAACACCAGCTACGCCCTCGGCGAGGTGGACCCCCAGGTGGTCGCGGCGGCCCGCGCGCACCAGGTGTCCGGCTGGCGGCTGCTGTCCGGCGTCGTGCTGCCCTCGATCGCGCCGTTCGTGCTCACCGGCATCCGGTTCTCCGCCTCGGTCACGCTGATCGTGTTGGTGAGCACGGAATTCCTGACCGGCGGCGGCATCGGCGTCGGCCAGTTCGTCTACGTCTCCGGGACCACCGGCGGCCGGATGGACGTGGTGCTGGCCGGCACCCTGTTCATCGGCCTGTTCGGCGCACTGGCCAACGCCACCCTGCTCGGTGTGCAACGCCGGTGGATGCCGTGGTCGCCCCCGGAGGGATCGACATGACCCGACTGCTCTCGCGGGTCGCCCTCGTGGTCAGTTGCCTCGTCGGGTGGCAGCTGGCCGCACAGGCGGCGGCGAACCCGTATTTCCCGCCACCACTGGAGATCCTCGACGCCGCGCGACAGCTGTGGCTGTCCGGTCCGCCCTCGCGGCTGTTCCTCAGCGACGCGATCGCCACGGACATCCTGCCCAGTCTGGCCCGGCTGCTCGCGGGCTGGGCGTGCGCCGTGGTGATCGGCGTCGCGCTGGGCGTGGCGATCGGCCGGTCGGCCGTGGTCGCCGACTACCTGGGCCTGGTTCTGTCGGTGGCCCGGGCGATTCCGCCGCCGCTGCTCGTCCCGGTGTTCCTGGTGGTGTTCGGGATCGGCTACCAGATGGAGGTGGCCGCCGTCATTTTCGGGGCGGTGTGGCCGGTTCTGCTCAACACCATCGACGGGGCCAGGTCCATCGACACCACGCTGATCCACACCGCCCGGGTGTTCGGCGTCGGCCGCGGGCGCTGGCTGCTCGGCGTGGTGCTGCCGGCGGCGGCGCCCAAGATCTTCGCCGGCCTGCGGGTGAGCCTGTCGATCGCGCTCATCCTGATGGTGGTCTCCGAACTCGTCGGCAGCACCAGCGGCATCGGCTACCAGCTGGTGTCCGCCCAGGGCGACTTCGACCTGCCCGACGCGTGGGCCTGGATCCTGTTGATCAGCCTGCTCGGGTACACGCTCAACCGGATGCTCGTGGCCGCGCAGGGTCGGCTGCTGGCTTGGCACCAGGGAGGCTGACATGCTGGAGGTTGTCGATCTCGGTCATCGCTACCGGGACGGCGTCGCGCTGGAGAACGTGTCGTTCCGGGTCGATCCCGGCGAACTCGTGTGCGTCGTCGGGCCGTCCGGCTGCGGGAAGTCGACCCTGTTGCGGTGCATGGCCGGACTGCAGCGCCCGTCCTCGGGATCGGTGTGGCTGCGCGGCCAGGCCGTCGACTCCGTGCCGGCCGAACTCGCCGTGGTGTTCCAGGACTACAGCCGTTCGCTGCTCGCCTGGAAGACCGTTGCCGGCAATGTAAGCTTTCCTCTGCACAGTCGCGAACGGAACAGGTCGGCGCGGCGCGAACGGGTCGAACGAGCGCTGGCCTCGGTCGGACTTTCCCACGTGGCCGACAAGTACCCATGGCAGCTGTCCGGCGGCATGCAGCAACGCGTGGCCATCGCCCGTGCCCTGGCCTACCGGCCCGCCCTGATGCTGATGGACGAGCCGTTCGCCTCGGTCGACGCCCAGACCCGGGCCGACCTGGAGGACCTGTTGTTGCAGGTGCGGGCCGAGCACGACATGACGATCGTGCTTGTCACACACGACATCGACGAGAGCGTCTACCTCAGCGACCGGGTGCTGGTGCTGTCGGCCTCGCCGGCGATCGTCGTGGACGACATCAAGGTGGGCCTGCCCCGGGACCGTGAGCAGATCACCACCCGGGCCAGCGATGCCTTCGTGCACCTGCGATCGGACGTGGCCCGGCTGCTGTGCCGGGTTCAGTAGGGGTATTCGAAGTACGGGTCGATCTTGACGTGCAGCACCGTCGGGACATCGGCGGCGAGGGCGGCCAGCAGTGCCGGTTCGAGGTCCTCCGGCCGTTCCACCCGTCGCGCGGCGCAGCCCATTCCGGTGGCCAGCGCGACGAAGTCCAGCCCGCCGAGCTTCCAGCCCGGCGACTTGCTCACGCCGTCCCCGGCGGCATGCGCGCGCACCGCCGCGTACTGTCCGTTGTCGAGGATCACGAACACGACCGGAGTCTGTTCCTGGGCCGCGGTCCACAAAGCGGAGATCGTGTACATGCTGGACCCGTCGCCGACCACCGCCACCACGGGACGCCCGGGCTGGGCCAGCGCCACGCCGATCGCCGCCGGCAGGCCGAATCCGAGCACACCGCTGGACATCGTGAGAAATCCGCCGCTGCGAGACCGGATCGGCAGGAACTCGTGCAGGTCCTTGCGGCTGCCCGGCGCCTCCTCCACCAGCACGGCATCCACCGGCAACACCGTCGAAATCGTGTGCATCACAAAGGATCCGGACATCGGTTCCGACGCGGCCGGCCGCTGCGGCCGGACCAGCGGGCGCGGGAACTCCCGCTGCGTCCGCCCGACGGCGTCGGTCAGCTGCCGGATCGCCAATCGTGGTGTGGCACGGAATCCGATGCCCTCCGGCGCCCACGCCAGCGTGGTCTCGTCCTCGTGCACGAGATACAACACCGGCAGCGCGGGCCCGGGATCTTCCGTGTGCACGTGATAAGTGAACGCCGGCGCGCCCAGCACGACAACGAGGTCATGTTGGGCCAGCGCCTCGGCGACCTTCTGCCGGGACGGGATCAGGAAGCCGGCGAAGAGCGGATGGTCCTCCGGGAAGGAACACCGCCCCGACATCGGACTCGCGAACACCGCCGCCCGGCAGCGCTCGGCCAGCTCGATGACGGAATCCACCGCGCCGTCGGCGTCGACCGCGGCCCCCACCACCAACGCCGGTCGTTGGCTGGCGTCCAGCGCGCCGGCGATCTCGGCGACCGCCGCCGCGGTGAGCGGGTGCTCGGCGCGAACCCGCGGACGCAGCGGAATCGGTGTGGCTGCGGCATTCCAGTCGTCGGCCGGCACCGACAGGTAGGTCGGCCCGTACGGTGGCTGCGTGGCGGTGTGGTAGGCGCGGGCCAGCGCCGCCGGGACTTCCGCCGCGCTGGCCGGCTCGGCCGCCCACTTCACATAGGGGCGTGGGAAGTTCGCCGCGTCGACGGCGCCGAGGAACGGCACTCCGGTCAGCAGCGGCCGGGACTGCTGCCCGGCGATCACGATCAGCGGCGAACGGTTGTGGTAGGCGGTGACCAGGCTGCCCAGCGCATGCCCCAGCCCGCCGGCCGAATGCAGGCTCACCACCGCCGCGTTGCCGGTGTACTGCGCGTAGGCGTCGGCCATCGAGACCACGGCGGCTTCCTGCAGGCCCAGCACGTAACGGAAGTCGTCCGGCCAGTCGGCGAGGAAGGGCAGCTCGGTGGAGCCCGGATTGCCGAAGACCACCGTGGTTCCCCAGTGCCGGAACAGCTCGCGCGTGACATCCCGAACGGTCGCCATGATGGCCAGCCTAGGGGGCGCCGGGCCGCCGCGAATGGGCCAGACGCCCCAATTCCGGGCTAGGCCAACAGCTTCTCGATCAGCGCCAGCTCGTCATCGCTGAAGTCGAGGTTGGCGGCCGCGCCGACGCTGTCCTCGATCTGCCGGACGCTGCTCGCGCCGACCAACGCCGAGGTGACGCGCCCGCCGCGCAGCACCCAGGCGATCGCCATCTGGGCCAGGGTCTGTCCGCGCCCCTGCGCCACCTCGTTCAGCGCCCGCACCCGGTCCAGTTGCGCCGCAACGCCTTCGCTGGTCAGGAACGGGCTGTCGCCGGCCGCCCGCGAGTCCTCCGGGATGCCGTTGAGGTAGCGGCCGGTCAGCAGGCCCTGGGCCAGCGGGGAGAACGCGATCGAGCCCGCGCCGACCTCGTCGAGCACGTCCAGCAGGCCGCCCTCCACCCAGCGGTTCACCATCGAGTACGACGGCTGGTGGATCAGCAGCGGCGTGCCCAGGCTCTTCAGCGCCGCCGCCGCCTCACGGGTCTGCTCGGCCGAGTAGTTGGACAGGCCGACGTAGAGGGCCTTTCCTTGCTGTACAATGGAGTGCAGCGCACCCATCGTCTCATCCAGCGGCGTGTCCGGGTCCGGCCGATGGTGGTAGAACACGTCCACGTGGTCCAGGCCCATGCGGCGCAGGCTGGCGTCCACACTGGACACCAGGTGCTTGCGGGAGCCCCACTCGCCGTACGGGCCGTCCCACATCAGGTAACCGGCCTTTGTGGACACCAGGATCTCGTCCCGGTAGGGCTTGAGGTCCTCGGCGAACAGCCGGCCGAAGTTCTGCTCGGCCGAGCCGGGCGGCGGGCCGTAGTTGTTGGCCAGGTCGAAGTGGGTGACGCCCAGGTCGAAGGCCCGGCGCAGCACCGCCCGCTGGGTGTCGATCCGGTTCACGTCACCGAAGTTGTGCCACAGGCCCAGGGACACGGCCGGCAGCTTCAGGCCGCTGCGACCGGCGCGGCGGTAGGGCATGGCGGCATAGCGCGCGCCATCGGCGACGTAGGGCATTCGGGACTCCCGTCAGCATCAGCGGAACGGCCCGAGTCTAAGGGGTGCCGGGCCGCCAGCCCGGGTCGGCCAGCTTGCGCTCCAAGGCATCGGCGTCGACGATCTGGTAATAGCGCCGGTCGGTGACCAGCACCCCGTCCTGGCGCAGCAGGGACACCGCGTGCTCCACCGACTTCGGCGACGCCGTCACCAACTGCGCCAGCTCCGCCTGCGTCACCCCGCGCACCACGAACCCCGGGCCCACCCGCTCCCCCAGCTCGTGGGCCAGATCCAGCAGCTGCCTCGCCAGCCGCGCCGGCACGTCCATCGACGCCCGGTACTCCTGCCGCCGGTCCGCCAGCGACAGCCGCTGCCGCAGCAGGTCCGTGACGAACCTCAGCACCTCCGGATTCTCCTTCGCCAGCGCCAGAAACCTCGGGCCGTCCACATGCACCGCGAGGCCGCTGGACCGCGCCACGATCGTCGCCGACCGCCGGCTGCCCGACAGCACCCCCATCTCCCCCAGCACCGCTCCCGGGCCGTAGAAGCCCACAATCGAGTCCGCTCCGTTCAGGCCCGGCAGCACCACCTTCACCGAACCCGACTCGATCAGCAGCACCTCGTCGCTGTCCTCGCCGGCCACGCACAGCAGGTCCCCACCCCGAAACCCCGCCGGCCGCCCCAGCGCCCGCAACCTGCCCCGCACCGTCTCGAAGTCCACTCCCCTGTGCTACCAGCTCCGGCCGCCCGGGAGGAGCGTTATGGCCTCGCCTTCCCCCGAGCGGCGGTCACCCTCCCCAAGATCAAGGGACCGATCCTCCCGTCCAACGTCAGGAAGGGCCCCATCATGACGCCGCCGCCCGCTACGGCACGGGCTTTCCCCGGGCGGCGGTCCACAGCGCGTACCACTCGACGTTGGTCATGGCGGCGGCCTGGGCTTCGGCGTCGGCGCAGGCGCGGATGCGGTCGGGGTTGGCGGTGCCGATGACCGGCTCGATCCGGGCCGGGTGGCGCATCAGCCAGCCGAGCACGATGGCCTCGGCGGTGGTGTCCTTCTCCTTGGCCATGGCGTCGACCAGGTCGTAGGCGGCGTTGTCGGCCTCGGTGCGTGGGGCGCCGCTGTAGACGCCCTGGGCCAGGGAGCCCCAGGCCTGGATGCGGATGTCGTTGGCCCGGCAGTACTCGACGGTGCCCTCGGGGAAGCTGAGCCCGCTGCCCTCGGGGTGGTTGACCAGCACGCCGGACTCCAGCCAGTCCCGCCGGTGCAGGCTCATCTCCAGCTGGTTGGCGACCAGCGGCTCGTCGAGATGCCGTTGCAGCAAGGACATCTGGGCGGCGGACATGTTGGACACGCCCAGCGCGCCGACCTTGCCGGCGGCGTGGAGCTCGCCGTACGCGTCGGCGACCTCGGCCGGATCCATCAGGGGGTCGGGCCGGTGCAGCAGCAGGATGTCGACCCGGTCCACGCCGAGCCGCTCCAGGCTGGCGTCGGCCCGCTCCAGGATCGCGGCCCTGGACAGGTCGTAGTAGGCCTGGAGAGCGCTCTCCCCCAGCCGGATCCCGCACTTGGTCTGGAGCCGCACCCGGTCGCGCAGCCCGGGGTCGCGGCGCAGCACCTCGCCGAACACCTGCTCGGCCTTGCCACGGGTGTAGATGTCGGCGTGGTCGAACCAGGTCACGCCGATCTCCACCGCCGCGTGCACCGCCCGCTCGGCCCGGTCGATGTCCGCCGCGGTCACCGGCGTGTCGTCCCAGGCGCCGCCCAGCCCCATACAGCCGTAGATCATGGTCACCGGGCCGACTCTAACCACCGCCGCCCACCCGCGCGCCTGCTGGAAGGGCCCGGGAGCCGCCGCTATCCTGGAGCGCCCGCAGTTTCCGCCGCCGACCATGGGGTCCCCAAGCATGAGCGACTCGTCCGCCGTCCTGCCGGGCTACCCGGACCCGCTGTGGATCCAGGCGGTCGCGCTGGTGCGGGGCGAGATCGAGCGCGGGGTGCTGAAGCCGGGCATGCGCCTGGCCCCGGAACGCGAGCTGTGCCAGCAACTCGGCATCAGCCGGGTGACGCTGCGCCGAGCCCTGGGCCACCTGGTCGAGGAAGGCGTGCTGAGCGCGTCCCGCGGCCGGGGCTGGTACGTCAGCAAGGCGGCGCAACCACGCAAGGAATGGCCGAACACGCTGGAGTCGTTCAGCGAGACGGCCGCGCGGATGGGCCTGACGCCACGGTCGGAGGTGCTCCAGAACCGGGTCGACCCGGCGACCATCGACCAGGCCGAGCGGCTGGGCATCGCCCCCGGCACGATGCTGTACACGCTGGAACGGGTCCGCCTGCTCAACGACGTGCCCATCGGGCTGGACCTCACCCGCGTGCCCCTCGGCCTGGTGCCGGGCATCGGGGAACTCGACTTCGGAGAGCGCTCTCTGTACGCCACGCTGGCCGAGGCCGGCGTCGAGCCGGCACGGGCCGACTCCACCATCGAGGCCACCAAGGCCGACGACCGCACGGCCCGCCACCTCGAGGTCGACCCGGGCGAGCCGCTGCTGGTGATGCACCAGCTCGCCCTCGACCAGAACCAGTCCCCGCTGTTCATGTCGACGATCCGCTACGCCGGCGAGCGCTACCGCCTGCGCACCTCGTTCAGCCGCGCCCATCCCTGACCGGCCTTCACGCCACCAGCACGCCCTTGACGAAGTCCGGTCCGGCGTCCTCCATCGACGCGAAGGCCTCGTCGACCTGGTCCAGGGTGTACCGGTGGGTGACCAGCGGGGCGTAGCTGAATCGGCGCTGGGCAATGAGGTCGAGCGTGGTGACCATGGCCGCCACGACCCGCGTGCGGTCCGGGCAGAAGCCGTTGACCACGGTGACGCCCTTGTACCAGAGGTCCATGTCCATCTTGGCCTCGCCGGCATGGTGATAGCCGATCACGTTGAGCGTGCCGAAGGGCCGGACCAGGGAACCGGCGGTGGCCAGGCCCGGGGTGACACCGGTGGCCTCGAGCACGAGATCCATGCGGCCGTCGCCCTGGTACTCGGCCGGCAGCCCGTCCGGGGCCACAGCCTCGTCGAGGCCCAGGGAGAGCGCTCTCCGACGCCGCGCCGGGTCGGGATCGACGCCGAGCAGCCGGGCCGGGGCGTGCCGGTTGACCAGCTGCACGAGCCCGAGGCCCATGAAGCCGAGGCCGACCACGGCGACCCGAAGACCGGTCGCGACGGGCGATCGGGAAAGCGCTTCCTCCAGCACGGCGACGGGCTCGCCGAGGGCATGCGCGGGCTCGATGCCCGTGGGGACGGGGAGAACCGCGTTCGCGTCCATGACGGCCAGGTCGGCGAATCCCTCGCCGCCGAGGCCGGTGACGAGGTCGCCGACGGCCCAGCGGGTGGCGTGGGCGCCGACGGCGACGACCCGGCCGGCGATCTCGTGGCCGAGGCGCAGGGGTTCGGCCCCGGGGTCGTGGCGTCGCCAGGCCGACAGGTCGGAGGTGCAGACCCCGCAGGCCAGCACCTCGACCAGCACCTGGTCCGGGGCCGGCACGGGATCGGGCAGCGAGACGACCTTCGAGGTGCGTGGGCCGACCAGCTGGCTGAGTCTCATGCTCGTCTCCGAGTGGTTTGAAGTGGTATGCGGTGGATTGGTGACCTGCCGCACCCCTGATCGCCGCCCACGATGGTCGCATCACGTTTCCGCACCGTCACTACTCTGTTCGGCCGCTAGACAGTAGCGTTCCGCCTGACCACTCTGGTATGCCGTGGTCTGCAACTGGTACGTCGTCCGTCAGGGCGTGAAGGGAGCCGAGCCATGCGCACCGTGCTCAGGAAGCTCGGCTTCTACCTGCTCACCGCGTGGGTCGCGATCAGCCTGAACTTCCTGATCCCGCGGATCATGCCCGGCGACCCGGCGTCGCACCTGATCAACCAGTTCCACGGCAAGCTCAGCCCGGCGGCCATCCAGGCGCTGCGGGTCCTGTTCGGACAGCCGGACGCCAGCCTGTGGACCCAGTACCTCAACTACTGGCACAGCATCCTGACCGGCGACTTCGGCATCTCCTACGCCTACTACCCGGCCGACGTGGGCACCGTGCTGGGCCAGAGCATGTACTGGACGCTGGGCCTGATCACCGCGTGCACGGTGCTGGGCTTCGTGATCGGCACCGGCCTGGGCATCCTGGCCGGCTGGAAACGCGGCACCTGGCTGGACTCGCTGATACCGGTGACCACCTTCCTGTCGTCCATCCCGTACTTCTGGTTCGCCATCATCATCGTGCTGGTCTTCGCCATCACGCTGAACTGGTTCCCGCTGTCCGGCGGCTACTCGGTCGACACCACCATCGGCTTCACCGGCGACTTCATCGCCAGCGCCCTGTACTACGCGGTGCTGCCGGCGGCGACGATCGTGATCACCTCGGTCGGCGGCTGGCTGATCAGCATGCGCAACATGATGGTGACCACGCTGTCCGAGGACTACGTCCGGCTGGCCGAGGCCAAGGGGCTGTCGCGGCGGCGGATCATGTACAAGTACGCGGCGCGCAACGCGATGCTGCCCTCGCTGTCGGGTTTCGCGATGTCGCTGGGCTTCGTGATCGGCGGCTCGATCGTCACCGAGGTGGTGTTCAACTACCCGGGCCTGGGCACGACGCTGTTCAAGGCCGCGCAGGCCGCGGACTACCCGCTGATGTCGGCCATCTTCCTGCTGATCACCGTCATGGTGCTGGTGGCCAACCTGCTGGCGGACGTCGTCTACGTGTTCCTCGACCCGAGGACGAGGGAGAGCTGAGGATGGCCATCCAACCCGCGGTCCTCGCCGAGACCGAGCCGGCCGAGCCGGAGTCCGGCCGCCTGTGGCTGCGCGCGCTGCGCCGGCCGCTGACCCTCACCGGCGTCATCATCACCCTGGTTTTTGCTGTGCTGGCGGTGATCGGGCCGTGGATCGCGCCCTACGACCCGTCCGCGGTCAGCGACGCCGCCACCGCCGCGCCGTCGTTCGAGCACTGGCTGGGCACCACCCAGAACGGCCAGGACATCCTGTCCCAGATGCTCTACGGGGCGCAGGCCTCAATGCTGGTCGGCCTGGGCTCGGCGGTGATCACCACCGTCCTCTCAGTGCTGGTCGGCGTGACCGCCGGCTACCTGGGCGGCACCAGCGACGAGCTGTTGTCCTTGCTGGCCAACGTGTTCCTGGTGCTGCCGGGCCTGCCGCTGACCATCATCCTGGCCGCCTACCTGCCGCACAGCGGGTCGCTGGGCATCATCCTGGTGATCTCCCTGACCGGCTGGGCCTGGGGCGCCCGGGTGCTGCGGGCGCAGACGCTCTCCTTGCGCAAGCGGGACTTCGTGGAGGCGGCGCGGGCCACCGGCGAGCGCACGTCGAAGATCATCCTGCGGGACATCCTGCCCAACCAGCTGGCCGTGATCGCCGCGGCCTTCCTGGGCACGGTCACCGCGGCCATCCTCACCCAGGCCAGCCTGGCGTTCCTCGGGCTGACCGACGTCACCCAGTGGTCGTGGGGCACGATCCTGTACTGGGCGCAGGCCGACAGCGCGCTGCTGACCGGCTCCTGGTGGTGGTTCGTGCCGGCCGGGCTGGCCATCGCGCTCATCGGCACCGCGCTGTCGCTGGTCAACTTCGGTATCGACGAGTTCATCAACCCCCGGCTGCGCCAGGCCGGCATCGCCACGGTGAAGGCGCAGCGGGCGCAGGTGTCCCGCAAACGCACCAAGCGGGTCAGGCGGGCCCAGGCTCGGCCGCCACGGCCGGCGGGCGCGCCGTTCACGGCGGACAGCACCGATGTCATCCTCGAAGTCCGCAACCTCAAGGTGAACTACGGCGCCGTCACCGCCGTCGACGACGTGTCGTTCACCTTGAGGCGGGGAGAAGTCCTCGGCATCGCCGGCGAGTCGGGCTCCGGAAAGTCCACTTTGGCCTATGCCATCACTCGCCTGCACCGGCCGCCGGCCGAGATCGCGCAGGGAGAGATCCGCTACACCGACGCCGACGGGTCCATTGTGGACGTGCTGGCGATGGACGACGAGCAGCTGCGGGCCTTCCGCTGGGAGGAGCTGTCCATCGTCTTCCAGTCGGCGATGCACGCGCTCAACCCGATCATGCGGATCGGCGAGCAGATCGAGGACGCCCTGGTGGCGCACCGGCCCGGCAGCACCGCCCCCGAGCGGGCCGCCCGCGTGGTCGAACTGCTCGGCATCGTGGGCATCGCGGCCGACCGCGCCGGCTCCTACCCGCATGAGCTGTCCGGCGGCATGCGACAGCGGGCGATGATCGCGGTCGGGCTGGCGCTGGACCCCGAGATCATCGTCATGGACGAGCCGACCACCGCGCTGGACGTGGTGATCCAGCGGCAGATCATCGACAAGATCATGGAGCTCAAGGACCGGCTCGGCTTCTCGGTCGTGTTCATCACCCACGACCTGTCGCTGCTGATCGAGATGTCCGACACGATCGCGGTGATGTACGGCGGCAAGATCGTGGAGCTGGCCGCGGCCGAGGACTTCCACCAGCGGCCGCAGCACCCCTACAGCCGGGGCCTGCTGGAGTCCTTCCCCACGCTCAGCGGCCCGAAGCGGGAGCTGTCCGGCATTCCCGGCTCGCCGCCGGACCTGCGGCGGCTGCCCAGCGGCTGCGCGTTCCGACCCCGCTGCCCGGTCGCCTTCGACGCGTGCGCCGAGCAGGAGCCGCCGCTGTACCAGATCGGCTCCGCCGCGGCCGCCTGCCTGCTCTACTCCGACAACCACGCCGTCAGGATGGGTGAGACCGCATGACCGCACCGGTGTTGGAGGCCGTCGACGTCACCAAGCACTTCCCGGTGCGTGGCCTGATCAAGCGCGGCGGCGGCCGGGTGGTGCACGCCGTGGACAACGTCTCGCTCAAGCTGTACGCCGGGCGGATCACCGCGCTGGTCGGCGAATCCGGCTCGGGAAAGTCCACTTTGGCCAGACTGCTGGCCCAGCTCTATCCGGTGACCAGCGGCGAGATCCGCCTGCACGGCCAGGCGGTGCGGGCCACCCGCGGCAAGGCCTTCCGCGACCACGTCAGCAAGGTGCAGCTGATCCTCCAGGACCCGTTCGCCTCCTTCAATCCGGTGGCCTCCATCGCCAGCACGCTGCGTCGCGCGGTGTCCATCCACCACGAGGACAAGCGCGGGGCCGAGCAGCTGGCGGTGATCGACGACCTGCTCACCCAGACGAACCTGGCGCCACCACGGCAGTTCACCGAGAAGTTCCCGCACGAGCTGTCCGGCGGCCAGCTCCAGCGGGTGTCCATTGCCCGGGCGCTCGCGGCCAGCCCGGAGGTGTTCCTGGCCGACGAGCCGGTGTCCAGTTTGGACGTCTCAATCCGGCTGGGCATCCTGAACCTGTTGCGGCGCCTGACCGAGGAGCGGGACGTGGCCATGCTCTACGTCACGCACGACATCGCCTCGGCCCGCTACTTCGCCGCGGACACGGCGGTGATGTACGCCGGCGAGATCGTCGAGACCGGCCCGTCCGAGACCGTCACGCAGCGGGCCGCGCATCCCTACACCCAGCTGCTGATCTCCTCGGCCCCGGACCCGTCGCGCACGGATGCCAAGCGGGTCAAGGACATCGGGCAGCCGCCGAGCCTGATCTCGCCGCCGAGCGGCTGCCGGTTCCATCCGCGCTGCCCGTTCGCGATGGCCCGCTGCCAGCAGGAATCGCCGCCGACCTTCCCCCTCGCCGACGGCCACACCGCGCGGTGCTGGCTGTACGCGGACAATCCCGAGCCCGTCGCAGCAGCCACAACTCTCTGATAGAACGGCCGATGCTCAGTGACGACACCATTTCAGATCACCAGAAGGAGCCTGCTGGCGGGAATGCTCGCCACGGCGGGCGGTCTCGCGCTGGCCTCCTGCTCCTCGGGCGGCGGCTCCTCCTCAGCCAACGGCCTGACCATCACCGTCGCCGGCCAGTCCGACAACCTCACCCAGGTGTTCAACCCGTTCCTGGAGAACACCGCGCTGGGCGTGACCTACAACGGCAGCTTCATCTACGAGCCGCTGGTGCAGGTCAACACCGTCGACATCGGCAAGGACATCCCGTGGCTGGCCAAGTCCTGGACGTGGTCGGACGACAACAAGACGCTGACGGTCACATTGCAGGACAAGGCCAAGTGGACCGACGGCAAGCCGTTCTCGGCCGATGACGTGGTGTTCAGCTACCAGCTGCTGGCCAAGTTCCCGGCGCTGAACCTGCAAGGCGTGCCGGCCAACGAGGTCAGCTCGCCGGCCCCGAACCAGGTCGTGTTCACCTTCAAGGACCCGTCCGAGCAGCTGTTCCCGAACATCGTGTCCGCGCCGATCGTGGCCAAGCACCTGTGGGAGTCGGTCAAGGACCCGACCACCTACCAGGACCCGAACCCGGTGGGCACCGGCGCGTTCAAGGTCGGCCAGTTCTCCGCGCAGAGCCTGCTGCTGGTGCGCAACGAGGACTACTGGCAGCCCAAGGCCCAGATCGCCGCCATTCGTTTCGTGCCGTACAAGGACAACTCGACGATCACCAACGCGATGGTGCAGGGCCAGGCCGACTGGGCCGGCACCTACATCGCCAACGCGGACAAGACCTTCACGTCCAAGAACAAGAACTACCACTTCTGGGCGCCACGGGCCGGCACCGACGGCCTGATCCCCAATCTGGAGCGCTGGCCGCTGTCGGACATCGCGGTGCGCAAGGCAATCAGCCTCGGCGTGAACCGCAAGCAGGTGGCCGCGGCCAGCGGCGAGCAGGCGGCGACCAGCGTCACCGGCCTGCCGCTGCCCACCTACCAGTCCTCGGTCGCCCCGCAGTACAAGAACGTGGACCTGGTGGAGGACAAGGCCAAGGCCGAGCAGACGCTCCAGGCGGCCGGCTACGCCAAGGGCAGCGACGGCTACTACGCCAAGGATGGCAAGCGGGTCGAGTTCAGCTGCAGCTTCCCGGCCTCCTACACCGAGATCGCCGCCCGGGTGCAGGTGTTGGTGTCGCAGCTCAAGGACATCGGCATCAAGCTGAACATCGACACGACCACGGTGGACGACATCAACCCCCGCACGGCCAAGGGGGACTTCGACTCCACGATGGGCTACCCGGTGAGCTCGCCACCGCGTGCGTTCTCCTTCTACAACGACACCATGAACCCCAACCTGTACTACCCGATCGGCCAGTCCACGCCGGCGTTCCAGAACATCGAGCGCTTCCGCGACGACCAGGCCGCCGACCTGTTCAAGCAGTACCCGCTGGCCACCACCGACGAGGCGCGGCAGGAGATCCTGAACAGGATCGAGACCGTGTTCGTGGAGCAGCTGCCGTGGATCCCGATGTTCTACTGGGGTTCCTACAGCAGCTGGAGCACCGCGAAGGTGACCGGCTTCCCGGACCTGGACAACCCGTACTTCACCGCCGTGCCGAACGTGGTGGTGGCGCTGAGGTTGAAGCCGGCGTGACCGCCGACATCGCCGTGATGGCGTACACCGTGCTCGACCAGGCCCGCGCCGATCTCGACGGCACGTTCGCCCGGCTGGCCGAGATCGGCTACCGGGGCGTCGAGACCTACGGCCTGGTCGAGCACTTCGGACCGGCGCGCGTGCGGGACGCGCTGGACGCGGCCGGGCTGGCTGTGACGAGCGCGCACGCGCCGTTCCCGGCCGGCCCGGACGCGGAGTCCATTTTGGACCAGAACCAGGAGCTCGGCGCGGAGGTGCTGGTGTGGAGCATGGAACGGGAGGAGTTCGACTCGCCGGACGCGGTCAGGCGCGGCGTGCAGCGGGTCAACGTGGCGGCCGAGCACGCCGCCTCCCGGGGCATGAAGATCGCCTACCACAACCACTTCGCCGAGTTCTCGCAGTTCTTCGACGGCGTGCAGGCCTACGACCTGCTGCTGGAGCTGCTGGACGAGCGGGTGCTGGTCGAGCTGGACGCCTACTGGGCCGTGCTCGGCGGCGCCGATCCGGCGGAGATCATCGCCCGGCTCGGCGACCGCGTGCGGTTCATCCACGTCAAGGACGGCCCGGCGGTGAGTTACGAGAACGACGTGATGGTGCCGATCGGCGAGGGGCGGATCGACTGGCGGAGAGCGCTCTGCGTGCCCTCCGGCCTGCGCTGGCACATCGTGGAGCTGGAACGGCTGCACATCGACACCTTCGAGGCGCTGCGGCGCAGCTATGACCACCTGGTCGGCAACGGACTCTCGCTGGGGGCGCGATGAAAGTGCTGTTCCTGGGCGGGGCCGGCATGATCGGCTCCGCCTGCGCGGACGAGGCGGTGGCGTCCGGCCTGGACGTCACCGTGGTGACGCGCACCGAACCGCGGCGGCCGCCGCCGCCCGGGGTCCGCACCCTGCGGGCCGATGTCCGGGATGCCGCCGCGCTGCGCGAGGTCCTGGGCGCTGAGGACTTCGACGCGGTGGTGAACTGGGTCGGCTTCACCCCGGACGATCTCCGTGCCCATCCCGAGGTCTTCGACGGGCGCATCGGGCAGTACGTGTTCATCAGCACCTGCTCGGTGTTCGCCCGGCCGGTGCCGCAGCTGCCGGTCACCGAGTCGACGCCGCGTCGGCAGCCGGTATTCGGCTATCCCCGGGGCAAGATCGCCTGCGAGGCGTTCCTGGAGGAATCATATCGGGAGAGCGCTCTCCCATTGACCATCGTGCGGCCGGCGCATGTCTACGACCGGACCGTGGTGCCGGTGCTGGCCGGCTGGACGGCGATCGAGCGGATGCGCGCCGGCCGGCCGGTCGTGGTGCACGGCGACGGGACCTCGCTGTGGACGCTGATGCACTCCCGGGACTTCGCGCGGGCCTTCGTGCCGCTGCTGGGCAACGGCCACGCGATCGGCGAGAGCGTGAACCTGGTCTCCGGCGACATCCTGACCTGGGACCAGATCCACCTGGAGCTGGCGGCGGCGGCCGGGGTTCGGCGGCCGGTGCTGCGACACCGGTCCAGCGAGGACATCGGCGCGTTGCTGCCCGGGTGGCGGGACGTGCTGGAGCACGACTTCCGGCACTCGATGTTCTTCGACACCGGCAAGCTGCGCTCGCTGGTGCCGGGCTTCGCGCCGGCGGTGTCGTTCGCCGAGGGCGCCCGGGAGCTGGTCGCCCACCACGACAAGGAGCCCCGGCTGCGGACGGTCGACGAGGACCTGGACGCGGCGTTCGATCGACTCATCGAGCAGACCGATACCAGACCAAAGTAATACCACTTGGTATTCTGGTCATCCGCCGACAGGAGGTACGAGCCGATGCAGGGGCCAGCGTGACCGCCGAGCAGCCGGTGCTGCCCGCCGCCTACCCGGAGCCGCTCTGGACGCAGGCGGCGACGCTGCTGCGCACCCGCATCGCCGACGGCGAGCTGCGTCCCGGCGCGCGGCTGCCGCCGGAGCGGGACCTGTGCCAGCAGCTGTCGATCTCCCGGGTCACCTTGCGCAAGGCCCTGTCCGCGCTGGTCGAGGAAGGCGTGCTGCGCTCGGCCCACGGCCGGGGCTGGTACGTCACCGCGCCCTCGGCGCCGCGCGGCGACTGGCCCAACACGCTGGAGTCGTTCTCCGAGACGGCCCGGCGGATGGGCCTCGCGCCGACGTCCGAGGTGCTGCGCGGGGCCGCCGCGCCGGCCACCTTCGACGAGGCCGAGATGTTCCAGATCGCCCCGGGCACGCCGTTGTTCCACCTCGAACGGGTGCGCCGGCTGGACGGCGTGCCGATCGCCGTCGACGAGTCCCTGCTGCCGGCCGACGTCGCCGACGGCTTCGAACTCGTCGACTTCACCACCGCCTCGCTCTACGAGATCGTCACCGACCGCGGTTTCCAACTGGCGCAGGCCGACACCACGATCGAGGCCCGGCCGGCCACCGCCGCCGTCGCCGAGCACCTGGGCGTCCCGGAGGCCACGCCCATTCTCCAGATGCGCCAAGTGGTTCGCGACCGGGCCGGCCGCCCGCTGCTGTCGTCCACCATCCGGTACGCGGGCGACCGCTACCGGCTGCGCACGTCCTTCACCAGAAACGCTGGGGAGCAAACATGATCGACGGCTACATCGCCTACACGCGGGCCCGCGCCACCCAGGCGGCGGACCTCGCGGCGGCGGTCGACCGTCTGGCCGGCTCGGTGACCGAGCTGGCCGTTGGGGGTCGTCTTTCCGGTCCTGGGCCGGTTTTTGTCGGTATCGGCGCGAGTCTGGCCGCGGCCTGCGCGCCGGTGTGGACGCTGCGCGAGCGCGGCATCCACTCGTGGCGGCTGGGAGCGGGCGACCACCCGCTGCCGTTCCCGCCGAGCAGCCATCCGGTGTTCGGCGTGTCGCAGAGCGGCCGCAGCGCGGAGACGCTGGCCGTGCTGGAGACCATTCCGGTCTCGAAGCGGTATGCCGTGGTCAACGTGGTGCCCTCGCCGATCGCCGACCTCGCGTCGGGCCTGGTCGACCTGGGCAACATCGCCGACAGCTACGCCTCCACCATCGGCTTCACCGCCACCGTCGCCGCGCTCGGCCTGATCGCCGACGCCTGGCACGGCGGCCGCATCGACGAGGGCTGGTCGCGGATCGGCGAGGTGGTCGCCGCCGTCGACCGGGAGCTCGGGCCACGGATCCGTTCCCTGGCCCCGCTTTTCGCCGCCGCCACCTCCGCCGACTTCGTCGGCGCCGGGCCGTTCGTCGGCTCCGCCGAGGCCGGGGCCCTGCTGTTCCGTGAGGTGGCGCGGATTCCGTCCACCGGCATGAGCACTCGGCAATACCTGCACGGGGCCATGGAGTCAGCGGGGGGCGGCGTGCACGTCCTGTTCGGCGGGGACCGTGAGTTCGGCATCGCCGAAACCCTCGCCGGCGCCGGCCATCCCGCCATCCTGGTCACGGCCGAGGACTTCGACGCCGGTCCCCTCGTCCACCTCGTTCGCCTGCCCGAGCTGCCGCCGTCCCAGGCGGCCATCGCGCAGATCGTCGCCGTGCAGATCCTGGTCGAGGCCGTGGCCGCGGTGCGCGGGGTGGCGATCGAGGAGTTCGTCTTCCACAACAACGACATCAAGGTGCCGGGGCTATGAGAGTCGTGGTCGGGGTCGACGTCGGGGGCACCAAGGTCGCGGTTCGGGTGGCGACGCTGGACGGCGAGGTGGTCAGCGACCACCAGTGGCCGGCCGACGGGTGGTCGGCGTCGCCGGCGCCGGCGGCGGCGCGGTGGCTGCGGTCGCTGATCTCGCTGGCGGTGTCGGCGAAGGACGAGATCGTGGCCGCCGGCATTGGGGCGCAAGGATGCGATACCCAGGAGCACTGCCATGAGCTGGCCGAGGCGGTGGCGGCCCTGGGGGTGCACGCCACCGTGGTCAACGACGCCGCGCTGTTGGTGCCGGCGGCGGGATTGGCCGACGGCATCGGCGTGATCGCCGGCACGGGGTCGATCGCGGTCGGGGCGGACGCGGACGGCACGGTGTTGTTCGCGGGCGGCTGGGGCTGGGTGCTCGGGGACGAGGCGAGCGCGCCGGCGATTGCCCGTGAGGCGACGAAGGCCGCGCTCGCGGCGTACGACGACCGGCGGCCGGATGACGGCCTGCTGCGGGCGCTGCTGCGCCACTACGCGGTGCCCGACGCGCCGAGCTTGGCCCGTGCGGTCAACGACTTTCCCACGCCCGAGAACTGGGGGCCGGCGGCGGTGGCCGTGTTCGAGGCGGCCGACTCCGGTTCGGGTTTGGCCCAGCGTGTGGTCGACGAGGCCGCCCGCGGCCTGAAACTCCTGGTGTGCCAACTGAAAACCCGCGGCGCGGTCGGCGACACGGTGGTCGCCGCCGGCAGCGTCATCGTCCAGCAGCCTCGTCTGGCCGAGGGACTGCGGGCCAAGCTGGCCGACTTCTACCCCTCGCTCACCTTGCGGCTGCTGGAGGTGCCGCCGGTGGCCGGCGGCGTCGTGCTGGCGCTGCGGCGGCTGTCACCCCAGCGCTGATCGCCCACCGCCGGTCAACGCGCCACCGCTCACCACAGCACCGACCAGCCCTGCGTCAATCACCACAGCATCAGTCACCACAGCGCCAATCACTGCGGTATCGGCCACTGCGACATCGGTCAGCACGGCGTCGATCAGACCAGCGTTGATCAGACCAGCGTTGATCAGCGCAGCATCGAGGCGGCCAGCAGGAACCAGGCCGAGTGGGGGATCCACTGCTCCGCCCAGCGCCAGGCATTGCCGGCCGCGACCGGGCCGGCCGGCATGAAGTCGATGTCGTGCTCGTCGGAGAAGCCGGCGGTGATGCCGTTGAGGATGCCGCCGGGCACGTTCTTGAAAATGGCGTGGTACTCGGGCGTGTTGCGGCCACGGCCCTGCAACATCGAGCTGTCGAACGGATTGAGGCCGAGCACCCAGTGCACCTGGTCGTCGGCCAGCACGTGCAGGCGTTGCCTCAGTCGGTCGTCGCACTCGGGCTGGGCGGCGGTGACCAGGGCGGCGTAGGCGGCCGAGCAGATGCCGGCGTTCTCGCCCTGCCACCAGTAGCCGGTTTCGTTGCCGTGCGGGAAGAAGAAGCTGGTGCGCGGTTCCTCCCCCTTCGGCTGCACGTACTGGCGGGCGAGGCCGAACGGGTTGTCCACTTCCTCGTTGAGGCGCACGGCATCGCGGGCCAGCGTGAGGGCGGTGGCGCGAGCCTGCGCGGCGACCGGCGAACCGGGGCAGACCTCGGCGAACCGGAGCAGCGCCACGACCGGCAGGCCCGGTTCGGCGGCGTGGAAGAACGGCCGGCCCTCGACGTCGCCGACGAGATAGCCGAAGCCGGGGCCGTCGGTGTAGCGGCCGATCAGCGACCGGGCCCGGGATTCCGCATGCACGACAACGCTTTCGCCGGCGCCGACGAGCTCGGTGGCGGCCAGCAGCGCGCAGTAGTCGTCGATGACGCTCTCGGTGCCGTCGAAGCTGTACTCGGTGTTGTGCTCCTCCAGGTGGTCGAAGCCGCGGCGGGCCGCGCGCAGGTACTCGGCCTGCGTGAAGTCGCCGCTGACCTCGGCCATGGAGGCCCGGGCCAGCGCGGCGATCGCGAGGCCGCCGCCGTGCCGGTAGGCCGCCTGCCAGCGCTGGGTGCGCACGCTGTCCTGGAGCGGCGCGTTGATCACGCGCTCGTCGAGGTTCTTGGTCAGCGCGTCGAAGATGCCGGTGTAGAAGTAGCCCTCGGGCGACTGGAAGCGGACCAGGAAGTCCGCGCCGTGCAGGCCCTCGTCCCGCAGCTTGGCCCCGAGCGCGCCGGCCAGCGTCTCGTCGTTGGCCCGCAGGTTGTCCCGGGCGGCGAAGAAAGCCCAGGCGCACAACGGGATCTGCTGCGGGCTCATCATCCGGGTGTAGGTGAGGTGGCTGAGGAACTTGCTGAAGTCGCCGGAGGCGTCCAGCCAGCCGCCGCGGGCGTCGACCGTGCGGCCCGAGTCGTCGCCGTAGAACCGGGCCGCCCGGTCCTTGCGGTCGATCTCGCCGGTGGAGCGCACCGCGCGGAAGTAGTTGACACAGTCGGACATCGCCGTGGCCGGGATGGCCTTGTCGGCGATGGTGAACGGCTCGCCGCGCTGCACGCCTTCCGCCGTCTCGATCTCCACCTGGTACCTGCCCGGCTCGCGGACACTGCTGAAGTCGAGACGGCGGAAGGCGCCGACCGACCAGCGGTCCACCGTCACCGCGGGACCCGGCGTCAGCTCCAGCCGCGTGCCGTCCGCGCCCACCACCGCTGCCGTGCGAATCTCGGTGGGTTCGGTGTGCAGCAGCACGGCCTTCTTGCTGCCGGCGGAGTCGTAGCCGAGGTGACTGGTCAGGATCGTGGTCGGCACCACACCGACGGTAGCCCACGGTTCCCTCTGGTTCAACTGGTATGGCTCTGGACTGGCCTTTGTATTGTCGACGGTGGGTAGTGCCAGTAGGGTCGCTCACTGTGAAGCTGCGCGCCGTTCCGTCCACGCTGGTGCTGGTCGACGGGACCGATCTGCACCACGACCTGATCGGCGCCGCCCTGGCGCTACAGGAGATCGTCACCGAGGCCGGGCTCCCGGCCGCGCGGGGTGTCGGCGTGCACCGCTTCGCCGATCCCATGCCCGCCACCGCCGAGGCCGACGTCTACGTGCTCTACCTGTCCGGCCCCCGGTTCGACCCCGCCGAGCAGAGAGCGCTCTCCGATCTCGTCGCGGCCGGCAAGGGCCTGGTCGCCATCCACGCCAGCAACCTGTTCGGCTTCGGCCCCGGCGGCGTCGAGGCCGACCGCCCCGGTATCGACCTGGTCGGCTCGCGCTACCTCTCCCACGGCAACGCCGGCTCCGAGGGCCGCTTCGACGTCCACGTCACCGCCGACCACCCCGTCACCCGACACCTCGGCGACTTCGCCATCGACGACGAGTACTACCTCATCGACTGCGCCCCCGACATCGACGTGCTCGCCTCCCGCGACACCCCCGACGGCCCCCAGCCCATCGCCTACGCCCGCCCCCACGGCCAGGGCCGCGTCTGCTACACCGCCCTCGGCCACGACCCGCGCGCCTGGGGCAACCCGTGGTTCCGCCAACTGATCCGACAGGCCGTCCTGTGGACCGCCGGCGTGCCCGACGAGGACATCCTGTCCTGGTCCACCCGCTGGCCCCTCGGCAACGGCCGCTTCATCGGCCAGTAGCTCAGTCCTCGGTGGCCAGGTGGGCGTAGGCGGCCCGCAGGTCGCGCTTGAGGATCTTGCCGCTGGGGTTCTTGGGCAGGGCGTCGGCGAGCACGACGAACTTGGGGCGTTTGTAGCCGGCGAGGCGGGCCTTGACGTGGGTGTGCACGTCCTCGGCGGTGAGGGCGGAGCCGGCACGGGGCACGACGACGGCGGTGACGGCCTCGATCCAGTGCGGGTGGCTGATGCCGAAGACGGCGACCTCCGCTACGCCGTCGAGTTCGTAGACGGCCTCCTCGACCTCGCGGCTGGCGACGTTCTCGCCGCCGGTCTTGATCATGTCCTTCTTACGGTCCACAACGGACAGATAGCCGTCGGAGGTCATGACGCCGAGGTCGCCGGAGTGGAACCAGCCGCCGGCGAAGGCCTCGGCGGTCTTCTCCTCGTCGCGGTGGTAGCCGAGCGCGGCATGGGGGCTGCGGTGGACGATCTCGCCGACCTGGCCGGGCGGGACCGGCTCGCCGAAGCCGTCGACCAGGGTCGTTTCCACGTTGAGGCAGGCGCGGCCGGCGCTGCCGAGGCGGGTGAGCTGCTCGTCCGGTCCGAGGATGGTGGCCACGGGAGCCATTTCCGTCTGCCCGTAGAAGTTCCACAGTCGCACGTCCGGCAGCCGGCGCTGGAGCTCGCGCAGCACCTCGATCGGCATCGGGGACGCGCCGTAGTAGCCCTTGCGCAGGCTGGACAGGTCGGTCCGGTCGAAATCCGGGTGGCGCAGCAGCGAGATCCACACCGTCGGTGGGCAGAACAGCTTGGTGACCTGCTCGCGCTGGATCGTGGCCAGGATGGCCGCCGGGTCCGGGCCGGGCAGGATGATCGAGGTGGCTCCGAGGTAGACGTCCACCGAGAAGAAGCAGTCCAGCTGCGCGCAGTGGTACATCGGCAGCGAGTGCAGCTCCACGTCGTCCGCGGTCATGCCGCCGTCGACGATGCACGAGACGTACTGCGCGATCAGCGAACGGCTCGACAGCAGCACGCCCTTGGGCCGGGACTCGGTGCCGGACGTGTACATCAGGCGCAGCGGGTCGTCGTCGGCCACCACCGTGTCGATCGGACTGTCGTCGCCCTCGCGCCACCAGGCGTCGACGTCCTCCCAGCCTTCCTGCGCCGGCCCGATCGCGCCCCGAATCCCGCCCTCGATGCCGGCCTTGGCCAACGCCTGGTCGGCCGTCGCTCGGAGAGCGCTCTCCGAGACCATTCCGGTCGCGCCGGAGTGGGTGAGGATGTAGGCGATCTCGTCCGCGCCCAGCATGAAGTTCACCGGCACCAGCACGACTCCGAGCCGGGCGGTGGCGAACACCAGGACCGCGAACTGCCAGCAGTTGTGCGACAACAGGGCCAGCCGATCGCCCTTGCCCAGGCCACGCCCGGAGAGCGCTCTCCCGCAGCGGTTCACCGCCGCGTCGAACTCGGCGTAGGTGATCCGCAGGTCGCCCGCGATCACGGCGAGCTTGTCCGGGTGGCGACGGGCCGTGCGGTGCAACAGATCCCCGACACCGTGCTGGCGGGCCCGGGCGATCGCGGCGGCGGTGGCGTCCGTGAACATGCCCAGGAGCCTAGGGCGAAAACGGGACTCTAGGCCGACACCGGACCGGTGGAGTCGCGGACGATCAGCTCCGTCGCCAGCTCCACGTGCAGGGCCTCCAGCTGGTGGCGTTCCAGCAGGCGCACCAGCAGCGTGACGGCCATGCGTCCCATCTCCTCCAGCGGCTGGCGAACCGTAGTCAGCAGCGGGCTGGTGGCGCGGGACAGGTCGATGTCGTCGAAGCCGGCGATGGAGATGTCCTCGGGCACACGCAGGCCCAGCCGGGCCACGGCGGCCATCGCGCCGACCGCCATCTTGTCGTTGAAGCCGAGCAGGGCGGTGGGCCGATCGGGCAGGGCCAGCAGTTCGTTCGCCAGCCGGAATCCGTTGTCGGCGGTCGGTTCGGCGCTGCGGACGAGTTCGGGCGAAGCCAGCACGCCGACCTCCGACAGCGCGGCCGCGTGGCCGGCGCGGCGGCCGTCGGCGGCGAGCCAGTTGCGGGGGCCGCCGATGACCCCGATGCGGCGGTGGCCCAGTTCGACGAGGTGTTGGGTGAGGCGGCGGGCCCCGGTGAAGTGGGCCGCCGAGACGGCGGCGATGTCGCGGGGCAGCGCGGTGCGGGGATCCACCACCACGAAGGGGAATCCGGCGCTGCGCAGGGTCACGAGCTGCTCGCTCGGCTCCGGCGGCAGCAGCATGATCGCGCCGGCCACACCGCTCATCAGGGGCAGGCCGGGCAGCACCGACTTGCCCTGCACCGCCTCCCCCGCGTTCAACATGAGCCGGCGGCCGTGCAGGTCGAGGGTTTCCGCGATGGAGGAGACGATCAGTCCGAAGTAGTCGGCCAGCACGTACGGGCAGTGCACGTACACCGCGCCCTCGGCGATCCGGCTGCGCCGGGCCCTGGGCACCGGGGCCAGCCCGCCCAGCCGCTCGATCGCCGCCAGCACCAGGTCCCGGGTGCCCGGCGCCACGTCGTCACTGTCGTTGAGCACCCGCGACACCGTCGCGATCGACACGCCCGCGTCGGCCGCGATGTCCCGCACCGTGGCCCGCCCCCCGGCCTGCCTAGGCATTTGTTACAGCCCATTGTTTCATTCGGCCAGTGTAACTGGGAGAGCGCTCTCCCGCGCCCGTCTCCGCCGCCCTGGCCACCGACGTTTCGAGCGGGACTGGATTCGCGGGCCGTTGACAGTGCCGAGGAGGGGCTGCTTTGCTGTCGCCGCCGGCGATTGTTCCAGATTTGTTCCATTTTGTTTCAACAATCCTAGGAGGGCCGATGGCGTCCCGGAGCAGGATGGCGGCCGTGGTGGCCGCGATGCTGGTGGTGGGCACGGCAGGCGCAGGGAGTGCCGACGGCGCGGCGAGCATCGAGGGCGCCTGGGGAACGGGCGTGTCGGTGTGGGCGACCACGGCGGATCAGAGCAAGCTGCTGACGCCGTTGCCGGGAACGGTTTTCGGGCGCGGCACCACGAGCGCGCCGACGATCAGCATCGACGACAGCAAGAGATACCAGTCCATAACGGGGTTCGGGGCGTCGTTCACGGACTCGTCGGCGTGGCTGGTGGCGAACTCGCCGCAGCGGGACGCGGTGATGGCCAAGCTGTTCGACCCGCGCAAGGGGATCGGGCTGAGCTTCCTGCGGCAGCCGATCGGGGCGTCGGACTTCTCGCGGTCGCTGTTCAGCTATGACAGCGGGGCGGCGGATCCGGAGCTGACGCGGTTCTCGGTGGCGCACGACCGGGACTACATCCTGCCGATCCTGCGAGAGGCGTTGCGGCTCAACCCGAAGACCACGGTGATGGCGACGCCGTGGAGCGCGCCGGACTGGATGAAGACCACCGGCTCGATGATCGGCGGCTCGGTGAAGACCGACGACCAGACCTTTCGGGCCTACGCCGACTACCTGGTGAAGTTCGTGCAGGCGTACGGAAAGGCCGGTGTGCCGGTGTCGCTGCTGTCGCCGCAGAACGAGCCGGAGTACTCCCCCGCCGACTACCCGGGCGCGACGATGACGGCCGCGGACCAGGCGCGGTTCATCGGCGACTACCTCGGCCCGGCGCTGCGGGCGGCGGGGCTGCGCACGAGAATCCTCGCGTACGACCACAACTGGGACGACACGACCTATCCGTCGGCGGTGCTGGGCGACGCGAAGGCCGCGAAGTACACCGCCGGCGTGGCCTGGCACTGCTACGGCGGCAATCCCGACGCCCAGTCCACCGTGCACGACGCGTTCCCGAACAAGGACGCCTACTTCACGGAATGCTCGGGCTCGCAGTCGGCCGACCACGCGAACACGTTCGCCGACTCGCTGGACTGGCAGACCGAGCACCTGATCATCGGCGGCACCCGGAACTGGGCCAAGTCGGTGGTGACGTGGAACGTCGCGCTCGACCCGAACGGCGGCCCGACCATGCACTGCACCACCTGCACCGGCGCGGTGACCGTGGACAACACCACGGGTTCGGTCTCCTACAACGCCGAGTACTACGTGCTGGGCCAGGCCAGCAAGTTCGTCAAGCCGGGGGCGGTGCGGATCGACTCGAACACGTTCGGGCCGGGCAACATCGAGGACGTGGCCTTCCGCAACCCGGATGGATCCACCGCGCTGATCGTGCTCAACGCCGACGCCGCGAACGCCCGTGGCTTCACCGTTTCCGTGCACGGCCGGTCGTTCGGCTACACGCTGCCGGCCAAGGCCGTCGCCACCTTCACCTGGCGATGACCACCGACCGGGCCGGACGAGCAACCCGTCCGGCCCGGTCAGCGTCCGAAGCACAGAAGGACCGTGCGATCCGCGCCCCGGCGCGGCATGATCGAACGGTGGCGGTGTTCTCGGGAGGGCGTGGCGTGATGAAGAAGTGGCCGGCGATCGTGGTGGCCGTGAGCGGATTACTGGTCGCCGGCTGCTCCGGCGGATCCAACGTCGGCTCGCCGACCACCAGCACCTCGCCGCCGCCCGCCCCGGCCAAACTGGACATCACGCCGGCGGCCAACGGCCAGGCCGTCACCCCGGACACGCCGATCACCGTCAAGGCCGACGGCGGCAAGGTCACCGACGTGGAGATCTCCGGCGGCGAGCACGTCAACGGCCACCTCAGCGCCGACGGCAAGACGTGGACGAGCATCGGCACGCTGAACGTGTCGCAGAAGTACACCGTGTCGGCCACCGCCACCAACGCCGCCGGCAAGACCACCACCAGCTCCAGCAGCTTCACCACGCTCACCCCGAACAGCGTCGTGCACACGCACATCTACGAGGGCGAGAACGAGACCTACGGCGTCGGCATGCCGATCATGCTGACCTTCGACAAGCCGGTGAAGAACAAGGCCGCCGTCGAGCAGGCGCTGCAGGTCACCAGCTCCAACCCGGTGGTCGGCGCGTGGTCCTGGGCCGACGACACCCACCTGGACTTCCGGCCGCGGGAGTACTGGCCGGCCAACACCAAGGTCTCCTTCGACGGGCACCTCAACGGCGTGCAGGTCTCCCCCGGCGTCTACGGGGCCGCCGAGCTCACGCAGACGTTCAGCATCGGCGACTCCCTCATCGTCGTCGCCGGCACGCAGACGCACCGTATGCAGGTCTACAAGAACGGGGCCCTGCAGTACGACTGGGCGATCAGCACCGGCAAGCCCGGCCACGACACGCCCAACGGCACCTACCTGACCATCGACAAGGGCAACCCGGTCGAGATGAAGCCCTCGGACATCGCCCCCGGCGCTCCCGGCTACTACGACCTGAAGGTGCCGTGGTCGGTGCGGTTCACCTGGAGCGGCGACTACCTGCACGACGCCTACTGGTCGGTCGGGCAGCAGGGCTCCGAGGACGTCAGCCACGGCTGCGTCAACATGGCGCCGGAGGCGGCCCAGACCTACTACCAGGAGGAGCTGATGGGCGACCCGGTGACCATCACCGGCAGCCCGCTGGCCGGCACCGCCGGCGACGGCTGGACCGACTGGTTCGACTCCTGGCCGACCATGCTCGGCAAGAGCGGCACCCACATGGCCGTGCAGGCCGGGCCGACCGGCAGCTCCTTCGTCAACCCGACCTCGGTCGCCGCCTCCAACGCCACCGCGCCGACCGGCCTCCCCGCCGAGAACAACGCGGCCGCGTCGTAGTCAGAGGGCACTCAGGCCAGCTCGCCCGCCGCCAGCGCGAGCTCCAAGGCGTACACCCGGAGCAGGTCGTGCATCCGGAATCGTCGATTCCCGGCCCTTTCGATGAGATGTGCCCGCACCAGCGCCCGTAGTGCACGCGCCGCCTCCATCGGTTCGATGTCGGCCAGCGTCGCCACACCGGTGAGGGTGTATGCGCGGCCCGAGTGCAGGCCGAGCAGCCGGAACACGCGAGCCTCCACATCGGTGAGGCCTCTGTATGACCAGGAGAAGACTGTCCGCACTGCCGTCCATGGATCCGAACCCGCGTTCAACAGGTCGAGCCGGTGCTGCTCGTCGGCGAGTTCTCCGACCAGTTCGGCCAGCGGCGCGTCATGGTTGGACACCGCCAGGTCCGCCACGATTCGCAGCGCCAACGGCAGCCGCGCGCAGTGGTCGATCAGCTGGTCCGCCGCCGCGGGCTCCCAGTCCACCCGGGGGCCGACCAGCATCCTGAGCAGTTTCACCGCCTGTTCCCTGGCGAGCAGACCAAGGCCGATCCGCTGGGCCCCGTCGCGGGAGACCAGGCCGGTCAGGCTGTCCCGGCTGGTGATCAGCACCAGGCCGGACGGCACCCCCGGCAGCAGTGGCCGCACCTGTTCGTCCGAGTTCGCGTTGTCCAACACGACCAGCATCCGCCGTCCCGCCATCAGGCTGCGGAGGCATCTCGCCCTGGCATCCATGCCCTTCGGGAGGCCCCGGTCCGGCACCCCGAGCGAGCGCAGCAGTTCAGCCTGGGCGTGAACAGCACCGAGCGGGCTGCCCGGCTCATAGCCGCGGAGGTTCACATACAGCTGTCCGTCCGGAAACCGGTCACTGTGCCGATGAGCCCAGTGGGAAACCAATGCCGTCTTGCCGACACCCGCCGTCCCGGAAACCACGGCGACGACCGCCGGTGAACGGTAATGGACACCCTCCGCTGCCGCCAGCAATTCGTCCAGCTCACCGAGCTCATCGCCCCGGCCAACGAATGAATTGACGTCCGCGGGCAGTTCACGCGGCACCGGCACCGACGCGAAGTGGTTGTGGATGTGCAGGCCACCCATGATCGTTCCCGCCTGGACCACGGAGTCCGCCAACCCGATCATGGAGTTGACGATCATTGGGGCTTCGCCGGGAACATCGGAGTCGTCAACCATGGCGCCCTCCCAATCTCTGCACCCCAAGATTAGCGACACCGATCAACGGTCGCCGTACGCCATACAGGTAATCACACCCGGCGCGGGCGTAGACAAAATGACAATCGCATAACGCCAGCACTTCACGTAACATTCGAGTCGGAACTCTAAATAAGGAGTCGACAAGCTAAACCCGGTCAAACTTCACTGGCATTAAAATAATCAGGCCTGGCAACACCTAAAGGCCCGCTTGATTTCATCGCAGGAACATGAAGTTCAGCTGTAGCTGACTGAGGTCGCGACCGCATGCCCAGGTCAGCAGGTCGAATCGAGGCCGGGACCTGCGGAGCACCAGCCCTCCACCTCGTTCGCGGTGTACGGCGCCAAGTTCAGCAGGTACGGTGAAGTTCACTGAAGGGTCGACCACCGTGCACCCACACACTGCCCCGGATGTCACTCTCCCCGCACGCCTGAAGGCGTTGCGGGAGGAGACCTGGCCGGAGCGGGTCGTGACCCAGAGCCAACTTGCCGGCGCCTTCAGCGCTGAGCGGTCCACCAGCGTGCCGCTCATCTCCTCGTGGGAAAGCAGCACCAACCCCAAGACTCCCCCGGTGGCCCGACTGGAGGCGTACGCCCGGTTCTTCGCGACCGAGCGGTCGATGGGCAACGGCCACCCTCAGCTGCTGCGAACCGAGGAGCTCACCGGGGCCGAGCTCACTCGGTACGAGGATCTGCTGGCGGAGCTGAGCCGGCTGCGGGCATTGGCCGTCGGCCAGCCTGGCGCGACGCCTCACCCGTCGGGCGCCTCGGACAGCTTGTGGCATTTCGGCGCGAATCAGGATGTCCTCATCGTCTGCGCACCACTGCCGGACAAGTATGCGAGCCGGCTTGGATCCTTCACGGACATCAGAGATGCAGATTACATCGATCTGTACACCTACGCGGACCCAGATGCGCTCATTGAACTGTTTGGCCACCTGAGGATGATGAATCCCCAAAGCTGGGTGACGTTCACGACCTCGGACAAACTCACCGAGGACGACTACACGAAACATCTGATACTGCTCGGTGGCGTCGACTGGAACACTCTGACCCAGGACGTGCTGCGGCACGTGACACCTCCTGTGCGGCAGATAACCAGGGTGGACACCGACGACCCCGGCGGATTCGAGGTCACGGACGGCCCTGACAGGCAGTCGTTCCGGCCTGTGCTGCGGGGCAACACGCTCGTCGAGGACGTGGCGCACTTCTACCGCCTGCCCAACCCGTACAACGACGAACGCACTCTCACGATATGCAACGGCATGTTCGGGCGGGGAACCTACGGGGTGGTCCGCGCGTTGACCGATGCCAGGTTCCGGGACCGTAATGACGAATACGTGCGCGCTAATTTCGACGAGGAAGGCGTCTTCAGCCTGGTGACGAGAGTCCGGGTCATTCGTGGGCACACGCTGACCCCGGACTGGACCAAACCTGAGATGCGCCTCCACCAGCGGCCGGAGGGAGCACATTGACCACAGCGGACAGCGCCAAGGTATACCCGGGCATGGCTCGCATCGATGTTCACCACGGCGATCACAACGCCCTGATGACGGTTGTCGACGCAAGGCCTATCGGGCTCTGCTCGGTCGACGCGATCATCGTGCCCACCGCGCGGTCGGCGCCGTATCTGCGCCGAGCCATCGAACTCGCGGGCAAACTGGACTGCACGCTGGTCGCCCTGTGCAGCAAGCATTCCCATCCAGGCCAGGTCACGAAGTTGGCGAAGGAGAGCGGCGTCGAGGCGGTCGCCGTTGACATGGCGTCGGTGCCGTCGGGCCTGCTGTCAGCCTTCGAAACCAGCGCACTACTCGCCGACACGATCTGGGAACAGCGCACCGACACCAGTTTCAAGCGCAATCTCGGCCTGCTCATCGCCCGGCTGATGCGGTGGAAGCACATCGTGTTCCTGGACGACGACATCGACATCCGGGAGCCACAGGACCTGGTCGATGCTGTACGGCTGCTGCACGACTTCGACGCCGTCGGCCTGACCATCGATGGTTATCCGGACAACTCCGTGGTGTGTCACGCCCACCGCGAGACCGGCGGTCGCCAGGATTCGTTCATCGGTGGTGGTGCGCTCGCCGTGAACGGGACGTCAGTTTCCTTCTTCCCGGAGATCTACAATGAGGATTGGTTCTTCGTCCTCGAGCGCAGCCGGCTCGCACCGACGGCGAAGACCAGGGGTGTTGCCTTACAAAAGCCGTACGATCCCTTCGCCGATGCCCGCCGAGCCCGGTCAGAGGAGTTGGGCGACTGCCTCGCCGAGGGTGTCTTCTGGTTGCTGGATCACGGAAAACGCGTCCGCGATGCCGACATCGACTACTGGCGAAGGTATCTGGACATGCGACTGCGATTCATCAACGAGGTGCTCGCCCGCGCCCTCGCGCAACGGATGGACGAGAATTCCCGCGCACGGATGGTCGCGGCGCTGATGGCAGCCAGGGGGCGCTGTCAAAGGATCGACCCAGGACTGTTCGTGGAGTACCTACAGGCATGGCACAAGGACCGGACACGATGGAGCGCCTACCTGAAGGACCAGGAATACCGGTTCGGACACCGGAAGTGGCCAACCGTCGGGGAGATGCTACATCATCTCGGCCTGGAAGCGGCAGGCCGATATGCCCAGGGGGCGTCAGTCACACGGAGCCTTTGCTAGGGATTTCGTAAGCACGTAGCACTTCTCCGGCGTGTCGACGAAGGTGCCGTCCTCGTTCCAGTCACGACGAGCGCATACCACGAAATCGCATCCCCAATCGCGATACCCGAGGCGTTCGTACAAGTCAAGGGCTCGCGTGTTGGACAGTTCCACGGCCAGTGCGACTTGCCTAAAGCCCCGCGCACGGAGTTCAGACTCCGCAACCGCCATCAGCCGCGTGCCGATGCCTCTGTTGCGGGCATTCTCGAATACCTCAAGATGGGTTATCAGCGGCGTGCCGGGCCGGAATTCACGGATTTCAGGCTCCTCGGCGGGGGCCAGCCACAGGTAGACGCTGCCGGCGGGACTGCCGTCCAGCCAGGCGGCGAGCAGCACGCCGTGGCCGGCGGCGTGCAGTGCCAGTCGGTCTTCGATGTATCCGGCCTGGCAACCCGCCGTGACAAGTGCGGGTGCTTCGTCGGACCGCACGGGGTGAATCTCCAGATCGGTCATCGCGTCAGACCGTAGGCGAGTCCGTGGCTCCAGTCACTGACCCGAGTGGGTGGGTCGCGAATTCGGTCACAACTCGATCAGCGCTCGGGGGCTGTCGAGGGTGTTGGCGGCGAGGCGGGAGTAGGCGAGCTCGACGTCGGCGAAGGGGAAGCGCTGGACGGGGTTGCGGAGGCCGGCGGTGGTGGCGAGGGCGATGACGTCCTGGAGGTCGGTGCGGGAGGAGCCCTGGAAGGTGAAGACCTCGCCGTCGGCGGGGAGGGAGCCGAGCCAGGGGGCGTCGAGGCGGCCGCCGGCGGCGCCGATGAGGCCGTAGGAGCCGCCGGGGCGCAGGGCGCGCAGGCCGGCGGCGATGGTGTCGTCGGTGCCGACGAAGTCGAGGACGGCGTCGGCGCCGAGGCGGCCGCTCAACGAAGACGCTGCGTCGTCGGCGCCGAGGGAGGTGGCGGCGGAGAGGCGGGCGGGGTTGGTGTCGACGGCGAGGATGCGGCTGGCGGTCAGAAGCCGCAGGAACTGGACGGCGAAGGAGCCGAGGCCGCCGACGCCGATGACGACGGCGAGGCCGCCGGGGTGCAGGCGGGGCAGGATGCGGCGGACGGCGTGGTACGAGGTGGCGCCGGCGTCGGTGAGGGGTCCGGAGGTGACGGGGTCGAGGGAGCCGAGCGGGATGAGGGAGCGAGCGGAGGAGACGAGCACGTACTCGGCGAGCCCGCCGTCGCGGCCGTAGCCACGGCCGGCGCGGCCGTTGGGGCATGAGGAGTCGAGGCCCCGCTGGCAGTGCCAGCACTGGCCGCACGAGGTGGGCGAGACGAGGGCGACGGGATCGCCGTCGGCGAAGCCGGGAACGCCGTCGCCGACGATCCAGCCGGCGACCTCGTGCCCGAGGGTGAAGGGGACCTGCCAGCCGAGCCGCTCCCCCACGGCGGCCGGCAGTTGGGGCAGGGTGATATCGCTGTGGCACAGCCCGCAGCCGGCGACCCGCACGAGCGCCTGCCCGGGCGCGGGCTCGGGTACGGGCACGTCGACGACCTGCGGCGGCTTGCCCCACTCGGTGAGCCGAAAGGCGCGCATTCGATCACCGTACTGGGATTCACCCGCCGGCGATCTGCTCCAAAAGGGCGCGGGCGGCGGGCGAGGCGCTGGCGCTGACGGCCACGGCGAGCTCGCGCACGGTGGGCGGCGACAGGGGGCGGGTGACGACGTCGCGGAGATCCTCGGGCAGCCCGACGGTGGGCAGGATGCTGACACCGAGCCCGGCCCCGACCATCTCGACCACGGCGGCCGGCTCCCGGGCCTCGAAGGCGATGTCGAGCCGGACGCCGACGGCCGAGGCGACCTCGGTGAACACCCGGGCGCAGCCGCCGGTGGAGCGGATGAACGGCTCGCGAGAAAGCTCTTCGTACGTCACGGTTTCCGCGCCGGCGAGGCGATGGTCGGACGGCACGAGGGCGACCATCTCGTGGGTGTCCAGCGGCGCGGTCCGCAGCCCGGGGGCCGGCAGGGTGACCACGCCGGCGTCGACCACGCCCTGGTCGAGCCAGTCCCGCACCTCGTGGTCGCTGCCCTCCAACAGCCGCACGGCGACGCGGGGATGGCGTTTGCGGAACAGGCGCAGCTGCGAGGCGATCAGGGTGCCGGTGGCGCTGGGCAGGCTGGCCAGCCGCAGCGTGCCGGTGACCTCGCCGGCCAGGGCGGCGACCTCGGTGCGCATCAAGTCGAAGTGCCGCAACACTTCCCGGGCGTGCCGGAGGACGACCTCGCCGGCGTCGGTCGGGGTCACGCCGTCCCGGCCGCGGGCCAGCAGCGGCGCGCCGAGCTCGGATTCCAGCGCCGACACCGAGCGGCTGACCGCGGGCTGGGACATGCCGACGCGGTCCGCGGCGGCGGTGAATCCGCCGTGCTCCACGACCGCCAGCAGCACCCGGAGCTGGGCCAGGGTCATCGCCGCCTCCATACCCGATCGGTTATGGCCGCATACCAGGAAAGTAATTGTACGGCCGTCGACCAGAACAGTAGCGTTATGGCCATGACGAGGCGATTTCTGATCACCGGGGCCAGCAGGGGCATCGGCCGGGCGCTGGCCCAGCGGGTCGCGGACGCCGGGGACCGGCCGGTCGGCCTGGCCCGGACCGCGCCTGCGGACTTTCCCGGCGAGTTCCACGAGGTCGACGTGCTGGACCGGGCCGCGACCGCCGACGTGCTGGGCAAGATCGGCGACGTGGACGGCGTGGTCAACAACGTCGGCTTCGCCCGGATGGCCCCGCTCGGCGAGATCGACCTGGACGACCTGGCCTGGACGCTGGACGGCAACGTGCGCGTGGCCGTGCAGGTGACGCAGGCGATGCTGCCGGCGATGAAGGCGGCCGGCTGGGGGCGCATCGTCAACATCACCAGCCTGGTCACGCTGGGCACGCCCAGCCGCAGCTCCTACGCCGCCGCCAAGGCGGCCATGGATGCGCTGACCCGGGTCTGGGCCGGCGAGCTGGCCGGCACCGGCATCACCGTGAACTCGGTGGCGCCGGGCCCGACCGAGACGGAGCTGTTCCGGCAGAACACCCCCGTCGGCTCGCCGCAGGAGACCCGGTTCTTCGCCAGCATCCCGGCCGGCCGCATCGGCCGGCCGGAGCAGATCGCGGCGGCGATCGCCCTGCTGCTGTCCGAGGACGGCGGCTACACCACCGGCCAGGTCATCCGGGTCGACGGCGGCGGCAGCCTGGCCGGCCAGTGGCGGCGCTGACGGTCACTTGGCGACCTGGTCGCCGAACGCGGCCATGAACCTGTCGCGGAAGGCGCTCATCGGCCACACCGGGGCGTGCGGGCTGGGCTTGAGGCCGTCGGTCCAGCCCCAGCCCGACACCCGGGCCAGCACCGACGGGTCCTTGGCCACGATGCTGATCGGCACGTCGTGGTCGGCGTTGGCGCCGCTGACCAGGGTCCCGGGCTGGTGGTCGCCGAGGAACACCATGACCGTGTTCTCGTCCCCGTAGCGCTGGAGGAACTGAACCAGGGTGTTCAGGGAGTACTGGATGGTCTCGCCGTAGGCCTGCTGCACCTTGGCCTGGTCCGGCCAGATGTCCTTGACCTGCTTGCCGACCGCGGCGGCCTGCGGCCCGAACATCGAGCCGTCGCCCATCGAGTCCCAGTCCACCAGCTGCGGCGAGGGCGTCCACGGCACGTGGCTGGACACCAGGTCGATCTCGCCGAACGCCGGCCCGGGCTTGCTCAGCTCGTGCTGGCGGATGAAGTTCATCGTGTACTGGTCGGGCATGGTGGCGTAGGAGAAGATCGGGCCCTTGTAGCCGACGTTGCGCGAGTCGTAGACGCTGTCGTAGCCGTAGAACTGGCCCTCGGGCTCCCAGTCTCGGGTGTTGGCCGGGTCGTCGGCGAAGGTCCGCCAGCCGGCGTCCTTGAACGCGCGGGCCAGCGTCAGCCGGTTGCCGTTGATCAGGTTGGTGTAGCGGTACTGGCTGTTGACGTCCACACCGGACTCCACGGTGGAGTGGGCCAGCCAGCTGCCGCCGCCGAACGTGGTCGAGGTCAGGAACCCGGACTTGGCCGCGAAACCGGCCTGCTGCAAGGTTTGCGTGCCGGCGTCGAGCACCGCGTCGATGCCGGGCGCGAAGCTGGAGTTCATCACCGCGGACCGGCCGTAGCTCTCCACGAACACCAGCAGCACGTTCTTGCCGCGCAGGCCGCTGAGCAGCTTGTCCTTGTCCATGCCGGCGTAGGCGTCGGTGTTCACCTCGCGCGCGAACTCCTGCTGGTCCTTGAGATCGGCGCTGACCTGGCGCAGGTCGTTGACGGCCAGCGCGGCCGCGTTGCTGGCCGCCAGAGGCTGGCCGGGAGTGAGCTGCGCGCCGGTCGGGGCCAGCACCAGCCAGACCACGGCCAGCAGCGCGACGCCGCGGACCGTGCCGGTGCGGTGCTTGGCGACCATGCCGCTGAGCCGGGTCGCGGCCAGCGCGGTCAGCACAATCAGTCCGATCGCGACCAGGACCACCAGCCCGGCGGCTACCCAGCCCAGCACGTCGCCGACCTCGCCCTGGATGAACTCCAGGCCGGGGCCGAGGAAGCTCCAGTCGTAGATCGGGTCGAACGGCCGGTTGAGCGAGGCGTAGAAGCCCATGTCGGCGAACTTGAGAATGGTGAGCACGCCGAGCAGGCCGCCGCCGACCAGCGCGACCGGCTTGCGCCAGCTGGTGGGTAGGAGCAGCAGCAGGACCACGGCGACCAGGCCCTCGACCGGGATGCGCACGAACGCCAGCGGTGTCAGCTTGCTCAGGTCGTTCGGCGCCACCAGGGCGAACAGGACCAGCAGGAACGCCAGCACGGTCACCGTGACGGCGAGGACGCGGCGGGTGGTCGACGGCGGAGTGCGATCGCCGGATTCTTCGGGCTGCCGGCGAAGGCGCGTGAGGATCGACAAGCCGGGGTCCTTCCGTGTGGTGGCGGTGGTGCCACTTCAGCACACGGACGGGGTTCGGCATCGGTTCAACGCGACGTCGTTTGCCCGAAATGCCGTCAGCAGTTGGCGGTGGGCGTGGTGCAGGGACGGCGACTGAGGGCGTCGAACAGGACGCTTCGGAAATCGGCCCCGTTCAGGGCCTGATAGGCCTTTCCGCCGGTGGCGCTCGCCAGTTGTTGCAGCACGTCCATGTCGGCGTCGGGGCCGAGCCCGATGCCGATGATCTGGATCGGGCGGGTGGGGTCGACCTCGGTGCGCAGCTGGGCGAGCAGGCCGGTCAGGTCCAGGCCGCCGGGCGTCTCGTTCTTGCCGTCGGTGATCAGCACCTCGGAGTTGACCTTGGAGGCGTCGTAGCCCAGGCGCAGCACCCGGTAGGCCTGCAACGCGGCGTCGTAGAGGGCGGTGCTGCCCTTGACCCGGCTGGGCAGCGTGGTGGCGGCCTGTTGCAGCAGTTGTCGTTGCGGCGCGCCGTTGCTCTGGCCGCCGAGCGGGCCGAGCGGCACGAGTTCGTTCCACTGGTCGGCGAACGTCCACAGTCCGACCGCGGTGGTGTCGGGCATCAGCGCCATGCCGGCCAGGGCCCCGTCGCGGGCGACCTCGACGCGGGTCTGGCCGTCGGGCATGGGGTCGGCCATGGAGCCGGAGGTGTCGATCACGGCCAGGGTGCGGCCGTCGAGGTGGATCACGTCCCAGGCCCGCAGCACGGTGGCGACCTGGTCGGTGGTCGGGGCTGGCAGCCGGTTCGGGGTGTCCATGCGGACGCCTTCGCGCATGGCCCAGGCGGCGCGGCCGCCGGGTTCGCGGAATCCCGCGTCGCTCAACGACTTCGTGGTGCCGGCCGATCTCAGCCGGCTCTCGAACGCCGCCGCCGCGGCCTCGGCGCCGGCCGGCTCCGCGGCCGTCTGGACCCGAACGATCGGGTAGTCGAACAGCACGGAGCCTTCGTTGGGGTAGAGCGCGACCGCCGGTGGTGCGGCGGAGTCGGCGTTGTGCGCGATGACCGACTGCTCGGTGGCCGTGAACAGCGGCGCGGTCTTGGGGTTCTTGTCCATCAACTGGTAGCAGGTGTCGATGTTGGGCTGGGTGGCGTCGCGCAGCCGCAGCAGGGTGGCGATCAGCTCCGGCGGCGGCGCGCCGTCGCGCGCAGGGGCCATGCCCTCGGCCAGCCCCAGGGTGGCGATGCCTTCGGTGTTGGTCAGCGGGTCGGCGATGTCCACCGCCACGCCCGGGTCGACCAGCCGCTGCCAGCTCACGGTGGACTGGGACCAGCCGAGCTTGGCGACCTCGTCCATGCCGCCGACCACGACCAGCGGCGAGGTGGCCAGCGAGGAATGCGGGGCGATCTTCGGCGTCACGCCGGGAACGGCGGCGTCCTTCTGGATCGCGGTCGTCGCCCAGAGGGAGGAGTCGGGGATCCAGAGCGCGGGCGGGTCGATGGGCTTGGTCGGCAGCTCGGCCACCACGTCCGCGGCCTGTTCGGCGACGACCTCGACCTTGATGCAGAGTCCGTCGGCCGCCGACCGGTCCTGCTCGAAGGCGTCGGCCGCTTGCTGCACGACCTGGTGCAGCGCGGGAGTCACCGTGACGCGGAGCGGCAGTTCGCCGCCGCAGGTGCGGGCCGCGTTGGTGGCGTTGGCGGCGACGACCGCGGTGACCGCGAGCAGGGCGACGAGAACGGGCAGCAGGAAGTGGGTGAGTCGGCGCCGCGACGCGCGGGCGTGCCGATGCGGGCGCATGGCGTCGAACCACCTCCGGAAGGCCTTCCACCGGCGATTCTTCGACGCCGCACAGCCGCCCGACACCGCCGGACGGACTGTCGTCAGACCTGCCGACTGGCCGCGCGCAGGGCCGTCAGAACGCGCACGACGGATTCGGGTTGACGGCCGGGTGGGCAGGCCGCGATCAGCCGGCGGCTTTCCTTGGGGCCGCCACGGACCGTCAGCACGCGGACGCCGGCCGGCATCGCCGTGATCATCGAGGCCGGGACCGTGGTCAGGCCGCAGCCGGCGGCGACGAGCTGGAGCTTGGTCAGCCAGTTCCGGGTGACGTGGGCGATCTCCGCCCGTTCCGCCAGCCCGGGCCACACGCCCAGGAGGTCCTCGCCGCCGGCGCCGACGCTGGCGATCCAGCGGCGACCGGCCAGGTCGTCGATGTGCACGGAGTCGTTGCCGGCCAACGGATCCGAGGCCGGCACGGCCACGCAGAGCTCGCGCTCCAGCAGCGTTTCCGTGCGTAGCGCCGGCTTTTCGGCGTCCAGGGCGCGGAAGGGCGGGCCGACGGCGAGGATCGCGAGGTCGATCGTGCCGGCCCGCAGCGACCGGGTCAGCGCCGGCGTCGAGCCTTCGCGACTGGTGACGGCGATGCCCGGATGGGTTCGGCGCAGGATCGTCAGGGCGCGGGGCAGCATCACCGCGCCGGCGCTGGGGATCGCGCCGAGCCGCACGTGCCCGGTTTCCGCCGGCATGCCTCGGAGTTCTCGTTCCACGGCGTCGACGGCGTCGAGCACGGTGGCCGCGTGCCGGAGGATGACCCGGCCCGCCGGCGTCGGCACCGCGCCGTCCCGGGTGCGCTCGAAGACGGTGGCGCCGGCCGCCCTCTCCACCGCCGCGATCTGCCGGGACACCGCCGACTGCGTGTAGCCCAACGACTCCGCCGCCGCGCTGAACGTGCCGCGCTCCGCGATCTCCCGGACCACCCGCAGCCCGGTCAGCGTGAATTCCATGACGTTCACGCATACCACGGTTGCCATACTTTCGTTGGACTCATGCCCGTGTCCGCTCGTAGCGTCGACGGCATGACACGCATCGCTGTGGTGACCGGGGCCAACCAGGGCATCGGCCGCGCCCTCGTCGAGGACCTCGCCACCCGCTGGTCCGCCGACGATCTCGTCCTGCTCACCGGCCGCGACCCGTCCCGCGTCGCCGACGCCGCCGCGGCCGTCCACGGCAGCGCCCGCGTCGAGGGCCGCGTCCTCGACGTCACCGACTCCGCCGCCATCGCCGCCTTGGCCGCGTCGCTGGGCGCGGTCGATGTGGTGATCTCCAACGCCACCATGCGCATGACCCCCGACCGCAGCCAGGCCGAGCAGGCCGACGAGTTGATCGCCGTGTCCAACGGCGCCACCCATGCCGTCCTGCGGTCCTTCGCCCCCATCCTCCGCCCCGGCGGCCGCCTCATCGTCGTCGCCAGCTCGCTCGGCACCTTGGACCACCTCGACGCCCGCCTGCGCCCCTTGTTCGAGGACGCCTCCCTGGAGCAGGTCGAGGCCGCCGTGGCCCAGTGGCAGGCCGCCATCCACGACGGCACCGCGTCGGACCAGGGCTGGTCCGAGTGGATCAACATCCCCTCCAAGGTCGCCCAGGTGGCGGCGGTCCGGGCCGTCGCCCGGGAGCGCCGCGAGCAGGATCTGGCCGCCGATCGGCTGATCGCCTCGGTGTGCCCGGGCCTGGTGGACACCCCGACCTCGCGGCCGTGGTTCGACGACTTCAGCCAGGCCAAGACCCCGGCCCAGGCGGCCAAGGAGCTGCTGGACTTCATCCTGGCCAGCCCGGTGGACCCGGAGACGTATGGCGAGCTGGTCCGGGAAGGCAAGGTGCTGTCCTAGCTACTCCAGCAAGGCGATCGCCGCGTCGACATCCCGACCGGTGATCTTGTTGAGCCGCCGGAACTCGGTGATGACGAAGGCCGCCGGCATGCCTTCTTCCAGCGCCTGCTCGATCGCGGCTGCGGCCTGCTCTGCACGGCCGAGCTCCCACAGCCGGATGGCTCGGTCGACCGGGCCGGGACTGGCCGCCAGCGCCGCCTCGATCACCGGGACCGAGCCGCTGCCCAGCGCCAGCAGGAAAAACGCGAAGGTCTGAGGATTGCCGAGTTCGACAATGCGTGCCAGGTCGGCGGCAGCCCGCTGCGGCTCGCCCATCGCGATCAGAATGGCCGCGCGGCAGGCCAAGCCGAAGGTGTAGTCGGCTGACTGACCGATAGCTCGATCGGCATCGACGAGGGCCTCGGGGTACCGGCCCAGCTGGAACAGCGTGTCGGCGCGAGCGCCAAGGGCCCAGGTGTAGCCGGGCCGAAGCTCGATCGCCTTGTCGAGGTCCCGAAGGGCCTCCTCGAACCGGCCGAGTGCCTGGAGCGCGGCCCCACGACAGCCGAGCAGCCAGCTGTCCTCGGGGTAGTCGATCAGCGCACGGTCGAGGTCGGGAAGTGCCTCGTCGGATCGGCCCATGCGGCGGAGGGTCTCGCCGCGTTCACCGATGTAGCGGACTTCGTCCGGGGCCAGGTCGATCGCGGACCGGAGGTCGGCCAGGGCCGCGTCGAAGTCGCGGGCGGCACGGAGCAGAACACCCCGTTCGGCGTAGGCGAGTGCACGGGACGCAGCGGGCAGGGACGGATCGCCGGCAAGGAGGCCGATCAATGCCGTGTAGTCCGCGTTCTCGACCAGTTCCGTGCCGCGTCGCAGCACCTCGGGGGCGTCAATCTCGCGGCCGGCTTGGAGGATCATCCGGGACCATAACGGGGCTTGGGATCGGCGGACCGCGAAGGCGGCGATCAAGCCGCACAGGGCCTCGGGCAAAGTCGCGGGATCGGCGCAGAGGCGGTGGTAGGACCGCTCCAAGGGCTCGGCTTGCTCGGCCAGGGCCAGGTGGCGGGTGCGCCATTCGGCTGGGTTGCGGCGTTGCAGGACTCGGAGCATCTGGGTCCGCACCACGTCGTGGTAGCGGTAGCCGTCCGACTGTTCCGTGACGAAGGGCTGTTGGACCAGCCAGGACAGGTGATCCGTCGAGCCAGCCGCTGTCGCGAACTGCTCGGAGGAGAATCTCCTGGGGAGGGCGCCGAAAAGGGCCGCGGTGCGGCGGGCGGGGTCGGGTTCCCATTTGAGGAACCGCTCTACCGCGCTGCCGCTGGGGTCGCCGACTTCGGCGACCTCCGTGGGGTGGGCTTCGGCCAGCATGGCGACCAGGACCGGCAGCCGACCCGAGAGGCCGAGGATGACCTCCACTACCCGGGGGTCGGTGACGTTGCGGGACGTCAGGAAGCGGCGGGCCTCGTCGTCGGTGAAGACCTCCAGCGGCAAATCCGTGCGGACGCTGAGGAAGTCGCCCCAGTGGTTGAGGTCCAAGGGTTTCTGGCCGGCGACGACGAAGACGATGTCCGCCGGGAGATCGCCGTGCTTGCCGGCGAAGAGGTCGCGCAGCCACTGGTCCAGGAACGGGGACGTCCGCTCGTAGGTGTCGAAGAAGAGGGCCAGGGGCTTGCCGAGGGAGTTGAGGTCGCGAACCAACGCGGGGGTGAGGACGTCGGCGGGCGACATGACGAGCTCGACGTCGTCGCGGCTGCGGAGCTTGCGGGACAGGAAGACCCGCAGGCGGTCGACGTCCTCGGCGGCGGACTTGGAGTCGACGGCCTTGGCCAGCGCGCCGACCACCGGGACCTCGCCGGCGGCGGCGAGACCGGCGCGGACGGTGGAGCGGGTCAGAAGCGACGACAGGCCCTCGGGGGCGGTGGGGTCGGAGTCCAGGTCCTGGCGATGCTGCCGGTAGGCGGCCAGGCGCTTGGCGAACTCCTTGCACGGCCCCAAACCCGCCGCCAAGGCCGCCAGGGCGGAGGGCAGGTCGTAGGCGGACTCGTCGACCTGCCCGGCGGCGCAGCCATGATCCGCGGCGATGCGCCGGAACTGCCGGACCAGGAAGGACTTCCCGATGCCGGCCGCCCCGTGCACGCTGAACAGGAACTGCCGATCGGCGACCGGGAGCCGCAGGTTCTCCGCGAACAGCGCCAACTGCCGTTCCCGGCCGATGAAGCCACCGGCTTGCCGGCTGCGCAGAATGTCCTGGAGTGACGGCACCCGGCCGATTCTAGTGGCCGGTGAGCACGTCCGTGGGCACGGCCGCGTCGGTGCGCAGGGCGTCGAACAGGCGGGTCGCCTTGTCCTTGTTCCACAGCACCACCGACCCCACCCCGGAAATGGTGGGAGTGCTGGAGATCGGCACGGTCGTGGTCACCAGGTCCTTGCTGGCCAGGGAGAAGGCCATGCTGGCCAGGTTCCAGACGTGGTCGCCGTTGTTGACGGTCAGGGCCGCCGGCACGCTCGACATCAGCGGGATGATCCGGAACGGGTTGAACAGCACCCCGGGGCTGGTCACCTTGCTGACCACGGCGGACAGGAACTGCCGCTGGTGCACGACCCGGTCCAGGTCGGCCGCGGGCGTGGCCCGGGTGCGGACGTAGCCCAGGGCCTGGGCCCCGGTCAGGTCCTGGCAACCCGGCTGGAGGTTCAGGCCGGCCTTGGGGTCGACCATGGCCTTGTCGATGCACATGTTCACGCCGCCGATGGTGTCGACCACGCTGGAGAAGCCGCCGAAGCCGATCTCCATGTAGTGGTCGACGTGCAGGCCGGTCGCGCCCTCCACCGTCTGCTGGAGCAGCGGGGCGCCACCGAAGGCGAAGGCGGCGTTGAGCTTGTTCTTGCCGTGCCCCGGAATGTCCACATAGGAATCCCGCAGCAGGCTGACCAGCGTGGACGGACCGCTGCCGGGAATGTGCAGCAGCAGAATGGTGTCGGTGCGGGAGCCCTCGGCCGAGCCGGTGGCCAGCTCCTGCTTCTGAGCATCCGTCAGGCCCTCGCGGCTGTCCGAGCCGACCAGCAGCCAGTTCGTGCCGGCCCCGGCCGCCGGGCGGCCGCCGTAGTCCTGGAGGGCGTCGGTCCGCTTCAGCGAGAAGTCGGCGTAGACGAACACACCCAGCACGAGCAGGATCAGGACCACCAGCACGATCCCGATGACACGCCCGATGCGCACAGAGCACCTCCACGTAGACCAGATGTCCACAATAGGGACGTGTGGTCACACGTGCTGGTTGCCCCCAGGGTTCAGGGCGGCTCAGGTTCAGGGCGGCTCAGGTTCAGGGCAGGCGCTGGGTGAGGACCAGCGCGCCGGCCGCGCCCAGCACCGCCAGCACCGCGCCCAGCGCGATGAACGGCTTGCTGACGTCGCTCTCCTGCGTCTCGTAGCCGATCTGCTCGCCCAGCGAGGCGTAGATCTGGTTCAGCTTGTCGCTGGTGTCGGCCTTGAAGAACTGGCCGCCGGAGATGTCGGCCAGCTGGTGCAGGGACTCGTCGTCCACCGGCACCGGCTGCTCCTGGTTCTGGAGCAGCACCACGCCGTCGGCGGTGCCGTAGGAGATGGTGTTGATCGGGATCTTGGCGTCCTTGCACTCCTTGGCCATCGCGAACTCGTCCCGGCCGGCGGTCTGCTTGCCGTCGGACATGAGCACGATCTGGGCCGGCGGGGCGCTGGCCGGGCCGCCGAGGCCGCGTTCGAACTGCTGGATGGACTGCAGGGCGGCGGCGATCGCCTCGCCGGTGGCGGTGGCCGGCTGGAGCTGGATGTTGTCGATGGCGTCGGCCACCGGCTTGCGGGCGGTGGTCGGGCTCACGTCCACGGTGGCCGAGCCGCCGTAGGTGATCAGGCCCAGGTTGACGCCGCCGGTCATGTTCTCCACGAACTGCTTGGCCGCGGCCTGCGCCGCCTTGATCCGGGACGGCTGGATGTCGGTGGCGTCCATCGACGGCGACACGTCGATCACCAGCATCACCGTGGCCCGGTTGCGCGGCACCTTGGCCTCGGCCATCGGCCCGGCCAGGGCGGCGGTCAGGGCCAGGAAGGCGACCAGGAACAGGATGGGCGGCACGATGCGCCACCGGGTCGGCTGCTTGGGGGCGACGCGGTCCAGCACGGCCATGTTGGCGAAGCGCACCACGTGCCGGCGCCGGCGGCGCTGCATCCAGAAGTAGGCGCCGAACACCGCCGCCACGCCGATCAGCAGCGCGAACCACACCGGCGACGCGAACCCATCGATCCCCACCCCCACAGTTAACCCACTCCGCCGTTGCCCCCGGGTAAAGCCCCCGCCCCACCCCCCGTTTCGCCACATGTGGTCCGCGCTGGGAGTCGAATGTGGGGAAACCCGCATTCGGTGTGACGCTGAGCGGGACAGTGAGGAGGTAGGTGGTGGTCCTCCCGGCCCGATCTGGCCCCGAGCGTGACCGGCGCGGGGGTGGTCAGTTGAGGCCGCGCAGGCCGATGGTGGCGCTGGCGCGGCGGACCATGGCGGCCGAGTCGGTGGGCAGCACGTTGTTGAGGAACTCGTAGGAGTGCAGCTCGGCGGCGTCGCGGCGGCCGAGGTGGCGCCACCAGCTGGCGATGTCGTGCCAGCCGGGTGCGGACAGGGAGCCGCCGAAGTGCTGCACCGACAGGGCCGCGCACAGGTTGGCGAAGTTCACCCGGTCGGCGAGCGGCCAGCCGGCCAGGGTGCCGACCACAAAACCGGCGCCGAACACGTCGCCGGCCCCGGTCGGGTCGAGGGCGGCCATGTTCAGCCCGCCGACGTCCACGGTGACGTCGTTGGCGGCGTCCACGGCGTACGCCCCGTTGCCGCCGCGGGTCACCACGACCACCGGGACCAGCTCGGACAGCTTGCGGGCGGCCTTCTCGGGGGTGTCCTCGCGGGTGTAGCTCATGGCCTCGACGGCGTTGGGCAGGAACACGTCGTAGCCGTCGAGCTTGCGCAGCATGGACGGGGCCCACTTCTCGGTGGGGTCCCAGCCGACGTCGGCGAACAGCAGCGCCCCCTGCGCCTTGACCGCGCTGACCCACCGCTCTTCCTGCAGGTCGACGTGCACGTAGGCGGCGCGGGTGGGCGGCGGCGGGTTGAGCAGCTCGTCCGGCCCGACCGGCGAGGGATGGCCGTGGGTGACCATGCTGCGGTCGCGGTCCACGGCCATGGACACGGTCAGCGGCGAGTGCCAGCCGTAGAACCGCCGGCTGCACGACAGGTCGACGTTCTCCTGGTTGGCCAGCACCTCCCAGCAGAAGTCGCCGTAGACGTCCTCGCCGAAGGCGGCGGCCAGCGCGGTGCGCAGCTGGAGCCGGCTCAGCGCGACGGCCAGGTTGGCGATGCCGCCGGGGCTGGATCCCAGCCCGGTGGACCACACCTCGGTGCCGGCCGCCGGCTGGTGGGCCAGGCCGGTGAAGATGATGTCCAGGAACACCGTCCCGGACAGCAGCACGTCGAACTTCGGGCTCTGTTCTGCCACCCCTGGCACCTTAGGCGGCCACCGCACGCCGACCAAGATCAACGTCACCCGGGCGGGTCACTTGGCCAGGCCGAACTGCCGCACGTCCAGGTAGCCGGCCCGGAAGCCGGCCTCCGAGTAGGCCAGGTAGAACTCCCACATCCGCCGGAACGTCTCGTCGAAGCCGAGCCCGGCCACCTCGCGCCAGCGGTCCAGGAACCGCCGCCGCCAGCGCCGCAGGGTCAGCGCGTAGTCCTGGCCGAACGCCCGGTCGTGCAGGATCCGCAGCCCGGTGTGCTGGGCCACGGCGTCCTCGATGGCCTCGACCGAGGGGATCAGCCCGCCCGGGAACACGTACTTGTGCATCCAGGTGTACGCGTTGGCGGTGGCCAGCATCCGGTCGTGCGGCATGGTGATGGCCTGCAGCCCGATCCGCCCGCCCGGCCGGACCAACCGGTCCAGGGTGGCGAAGTAGGTGGGCCAGTAGCCCTTGCCGACGGCCTCGATCATCTCCACGCTGACCACGGCGTCGTAGCTGCCGTGGGCCTCGCGGTAGTCCCGCAGCAGCACCTGCACCCGGTCGGCCACGCCGGCGGCCTGGATGCGCTGCTCGGCGAGGGTCTTCTGCTCGGCCGACAGGGTCAGAGTGGTGACGCGGGCGCCGCGCTGGGCGGCCCGGATGGCCAGCGCGCCCCAGCCGGTGCCGATCTCCAGCAGGTGCGTGCCCTGGGCGACCTCGGCGAAGTCCAGCACGCCGTCGATCTTGCGCAGCTGGGCGTCGACCAGGGGCTGCTCGGGGTCGTCGAACCAGGCCGAGGAGTAGGTCATGGTCTCGTCGAGGAAGATCGAGAACAGCTCGTTGGACAGGTCGTAGTGCCGGTGGATGTTCTCCCTGGCCCCGGCCAGGTCGTTGTCCTCCACCTCGGGCTGGGTGCGCTCGGCGATCCGCCGCAGGGCCTGCAACGGCCTCGGCACGAGGGTCGCCATGCGGGCGGCGAACGGCGTGAGCACGTCGGCCACGTCGGGGCTGGACCAGTCCCCCACCATGTAGGCCTCGCCGAAGCCGATCTTGGCGTCGGCCCCGAGCCGGCGGAAGAAGGCCCCGGGCCGGTGCAGCCGCATCACCGGCGCGTCCGGGCCGCCGGCCCCGAGCACGCGGCCGTCGGGGAACTCGACGCGCACCGGGATCGTGCGCACGGCGTGCCGGAACAGGCGCTCGGCGGCCACGGCCCGCAGCGGCGATCGCGGCGGCGTGGCCAGCCCGGGCCAGATCCCCTTGCTGGGCAACGGAATGGCGGTCCTGGTCTTGGTCATCGGAGCTCCTGGGCCTGGTGCGGGGAACGGGGGACGAGCGGAATCCGGCGCAGCCACAGGGCGATGCCGTGGGCGCGGATCAGGGCGGACACCCGGTGTGTGGTGAACGGCCGGCGGATCAGCAGCCCGACCAGCGCGGCCGGGGTCGCCGGGCGGCGGTGGCCGCGCAGGGTCGCGGTCAGCGGGGTGGCCCCGCCCTGGCGCAGCGCGATGGTGACGGACAGCCGCGGGCCGGGTTCGCCGAACCGCATCAGGTACTCGCCGCCGAGGTCGAGGAACGGCGAGACGTAGAACCGCTTGCCGGTGCGGGCCCGGCCGGCGTCGTCGGGGAACAGCAGGTAGTTGTGCCTTTCCCCGTACGTGTTGTGCACCTCGGCGACCACGCAGGCCAGCGATTCCCCCTGGTAGCACCAGAACACGGTCAGCGGGTTGAAGACGTGCCCGAGCGACCGGGCGTTGGCCAGCATCAGCACCCGCGAGCACTCGATGCCGTGCTGGGCCAGGAAAGCGTCCACGTTCTGCCGGATCGGCCGGGCCGGGTCCCCGAGGTGGTCGCGGGACTCGAAGCGGGCGAGCGGCCGCAGCCATCGCGGCAGCTTCGGCAGCTCGTCCAGGTCCACGAGCCACAGGAACACCCGGTGCTTGAAGGCGTAGTCGACGCGTTCACGCCGCGCGTGCGCGACTTCCACGTCGTACAGGGCGGGCGCTACCACGTGACTCCCAACGACTCGGCCGCCCGCACTCCGGCGGCGCACCCGTCCTCGTGGAATCCCCAGCCGTGGTACGCGCCGGCGTAGGCCACGGTCCCGTCGTTGAGAGACGGCAACTTCCGTTGGGCCTGAAGGGCTTCCGGGGTGTAGATCGGGTGCTCGTACACCATCTTGGCGAGCACTGAGTCCGGGGCCACCCGGTCGGTCGCGTTCAGCGTCACGACGTAGCCGACCGGAGAAGTCAGGCGCATCAACCGGTTCATGTCGTAGCTGACCAGCACCGGCCCGCCGGCGTCGTGACAGCTGGTCTTGAGGTAGTTCCACGACGCCCGCGCGGCCCGGCTCACCGGCAGCACCGACGGGTCGCTGTGCAGCCAGGTCTCGTTGCGGGAGTAGCGGAACGCCCCCAGCACCTCCTGTTCCAGCGAAGTCGCAGCGCCCAGCAGCCGCAGCGCCTGGTCGGCGTGGGTGGCGATCACCACCTTGTCCACCTCGTGCGTCTGATCGGCGTCGTCCCGGATCACCACCCCCTCGGAAGTCCTTGTCACGCACCGAATCGGCGTCGAGACCTCCACCGCCGACAGCCCCTTGGCCGCCCGCTCCACGTAGCGCCGGGAGCCGCCGACCACCGTCTTCCACTGCGGCGACCCGCCGACCGACAACATGCCGTGGTTGGCCAGGAACGTGAACAGGTAGCGGGCCGGGTAGCTCAGCGACACCGACTCCCCCGCCGACCACACCGCCGACACCACCGGGCCCATGAAGTGCTGCGTGAAGTACGTCGAATAGCCGCCGACGGCCAGGAACGCGCCGAGGGTGACGTCGCCGGCCCGCTCGTCGGCCATGACCCGCCGGGCGTGCCGGTGGAACCTCGTCACCTCGGCCAGCATCCGCAGGTAGCGGCCGCGGACCAGGTTGGCCCGCTGGGCGAACAGCCCCGGCAGCCGCTTCGAGCCGGCGTACTCCAGGCCGCAGCCGTCGCAGCGCACGCTCATCGACATCTCCGAGTCCTGGGTCGGCACGCCGAGCTCCCGGAACAGCCGGATCAGGTTGGGATACGTGCGCTCGTTGTGCACGATGAACCCGCTGTCCACGGCCGTGTAGCCGCCGCCCGGCGTGGCCAGGTCGTGGGTGTGGGCGTGGCCCCCGAGCCGGGCGTCGGCCTCGAACAGCACCACCTCGTGGCGCCGTTGCAGCAGGTAGGCGGCGGTCAGCCCAGCGACGCCGGCCCCGATCACGGCGACCCTTGACCTCATGTGGCCCCTTCCAGGCTCAGCGGGACCCGCAGGCCCCGAGGCGACGGTTCACGCACAGCGTTCGCGATCCAGGGGGCCATCGGTTCGTAGCCCAGGCGACCAAGGACAAAACTTCGGACCAACCTCGTCCACTCGCCGGCCCGGCGCAGCATCGCGTGCCCGTCTCCGAGCACGTCGAAGCGGCACACGTCGGCGGTGACGGACTTGGCCCGCACCGCGTAGTCGTAGGACAGGGCCGGGTCGGTCCAGCGCTCGCGGTCACCGTGCGCGATCAGCAGCGACTTGCCGGCCAGCTGCTCGACCGGCTCCCCCGGCTCGGTCCACGGGGCCAGCGCGCACACGCCCAGCACCGACGGGTCGTCGGCCGCGTGCAGGGCCGCTCGCCCGCCCATGGAGTGGCCGACCAGCACGACCGGGGCCTCGTGCCGGCGGAGCTGGTCAAGGGCCCAGCGGGTGTCGTCCACCGGGTCGAGGTCGGGGGCGTTCCAGCCGCGGTACCGGTAGCTGAGCTGGGCCACCAGCAGGCCGTGGCGGCGTCCGTGCCGGTCCAGGTCGCGGGCGAACGGGATCATCCGCTGGTAGGTGAGCTTCGACCGGGTGGCCGGGTCGTGACTGCGGGCGCGGCCGCCGTGCAGCAGCAGCGCCACGCCGGTCGGCCGGCGGCCTTCACCTCGTTCCCGCAGGCCGGGGGCGACTGAACTGGGCATGCCGGGCATTCGCACGCCACGATCATCCGGTTCGGTGTGACCTTCCGTACACACCCGACCGCAGATGTCCTGGCAGTGTGGTTCTGGTGTCCACAGGGTGAACCGCGGGTGCGGCATCCTTGATCGACAACGGACGTGAGGAGCACGGGTGAACTACGAGATCTTCAGCTTGGTCAACGGTGTGGCCGGCCAGTTCGGGCCGCTGGACCTGCTGATGGTCTTCGCCGCCAAGTACCTGATCTTCCTGCTGTTCGCCGCCGGCGCGGTGGCGACCTTCGTGCGGGCCCGGCAGGACGGCTGGTGGCCGGCCGGCGCGTGGCGGATCGGGCAGGTCGGCCTGACCCTGGCCATCGGCCTGGTGATGTCGGTCGTGGTGCGGATGTTCGGCCTGTCGCTGCGGCCGTTCCAGACCCACCAGGTGCACATGCTGATCACGCACGAGCCCGGGGTGTCACTGCCCAGCGACCACGCGACGGCGTCGTTCGCGCTGGCCATCGCCATGTGGTTCTTCGTGTCGGCCAAGTGGGGCCCGTGGTTCATGGGCGTGGCCGCCCTGGTCGCCATCTCCCGGGTGTTCGTCGGCGTGCACTACCCGGCCGACATCACCGCCGGCGCGCTGATCGCGATGATCGCCGGCCTCGCGGTGTGGGGCGCGACGCTGCTGTGGAAGAACGCGTTCCTCATCCGGTACGCGGTGGTCGAGGAACGCGAGCTGGCGCCGGTCGAGTGATCCGCGTCACAGCTTGATTCAATCGCCGGCAGTCGCCGCCCGCTGACGGTACGAATGCGCGCATGGCCCACCAGCGCAGCTTTGCCCGTCTCGCGGTGCCGGTGTCCGCGATCGTCCTCGCCGCCTGCGCGGCGGTGGTGACGATCAAGGTGCTTGCCGACGACAATGCGGTCGCGCCGCGGGTGCTGGACCAGACCGCCCTTGAGCAGCAGGTGACCAAGCAGGCGCAGCTCGACGGCGATGGCACGGGCCTCACGGTGACCTGCCCGAATGCCGTCCCGATCGTGGTCGGCGCCACGTTCAAGTGCGAGATCGTGAAGAACGGCAGCCCCACCGCGGGCGCCACGGTCTCGATCCTCACCGACCAGGGAGAGCTGGACATCAGCACGGCATGAGGCGGCGCTAGAGTCGACCATGTGATCGAGAAGACGCGCATCGCCACGCCGGCCGGCACCTTCGACGCGCTGGCCAGCGGCGAGGAGGACGGCCGCGAGGTGCTGCTGCTGCACGGCTTCCCGCAGTCGTCGCTGGAGTGGGAGCAGCAGCTGCGGGTGCTCGGGGGCGGCGGCTGCCGCGCGGTGGCGCCCGACCAGCGCGGCTACTCCCCCGAGGTGCGTCCCGAACACGTCAGCGACTACCGGATGGAGGAGCTGGTCGGCGACGTCGCGGCGATCGCCGACGAGCTCGGCTGGCAGCGGTTCGACCTGGTCGGGCACGACTGGGGTGCGGCGGTCGCCTGGGCGGCGGCGGCCGCGATGCCGGAGCGGGTGCGCACGCTGACCGCCGTGTCGGTGCCGCATCCGGCGGCGTTCGAGCACGCCCGTGCCACCGACGAGGACCAGCACGAGCGGTCCCGCTACATCCAGACGTTCCGGGCGGCCGGGTCGGCGGAGAAGACGCTGCTGGCCGACAACGCCGACAAGCTGCGCCGCATCTACGACTGGAAGGTCCCGCAGGACCACGTCGAGCACTACCTCGACCGGTTCACCCAGCCGGGGGCGCTGACCGCGGCGCTGAACTGGTACCGGGCGATGGACCTGGGCGGCAAGGTCGGCCCGGTCGAGGCGCCGACGCTGCTGGTGTGGAGCACCGAGGACAACGCGGTCGGCTCGGCCGGGGTCATGGCCACCGAGAAGCACGTGACCGGGCCGTACCGGCTGGAGATCATCGAGGACGTCTCGCACTGGATCCCGGAGGAGGCCCCGGAGCAGCTGTGCCGGGTCCTCATCGAACATCTGCTGGCGCACCGGAGCTGAGCACGCGCTCGTAGCAGAGCGACAGCTCGCTGCCGATGTAGTCGCCGTAGAGCGGGATCGCGACGTAGCCCTCGCGCTCGTAGAAGCGGATCGCGTCGGGCTGGCCGGTGCCGGTCTCGAGCCGGACGGTGGTCCAGCCGCGGTCGACGGCCGCCCGCTCCAGCGCTCGGAGCACGGCCGTCGCCACGCCGGTGCCGCGGGCCTGCGGATCCACGTACATGCGCTTGATCTCGGCCGACGAGTGGTCGAGTTGACGAAGCGCACCGCAGCCGACGGGTGTGCCGGCAGTGTCGAAGGCGATGAGGAAGACGGCGACGTCGTCGGCCGTGGGGTGCGCGCCGGGCTCGGTGTCGACGCCGCCGTAGCGGTCCATGACCTCTTCGCGCTGACGGGTTCTCAGGCTCACGCCGGCCGGGTCGTCCCAGGGGCGGGCTTCGATCGTGGTCACGGAACAGATGTTACGGTAACGTCTGTTACGACAGAAGGGCCGTCATGTCACGAGCCGCGAACCCCCGGGCCGCCGAGCAGTTGTCCCAGGCGGTGTGGGATGTGCTGGCCACCCAGGGGCTGGAGCACCTCACCATCCGAGCCGTGGCCGCGGCCGCCGGCTGCACCACCGGGCTGGTGATGCACCGGTTCCCCAACCGACGGGCCCTGCTCACGCACGCCCGTGAACTGTTGCACTCGCGGACCCGGGAACGGGTCGAGGAGTTGGAGCGGGCCGCCCCCTCGCCGCGGGCGGCGCTGCGGGCGGTGCTGGCCCAGGGGTTGTCCACCACCGCGGCCGGCACGCTGGAAAGCTTTGTGTGGCTGGGGTTTCTCGCCGCCGCGGTCGGCGACGACGAGCTGTTGGCGCTGCATCGGGCCAACACCAGGGCGTGGCGGCAACGAATCCGCGGACTCGTTGCCGCCGCCGCCCCGTCCTGGTCGGACCATCAGGTGTCCGCGGCCGCCCTGGCGTTGATGGGCCTGGCCGAGGGCGTCGCGATGATGGCGTCGGCCGATCCGGAGATGTACAGCGCGGACTTGCAGGACGCCGCGCTGGATCGGACGCTCGCTGCGCTGGGTCTCAGCTAGCGGCTAGCTCAGCTGGGCAGCGTCCAGATCTGGTTGAACTGGTTGTCTCCGCACTGGTAGAGCTGCAACGCCGTGCCGTTGTCGCTGCCGCCGCCGGTGACGTCCAGACACAGCCCGGAGTTCACCAGGTTGCCGTTCAGCCGGTACGACCACTGCTGGGCCTTGCCACCGTCGCATGTGGACAGCACGGCCTTGTTGCCACTGTTGGTCAGGCACTTGCCCAGGCTCTGCACGGCGCCGTTGACCGGCTGCCAACGCTGGTTGGCGTTTCCGGTGCAGGGCCACAGGATCACCGGGTTGCCGTCGGCGGTGCCGCTGTTCGAGTCGTCGACGCACTTGCCGCTGGTGCCGGAGATCTGGCCGATTGCGCCTGGGGCGCCGCAGTCCTTGCCCAGCTTCACCCGGAAGATGGCGGTGCCGTGGGCCGGAACCGTTGCGGTGAGGGCGTTCGAGGTCTTGCCGGTCCACAGATCCTTGGCGGCGTAGGAACAGCTCGGCAGGCCGGCGGTGGTGCTGGTGGTGACCGGCACGCCGCTGCGGTTGAGGATGGCCACCGCACGGTCGCCGTTGGCCAGCGGCCGGTAGAGCACGTCGGTGGCGCCGTCCTGGCTGTAGACCGTGCCCTGCTGGCCGAGCCGATCCTGGTCCACGGCAACGATGTCGGCGTTGCCGAGGGTGGCGACGGCGGTCGGCGAGAGCTTGCCGACGTCCGAGCTGAGGATCATCGGGGCGGCCATCATCGCCCACAGCGCGACCTGGCTGCGGGACTCGTCGGCGGTCACGCCGCCGTCGCCGGCGATGAGGAAGTCGGGGTCGTTCCAGTTGCCCGGTCCGGAGTAGCGGCCGATCGGGTGGTTGTAGTCGTAGTTGCCGAGGATGCTGCCCCAGCGGGCGGTGTCCGGCTTGTTCTTGTCGTAGGTGGCGATGTCGTAGCCCTCACGCCACAGCTGGCCGTACTGCTTGACCCAGGTCAGCACGCTGTACCAGGAGGTCTCACCCTGGAAGTAGGCCGGGGCCGACTCGGAGAACACGATCTCGCGGCCGCTCTTGGCCAGGGCGGCGGCCTGCTGGGCGTAGGCCGACTTGTAGGTCTGCTCCTCGGTCTGGCCCGGCACGGTCGGCAGGTTGCAGCCGTCCAGCTTCAGGTAGTCGACGGCCCAGCTGGCGAACAGGTCCGCGTCCTGCTGGAAGTGGTTCCAGCTGCCGGGATAGCCGCCGCAGGTCAGCGTGCCGGCGTCCTCGTAGATGCCGAACTTGAGGCCCTTGCGGTGCAGGTACTGGCCGACGTAGGCCATGCCGTCTGGGAACTTCACCGGGTCGGCGACGAGGTGACCCTTGCTGTCACGGGATTTCGCCATCCAGCAGTCGTCGATGGTGACGGTGTTGTAGCCCTTCGCGGCCAGGCCGGTGGAGACCAGGGCGTCGGCGTTGGACAGGATGGTCTGCTCGGTGAAGTCGCACTGGTAGTGCGCCCAGTCGTTCCAACCCATCGGCGGGGTCACCGCGAGGGTGGGGGTGGCGGCGGCAGCGGTGGCGGCGGGCGTCGTCAGGAAGGACGCGGCCGTCACCGCGGCGAGCAGGATCTTTGGTAGCACGTGCGTGTTGCCTTTCAGCTCAGTGTGCGGGCAAAGCTGATCGGTTGCGGGACCGTCTGGTGCAGGTCGAACACGACGATCTCGTTGGCGCCGGGCCGAAGCCACGACACCGGGCAGTACAGGCGGTGCTGCGGGCCGATTTCCCAGTAGCGGCCCAGGTTGTGGCCGTTCACCCAGACCACGCCCTTGGTCCAGCCGGACAGGGCCAGGTAGCGGGGGTCGTCGTGCACGCGCAGGCGGATGTCCTTGGTGGCCAACAGGTACGGCGGAATGCCGCCGAGATCCCATTCGCCGCAGACGTACGGGCCGGGGCGCAGCAGCACCCACATGCCCTCGGCCTGGCAGAGCCGGACGAACGCCTCGACGTCGCGGCGTTCGGTGCGCCAGTCGAACACGCCGGCCGGGTCTCGACGTAGTTCCACATGACGTAGATCGAGATCGTGTTCAGGCCCATCGCCCTGGCCATGGCGATGCGGTGCCGCCAGTGCTCGACCGGGATGCGCGCCGGGTGCATCTCGCCGCCGCGGATCTGGAACGGTTGGCCGTCGAGCAGGAAGCCGCTGCCGTCGGCGGCGAAGCCGAAGCTGTGGCCGCTCGGGCTGGCCCGGGTCGGCATCGCCCCAGCCAGGGGTGCCAGGCCGCTGATCGCGAGGAACCGCCGCCGCCCCATCTCCATCGGTGCCTCCCACCGGGTAGTCGCCGCGAACGGACGCTACGGGTGGTCACGGCTGCGTGTCCATGCGTCGAAAGTAGGTAAACCGCGCAGTTTCGCGCAGCCGAGGTCAGCCGGCCCCGGTCGCGCCGACGATGACTCCGTCGACCCGGGCCAGCCAGCTGCCGCAAAGGCAGCGCAGGTACTCGACGCCCCGGCGGCCCGGGTGGCGAGCCTCCGGCGGCAGCTCGGCCACCGGCCATGAGCAGCGGGGACAGGTCTCGTCGGTCATGAGCCCAGCGTGCTGTAATGCTTCAGTGCACTTCAACCCTTACGGCGGCTCCGGGGCCCAGGTGGCGGCCGCCCTGGTGAACCTCTCCGAACCGGACGCCGTGTTGGCGACGCTGCGCGACCATGGCATGGCCGTCGTCAGCATGTCCCCGGACGAGGCCTTGGCGATCATGGCCTGGCGCGAGCGCCTTCGGTCGGTGTTCGCCGAGTCCGATGTGGACGTTCGGATCGATCTGCTCAACCGCCTGTTGGCCGATTCCGCCAGCGCCCCCTACATCTCGCGACACGACGGCCGTCCACCGCACCTGCACTACCACGTGGCCGATGGGTCCGTTGTGGACCGTGTTCGGGCCTATACCGCCGGCGGGCTGGCCCATGCGGTCTGCGAGGACTCCGGCCGAGCCGGCGTCTGCGATCGGCCAGGCTGCGCCGTCGTGTTCGTCGACACCTCACGCAACGGCCGGCGGCGGTTCTGCTCCACGCGCTGCGCCACCCGGGTGTATGTGGCCGACCATCGGCAGCGACAGGCCGGGTGAGGTCCCGTATCGGCTTTGGTTCACGCCTGAGCGCCGAACCTGGCCACATAGTGCCAAACCCGCTTCAGGGCCTGCTCGTCATGAAGACCGCTACGAGACGCGTCGCCAAGCACAAGGGGATCGACGACGCCTTCACGCGCAAGGGAAACGCCAAGGCGCACGAACTCGGCCCCACGATACGAGGGGTGCCGGCAAAGCTCGGCGACAGCCAGCGCGAACCCACCGTGCCACTCGACCGGACACCCCAACCGCCTGGCCGCGCTCTCCACCGAAGTCGCCCGATAGCAAGGATCGAGCACCAACGCCTCGACATCACGCCCGAGGTCCACCACCCCATGCACATGAGCCTCGATGTAGTCGTCGAGCAGGTCCTTGTCGTCGGCCTCGGCCAACGCGACCAGCTCCGACATCCTCGACGCCACACCGAAATGCCGGGGTTCGAACACGCTGTCCGGATAGCAGAAGGTGCTACGCCCCAAGGTATGGCCGGCCAGACGCAGGTGAGCCGAGCCGAACCGCGGGGAGCCGCCGAACCGACGGCGGCGGAAGTTGAGCGATCCGTACTTCGGCCGTACGGCCGCCGGCGCTTCGTCGTAGGCCCCGGCGAAGAGCCGGCTCTCCCACCGCCAACGGTCCCCGCCGGGATGCGCGGTCAGACCCCCATTGCTCACGCCGGTTTCGAACTGCGAGCGGTACACGCCGTCCCGGGCCATGCACTCCAGGATGGGCACGCCGCCCACGAGCCGGTCGGGATGAAAGTGCAACGTCACCCGCAACGACGGATCCGCCGGCTTGCCCGTCGCCAACGACGCCACATGCGCGATCGCCACATGCATGGCGGCAAGGCTATTCGCTGGGGGTGCGGATCGTCAGGTTGAAATCGGCGCCGATGGTCAGGGGTGGGGAGAGGTTCCAGCAGTTCTTGTCGGCCAGCTGTTGCAGGGCCTGCACGCGGTCGACGGCGGCGGACCACACCTTCTGGCGGCCGGGGGTGCACGGGTTGCGCATGTGCTTGACGCGAACCTGGTTGAAGGAGGTCAGGAATGCCTGCTCGGTGACGCCGGAGACGGGGGTGCCGGAGGCCTCGATGATGGTCTCGGTGATCAGCTTGGGCAGGCCGTCGCAGTCGCTGCTGCTGGGGCCCATCATCAGGGCGGTGTCGAACAGGTCCTCGGCGCCGAGGGCGCTGCGGATGTTGAGCTGGTTGGCGATGGCCAGCGCGGGCGTGAGGAACAGCTCGTGGCCGACGCGGAGCTGGATGTCGTCGAACCGCTTGTCGCCGGCGGCGGTGCGCCAGTCGTTGACAAAGGCGTCGCCGAGGGCGCCGGTGTCGTCGCTGTGGGACTCGCCGAGTTTCTGCAACGTCGGCAGGAACCGGCGCAGCGGATTGTCGGGCACGGCGTCGGTGTACTGGCTGACGACGGTGAACACATCGCCGCGGGCGGTGCAGAAACTGGCCCAGCCGGCCTTGAATCCGCAGCCGTCGTGGTCGTCGACGACGGTGGCGTACTGCGGGGTGGTCTTGCCCTGCTCGAACACGGCGGTGATGTCGTCCAGCATCGTCACGACCCGGGCCGGCAGGGACGGCCCGGCGGGCGGCTTGGGACTCACGGTGGTGGACGGCGGTGCGGTGCTCGCAGTGGTGGTGGGCGCGGCCGACGTCGCGGTGGTGGTGACCGGCGGGGAAACGGGCGGTGGCAAGGGAACCAGCGACGGCCCGGTCGGACCGGCCGGGGCCGACGCCGTGGGCTGCGGGGCGCCGCTCCACAGGGTGGTGACGGCGATGCCGACGCTGGTCACCAGCGCGAGCACCACCGGGAGGGCGACCCGCAGCGGCAGGCCGCCCACCTCACGATCCCAGAATCCCTTCGACCGGGGCTCGCCGGTCCGGCCGGGCCTCGACTCCACTCGTGTTTGTCCCGTGCTCGAACGTACTGCGCACACTTCCGGATTTACGCAGGTAGGCCGCGTGCGGTTCAACCGATCGGAGCCTTGCCCGCCCGATCGGACTGGCCCGAACGCCCTAACGCCAACACCTCGGATGATTGAGCAGATGTAAACGTATTCTGTACGAATACTACGACTATAGATCCGATGTCCAGCCTTGACGTTGCCGGCGTGACCGGGGTACGAGTTCAGGAGCCGAACCACGAGCCTTCCGCCGCGGGCTCCATCGAGAGGAGCACGATGCCCAGCCCGCGCACGCGGAGCGGCTGGATCAGACGGATCGGGATCGTTCTGGTCGCCTGCCTCGCCCCGATCCTGCCGGTCACGGCCAACGCCGACGCCCACCCCGAGCCGGTGACCGACTGGTCCCGGGCCGTCGTCGACTCGACCATGAAGCGCTTCACGCCGGCCACCCTCGGCAGCTGGGGCTACCAGACCGGGCTGTACCTCTACGGCCAGTACCTGGTCTACAAGCGCACCCACGACCAGGCCTACCTGGACTACATCAAGGCCTGGGTGGACCGCTTCGTCGACGCCAACGGCAAGGTGAGCAACAGCTTCAACAGCCTGGACTCCATGCAGTCGGGCAACCTGCTGGTGCTGCTGTACCAGGAGACCAAAGACCCCCGGTACCAGAAGGCGGCCGCGCAGATCCGCACCCGCCTCACCACCTATCCCCGCACCAGCGACGGCGGCTTCTGGCACGCGACCAGCCGCCAGCACCAGCTGTGGCTGGACGGCACCTACATGGTGCTGCCGTTCCTGGAGCGCTACGGCGCCGCCTTCAACGATTCTGCCTACGCCGACAAGGAAGCCGCCCAGCAGCTGGTCACCTACGGCAGCCACCTGTCCGACCCGTCCGGCTTCTTCTGGCACGCCTACGACGAGTCCGGCACGCAGACCTGGGCCGACCCGACCACGCACCACTCCCCCGAGTTCTGGTGCCGCTCCATCGGCTGGTACGCCATGGCCAGCGTGGACGTGCTCGACTACACGCCGCGCTCCGACCCCAACCGGGCCAAGATCGTGACCAATGTGCGGAACCTGGCCAAGGCCATCCGCAAGTACCAGGATCCCAAGACCGGCCGCTGGTTCCAGGTGCCGGAGAAGCCGACCCTGGCCGGCAACTGGACCGAGACCTCGTGCTCGGCGATGTTCACCTACACGCTGTCCAAGGCCGTGCAGAAGGGCTACCTCGACCACAGCTACCAGTCGGTGGCCGAGCGCGGCTACCGCGGCGTGCTGGCCCAGGTCTCGGTCGGCAGCGACGGCCTGACCACCATCGCCGACATCTGCATCGGCACCAATGTCGGCGACACCGCCTTCTACCTGGCCCGCCCCCGGGCCACCAACGATCCGCACGGCCTCGGCGCGTTCCTGATCATGAACGAACAGTTGCGCGGCACCGGCCTCTAGCCCGGGATTCCTCGTGGCGGGCCGCCTACCCGCCACGAGGAATCACCGCAGGGCAACGGAAACGCCCACCGCCTCCGCCGCCCGATGAGGCAGCCGCCGGATCGCGGGTCTGCTCACCCCGGGTCCGGAGCGCACCGCGATTACCGGGCCCGGCGGCCGTTCGTACACTGATCACGTGACGGGCGCCGAGCGGGGACGAGGGCGGGCCACGCCGGATTGGAGCACGGTCAAGGCGGACAAGCACGTGCTGGTGTTGGTCCGCAACCCGGCCAGTGTCAGCCGGCTCATGGACATCGTGCCGATCCTCGCCCAGGACTATCGCGTCGCCTTCACCTTCACCGTGGACGACGGCTCAGCGTTCTCCGGCCCGCTTGTCGACTACCTGGTCGGCTGCGGTGCGGTGGTCGAGGACTGGGCGACAGCCCTCAAGGGCGAGTACGACCTGGCCCTCACGGCCAGCGACAACGGGGACCTGCACGAGATCCGCGTGCCGCTCATCGGGATGCCGCACGGCGCCGGCCTGAACCGGCTTTCGCTCGACCAGCCGGGAGTGATCTCCGGACTGAATCCAGAAAGCCTGGTGCACAAAGGAAAAATTGTCCTGGACACGCTGGTCGTCAGCCACGAGAACCAGATCGACACGGTTCGGGCCGTCGCCCCGGAGCTCGTGCCGAGGGTGTTGGTGGCCGGCGACCCGAGCATGGACCGGATCCGGGCCAGCATGGCCAGCCGCTCACGGTATCGGGCGGCGCTCGGCGCGGAGGGACGGCGGCTGGTCCTGCTGTGTTCGACCTGGGGCAGAAACTCCCTGCTCGCCGGCGACACCGACCTGCCGGCATGGGTCGCCGCGCAGCTGCCGGCCGACCATAACCGAGTAGTCCTCGTACTACATCCCAACATCCGGAACTATCACGGGGATCTACAGGTCGACGCCTGGCTGAAGGAAGCCACCCGGTCCGGTGTGGCCGTCGTGCCGTCCGAGCAGGGGTGGCACGCGGCGATCGTGGCAGCCGATGTCGTCATATCCGACCATGGCTCGCTTTCCAGCTATGCGGTCGGCGCGGGACGGCCGGTGCTGCTGGCCGCCGACGGCGGGCCCGAGGTCGTGCCCGGCTCCCCCATGGCCCGCCTGCTCGAACGGCTGCCCCGACTCGACGTCGCGAGTCCTCTGCACCCGCAACTCGACGACGCCATGGCCCGGGGCGACATCGCCGGCGACATCGCGGAGACGATCTTCTCCCGGCCAGGGCAGGCGATAACCCTGCTACGGCAACGGATCTACACCGTTCTCGGGTTGAAGCCGCGGCGACCCATCGTCATCGAGCCGGCTCCGCCCCCGGTGGTGCGACTGTCCGAACCGGACGCGTTCGACGTCGAGGTCCGGGCCGACGGGACAAGGCTGGTGATGCTGCGATACCCGGTGGTCGAGCATCTCAAGGCCGAGAACGAGGACCGGCCTGAGGCCGAGGACAGGTCGACCGGTCGCCACCGGGTGGCCCGCGCCGACACCTCGGTGCCGGGTACGTACCAACGTGTGGCAGTGGTGTGGTCGGAGGAACCGGAGGAACCCGGGGAACTGCTGATCCACTGGCCGGGCGCGAGGGTGGCCATCTGCGGGTCGGTGGCGATGTTGCGCGACGGGACCCGCGTCGAGATCACCGGCTCGGTCCCGACCTCGGTGGCCGGTTCGGCGGTGTACTGGTGGGACGTGCGCAACCGGCGCGAAAACGCCGACCAGCGTTGGGAAATCGACGTGGGCGCGAACTCCGGCACGCTCACTTTGTCGGTCGCGCCGCCAGCACCTCGGCCGCCCGAGGGGTGATCCCCATGCTCTTGTACAGCTCAACGGCCTGATCGAGATAGTCCCGGACGGCGTCGCGGTCGCCTCGACGCTCGGCCAACGCGCTCAGCTCGGCCAGGGCGTCGGCCGCGGGCACGGTCGGCCCGGCGCGGTCGACCGCCAGCAGCAGGGTCCGCTCGGCCTCGACGTCGTCGCCCTTGGCCGACAACGCCTTCGCCCGGCTCACCAGCAGCTTGGGCAGCAGCGACTCGAAGTCGGAGCCCTCGATCATCACCCGTGACCGCTCGAACGCCGCCATCGCCTCGTCGTACCGGCCCAGCGCGGTCAGCGCCCGGCCGACCAGCAGGCTCATCAGCGCCACCGCGCGGACCGGCCCGAGCCGCTCGTTGATCTCCAGCGCGGTCCGGAAGCAGTCCAGCGCCTCGCCGGCCCTGCCCTGCCGCAGCAGCACATTGCCCCGAAAGTCCAAAGTGGACGCCAGGAACCGACCCTCGTCGCCGCCCGGGGCCAGCGCCGGCGCGCGATCCAGCTCGGCGTGCGCCCGGTCGTACCAGCCGCGCTCCTGGTAGCCCTTGGCCAGCTGGCACCGGCAGCGCACCTCGCCGAGCTTGTTTCCGCTCAACTGCGCCGAAGTCACCGCCAGCTGGCCGGCTTCCAGCCACGCGTCGTGCGGATGCCGGGCGTCCAGCAGCGGCCACATCGCCTCGAACGTCCGCCACACCACGTCGTGCCAGCCCTGCTTGGCGGCGGCCCGCATGACGGCCAGCAGGTTGGGCAGCTCCTGGTTCAGCCAGGCCACCCCGGCCGTCTTCGGCAGCGTCGCCGCCGTGGCGATCACCTGGTCGGACGGCGGCCACGCCCGCAACCGACCCGGGCCGGTCGCCACCATGTCGGCGACCGACGCCGCGTCCAGCCACCAGTCGGCCGCCCGGCGCAGCGCCAGCACCCGGTCGGCGTCCGAGTCCTCGGCGGCGGCCCGGCGCAGCGCGTGCACCCGGACCAGCCGGTGCAGGCGGAACACGTCGCCGCCGAGGTCCTCGACCAGGTCGGCCTGCGTCAGCGTGTCCAGGTCGGCGCGAATCCCGGCCAGCGGCCGCCCGGACATCGCGGCCAGCACCGCCGGCCCGAAGTGCACGCCGACGGTGACCCCGAGCAGCCGGTACAACGACCGGGTCGACGCCGGCAGGGCCTCGTAGGCCAGGTCGAACACCGAGTAGACCTTGTCCCGGGCCGACCGGCCGACCGAGTTCGGGTCATAGTCCACTTCGGACAGATGCTCGACCAGTCGGCGCACGCCCCACTGCGGTCGCCGGGCCAGCCAAGACGCGGCCACCCGCAGCGCGAGCGGCAGGTGGCCGCACACCTCGACCAGCTCGGCGGCGGCCACCGGATCGGCGGCGACGCGCCCGTCCGAGAACACCGCCTCCAGCAGCTCGATCGCGTGCTCGGTCGTCAACGGCTCCAGCCGCACGTCGACGGCCCCGTCCACGTACAGCTCCTCCAGCGCGTCGGCCCGCGCCCCGGCCACCAGCACCAGGCTGTTCGGCGAGTTCGGCAGCAACGGCGTGACCTGCGCGGCCTCGGTGACGTCGTCGAAGACGGCGATGATGCGGCCGTCGGCGGTCAGCGACCGGAACAGGTCGGCCCGGTGCTCGTAGGCCACCGGCACCGCCTTCTCCGGCACACCCAGCGCGACCAGGAACCGGCTGGCCGCCTGGGCCGGCGACGCGTCCCCGACGCCGTACGACACGTGCAGCGCGCCGTCCGGGAAGTCCTTCCGGAGCACCGTCGCCACCTGCCGCAGCAGCGCCGACTTGCCGACGCCGGGCGTGCCCCGGACCACCACCACGACCGGCCGGGTGCGGCCGTCGCGCGGACCGTCGAGCAACGCGCGCACCCGGGCCAGTTCCCCGAACCGGTTGGTGAAGGGAGCCGGCGGCGCGGGCACCAGCGCCGGCACGACCTTCGGCAGGCCGGGCTCCGTCGCTTCGAAGTAGATGTCGCGCACCCGATCTGCCTGCACCAGAGTGTCGGCGATGCCCCGGAAGTCGTTGCGCACCCGGTCGCCATCCACCCTGTCGCCGTCCACCCGCACCCCGTTCCGATCGCGACGTACCGCGCTGATCACGGTACTGGATCGGCCGGCCCCCGACCGTCGGTCCGGCAGCTCCACCCGATCCGCGGACAACCACGAGTTGAGGCCGGCGCCGCTCGGCCGCGGTGATCTCCCCGGGCGTGCTCGGGCCGACGCGGTGCAGGTGGCTGAGCACACCGAGCTTGTTCAGGCTCAGCGAGTCCGGCGACCGCTCCGCACGCGGCCGCCGGCCCAGCCGGGCGATGGCCCGTGGCGATCTCCGCCCGCTCCTCGTCCTCCACAGCCGGCAACTTATTTACGGCCGAGGCGCGTTCATGCGACATGGTGATACGTGTTGCGTGCCAAGTCGGACGGCTCCCGGAGCGCGGCGGCCGCGGCCAGGGTGATCAGGCAGGTCACCACCAGGTAGGCGGCGACGGCCATCGAGGTGCCGGTGCTGTCCACCAGCCACGTGGCCAGGAACGGGGCGAAGCCGCCGCCCAGCACCGAGCCGAAGGCATGGGCGAAGGTGACGCCGGTGGACCGGACGCCGGCCGGGAAGAGCTCGGCGAACGCCGCCGCCTGGGGCGCGGAGGTCAGCCCGAGACCGAAGGCGAGGCCCACCACGGCCAACCCGATCAGCGGCACCGAGCGCGTGTCGAGTAGGAGGAAAAACGGAAACGCCCACGCCGCGAGGGCGATCGTGCCGACCAGATAGATCCGCCTGCGGCCATGGGAATCGCACCACCGCCCGGCGAGAATGGTGAATCCTCCCCAGGCCGCCGCCCCGATCATGCCCATCGTGAGCATCAAGGAACGGGACAAGCCCAGCGTTGTCGTGCCGTAGGAATTCATGAACGTGATCAGCACATATCCGACCGCGCTGTTGGCGATGAACAACCCGATCGCGGTCAGCACCGCCCGGGTGTGCCGGCGGAACACCACGGCCAGCGGCGCCCGGACCTGGCGGCCACGCTCCCGCAGTTCCTCGAACACCGGGCTTTCCGACACCCGGCTCCGCACGAACAACCCGATCCCCACCAGCACGGCCGACAACAGGAACGGGATCCGCCATCCCCAGGCCTGAAAGGCCGCCGGGCTGGTCGTCGCCGACACCGCGATGAACGCCAGATTGGCCAGCAGCAACCCGGCCGGCACGCCGACCTGCGGGAACGCCCCCAGAAATCCTCGCCGCCCGGGCGGCGCGTGCTCGATCAGAATCAGCGCCGCGCTCGGCCACTCGCCACCGGTCGAGATGCCCTGCACAAGACGCAGCACCACCAGCAACACCGGGGCCGCCACACCGATCGTGTCGTATCCGGGCAGCAGCCCGACACCGATCGTGGCCACACCCATCAACACGATGGACGCGACCAGAACCGATTTCCGCCCGAACCGGTCGCCCACATAACCCGCGAGCAGCGCACCCAACGGACGGGCGACAAAGCTCACCCCGAGCGTGGCGAACGAGGCCAGCAATCCGGCCGTGGCGTCCAGTGCCGGAAAGAACTGGCGGCCGAACACCAGGCCCGCCGCGGAGGCATAGACGAAAAAGTCGTACATTTCCGCGGTGGTGCCGATCATGCTCGCCAGGACCACCCGGCGCGGCGACGAATTCACCCATCCAGTAAAGCCAGCCGCCCGCCGGCCGATCAAGCAGTCCGACGTCAGGGTTGCCCGCTCACGGTGTAAGAGGCTGTAACGCATTAGGGTCTTACTCGTGACGAGGGTGACCGGGCTGGTGCTCGCCGCCGGCGAGGGACGGCGGTACGGGATGCCGAAGGCCCTGGTGCCGCACCACGGCCGGCTGTTCGTGGAGTCGACCGTCGATCGCCTGCGCGCGGCCGGCTGCGCCCGGATCATCGTGGTCGCCGGCGCGGCGGCAGACCAGGTCCGAGCGGCCGACCTCGGCGACGCCGAGGTGGTGGACAACCCCGACTGGCCGACCGGGATGGGCTCCTCCCTGCGCCGGGGAATCGAGGCCCTGCAAGAGGAAACCCGGCGAGAGGAACTCGCGGTGGCGGTGATGACGGTCGACCTGCCGGGGGTCACGGCCGAAGCCATCGGGCGGGTGATCGCCCACGCTGACGCGGACGTCCTCGCGGCGGCGACCTATCACGGCCGGCGCGGGCACCCCGTTCTCATCGGACGGGAGCACTGGCAGGGCGTGAAGGAGGTCGCGCGGGGCGATCAAGGCGCGCGGGCCTACCTCCGGCGGCATGACGTCACCGAGATCGCCTGTGAGGATGTGGCGGACGGGCAGGACGTGGACCGGCCGGAGGATCTTCCATGAGGTGGACGACGGTAATCGCAGCCGCGCTGCTGGCGGTGGCCATGGCGGCCCCGGCCGATGCGAGACCGGGGTTGGGGTGGCGGCTGCACCCGACCGGCAGCGACGCTCGGCTGCGGGGGCTGTCGGCGGTGAGCCCGTTGGTGGCGTGGGCCAGCGGGAGCGGCGGGACGGTGCTGCGGACCACGGACGGCGGCCGAACGTGGGCACAGGTGGGGCCGCCGAACACGTCGACGCTGGATTTCCGGGACATCGAGGCCTTCGACGCGTCGCACGCGGTCGCGATGGCGGCCGGGGAGGGCGACAGCTCCCGGGTCTACCGCACCGACGACGGCGGCCGGTCGTGGCGGCTGACGCAGGCCAACACCTTGCCGACCGGCTTCTACGACTGCATGGCGTTCTTCGACGACCGGCACGGCCTGATCCTCGGCGACCCGCAGAACGGCCGGTTCGAGATCCTCGCCACCGACGACGGCGGCCGCAGCTGGCGGATCCTGCCCAGCGACGGCATGCCGCCGGCGCAGGAGGGTGAGGCGGCGTTCGCGGCCAGCGGGGAATGCCTGGCCGTGCGGGGCCGGGACGCCTGGATCGGCAGCGGCGGCGGGGCGGACTCGCGGGTTTACCACTCGACTGACGGCGGCCGCACCTGGCACGCGACGGCCACTCCCCTGCCCAGCAACGGCTCCTCGGGCGTGTTCGCCGTGGCCTTCCGCGACCGTGACCACGGGGTCGCGGTGGGCGGGGACTACAAGCCGCCGAACGCGGGGGCGGCGGCCACTTCTCGGGACGGCGGCCGGACCTGGTCGGCCTCGGCGGCGACGGTGGGCGGCTATCGGTCGGGAGTGGCCTGGCTGGGATCGGCGGTGATCGCGGTCGGTCCGACCGGCAGCGACGTGAGTCTGGACGGCGGCCAGCACTGGCGGACCTTCGACAGCGGGAGCTTCGACACCGTGGACTGCCCCGACGTCTGCTGGGCCGCGGGTGAGAAGGGCCGGATCGCCACTCTCATGCCTTGACAAGCATATAGCCGGTGACGTACTCCAAGCGGGTGGCCACGACCTTCGAAGTGCTCGCCGAGCCGAGCCGACGCCGGATCCTCGACCTGCTGCGGGCCGAGGAGCGCTCGGTCGGCCAACTGGTCGACCAGCTGGAGCTGAGCCAGCCGGCGGTGTCCAAGCACCTGCGGGTGCTGCGCGAGGCCGGCCTGGTGACGGTGCGGGTGGACGCGCAGCGCCGCTGCTACCGGCTGCGCCTGGAACCGCTGCGCGAGCTGGACGACTGGCTCGCGCCCTACCGGGAGCTGTGGTCGGACCGCCTCGACGCGCTGGAACAACACCTGGACCGGATGGCCGGCGAGGGGCAGAGTGGTATGGACCATTAGCGTGAGGTCGCGCCGGTCTCTGGAGCCGCGGTCCGGGAAAAGCGCATCTTTCCAGCGATTTTCCCGGACAAGGCGAAGAGACCGGCTCAGGAGCGACCTCACCCCGCCCGGCACGGGCGGCACAAGCACAGGGGAGAAGCATGACCGAGGACTACGGGTCGAGCCTGCGCGACGAGCTGGCCCGGATCGAGCAGCACAACGCCGACACCCTGGACAAGGTGGCGGACGCGCTGCTGGCCGGCATCACCCAGGACGGCGTGGTGCTCACCGCCGGCGCCGGCCACTCGCTGGCGGCGGTCGCGGAGACCTTCTACCGCGCGGGCGGCCTGGCCTGCGTGCGCCCGCTCTACCATCCCTCGCTGCTGCCCATGCACGGCGCGGTGTCCAGCACGACGGCGGAGCGCCGGTCCGGCCTGGCGGCCGAGGTGCTGGACGGCGTCGAGCTGGGCGAGCACGACGTGCTGGTGATCTTCTCCACCTCGGGCGTCAACCCGTACCCGGTGGAGCTGGCCCGGCAGGGCCGGGCGGCCGGCATCCCGGTGGTGGCCTTCACCTCGGTGGCCACGAGCTCGGTCGCGCCCAAGCGGGCCGGCAGCACGCTGGCCGAGGAGGCCACCTTCGTGCTCGACAACCAGGTCATTCCGGGCGACTCGGCCTACCCCCAGGCGTCCCCGGTCACCGCCCCGAGTTCCTCGCTGGCCAACGCCTTCCTGTGGAACCTGCTGCTGGTGCGGCTGCTGGACCGGGCCAGGACCGCCGGCGTGGACCTGCCGTTGTGGCGCAGCGCCAACGTGGCGGGCGGCGACGCGGCCAACAAGGCGCTGCTGGCCAAGTACACCCCCCGCATCGACGTGCTGGCGTGACGGAACCGACACCGGTCGTGAGTAGTAATACCCAGGAAAGGAAGTCACGGAGGGGCTAGCGTCCGAGCGAGCACGTGACGCGCCGAGGGGGGACTCAACTTCATGCAGTCGAAGACCAGATGGTGGATTCTGGGCACGGGCGGCACGGCGGTGGTGGCTGTCATCTCCGTCGCCGGGTATCTGCTGTTCGCGCCCGGACCGCCGTCGACCTATGTCAACAGCTCGCCGGCCACGCAGCCGCAACCGTTGTCGGCCAACGATGTCGCCCGCGACTACGTGCAGTCCTTCAGCTCGATGAACGCCTCGGCCGCCGCGGCGCTGACCGACAACCCGACCGCGGCGACGACCGCGCTCACCGCCGTCTACAAGAACATGAGCGGTGCTCGACTGAGCGCCAGCATGACCGCCGACGGCGTGACCGCCTCGGTGGACTGGCGGGCCAGCAGGGTCGACCTCGTCTACCAGGTGCAGCTGACAATGGTGCAGAGCAACGGAAAGTGGCTCGTGCACTGGTCGGACGCGGTGATCGAGCCGGACCTGGCCCCGGGCCAGTCGCTGGCCTTCCACACCACGCCCGGCGGCTCCACGCTGACCGACCGCGGCGGCAAGGCGATGACGCTGGACTCGGTGCCGAAGGCGGTGAAAGCCGGTGTGCAGCAAGCGATCGGCGGTGATCTACAGGCGGTGGACGGGCAGGCGATCACCATCGTCGACGCGGCCGGCAAGGACGTGAAGACGCTGGAGAACGCCGAGGGCGCCAAGAAGGCGGCCTACGCGCTGACCATCGACGCCGGCGTCCAGGACGCGGCCCAGAAGGCGGTCGACGGCGTCACCGGCGGCGCGGCCGCACTGGTGGCGATGCAGGCCTCCACCGGCGAAATCCTTGCCATCGCGACAAATACGCCGTTCGACAACAGCGGCCAGAGCCCGGTCACCGGCACCTTCCCGCCCGGCTCCACCTTCAAGATCGTGACGGCCACGGCCGGCCTGGAGAACGGGCTGTCCGAGAAGTCCACGGTGTCCTGCCCGAACACCATCCACATCGGACCGCGCACGATCCCCAACGAGGGCACGCTCCAGCTCGGCGCCGCCCCGGACCACAACACCGCGCTGCACTCGGCTTTCGCCGCCTCGTGCAACACGACGTTCGCCCAGATCGCGGCGAACCTGGGCGCGAACGACCTGCCCACCGCGGCCAGGCAACTGGGCCTGGGGGTGGACTTCGACATCCCGGGCATCACGACCAACACCGGGCGCGTGGACGCCGCCACCGACCAGGTGGAGCGGGCGGTCGACGGCTTCGGCCAGGGCACCGATCTGGTCAGCCCGTTCGGCATGGCGGTGGTCGCCGCCACCGTCCACAACGGACAGGTGCCGACGCCGGTGTTGATCCGGGGCCAGCAGACCACTGCCGACGGCAGGATCGCGCCTGCGTCGGCGGGCGTGCTCGCGCAGGTTCGCGACATGATGCGCGAGGTCTGCACCTCCGGCACCGCCCGCTCGCTGGCCTCGCTGCCCAACACCTACGGCAAGACCGGCACGGCCGAGGTCGACAACGGCGCCGCGCACGGCTGGTTCGTCGGCTATCGCAACGACGTGGCCTTCGCGGTGCTGCTGCCGCACGCGAACTCGTCCGGTCCCGCGGTCGACGTGGCCGGCACGTTCCTGCGCGCGATCGGCTGATCCCGATGATCACCCGGACGGCCTAAGGGATTCGGGTCGTCCGGGTGCCGCCCAGCCCTACTTCTTCTTGGTCCTCGTGGCACCGCCGCGGCCCCGAAGCTGCACGCCGGACTCGGACAACACCCGGTGCACGAAGCCGTACGAACGCCCCGTGGACTCCGCGAGCGCGCGGATGCTGGCGCCCTTCTCGTACTTCTTCTTCAGGTCAGCGGCCAGCTTGTCCCGCGTGGGCCCCGTGATCCGGGCGCCCTTCTTCAGGTCAGCCACCTTGTCCCGCCTTCCGTGGGAGTGCAGGTCGGGCCGCGTGCGGCCCCTGTCGTCGCAATGATCGAACACGACGGGCCCGAACGCCAGGCGATCAAGCAAAATCATCTCTCGGTGATCGTTGAGTTACCTCTGGCTGATCACCGGTGTGAGTGAAGTGATCACTGTGACCATTGTGGCAGATCAGCGCCTCGACCAGCGGATCACGCCAACTCGATGAGCTCAAGGTAGTCATCCGACCAGTGGTCCTCGGTGCCGTCGGGCAGGAGGATCACCCGCTCGGGTTCCAGCGCCTGAACGGCCCCCGGGTCGTGGGTGACGAGCACGACCGCGCCCTCGAAGCGGCGCAGCGCGTCCAGCACCTGCTCCCGACTGGCCGGGTCCAAGTTGTTGGTTGGCTCATCCAACAGAAGCACGTTGGCCGCGCTGGAGACCAGGCCCGCCAGGGCGAGCCGCGTCTTCTCGCCGCCGGACAGCGTGCCGGCCGGCTGGTCCAACTGCTCGCCGCTGAACAGGAACGTGCCCAGCAGCGAGCGCAGCTGCTGCTCCTGGGTGTCCGGCGCGGCGTGCCGGATGTTGGCCCACACCGAGGCGTCGTGGTCGAGGGTCTCGTGCTCCTGGGCGTAGTAGCCGATGCGCAGGCCGTGCCCGGGCACGAGTTCGCCGGCGTCCGCCTTCTCCATGCCGCCCAGCAGCCGCAGCAGCGTGGTCTTGCCGGCGCCGTTGAGGCCGAGCACCACGACCTTGCTGCCGCGGTCGATGGCCAGGTCGACGCCGGTGAAGATCTCCAGCGAGCCGTAGGACTTGCTCAGCCCCTCGGCCATCAGCGGCGTCTTGCCGCACGGGGCCGGCTGCGGGAAGCGGATCTTGGCCACCTTGTCGGCGGTGCGCTGCTCCTCCAGGCCGGACAGCAGCTTCTCGGCCCGCTTGGCCATGTTCTGCGCGGCCACCGCCTTGGTCGCCTTGGCCCGCATCTTGTCGGCCTGGGCCATCAGCGCGGACGCCTTCTTCTCGGCGTTGGCCCGCTCGCGGCGGCGGCGCTTCTCGTCGGCGGCCCTGGCCTCCAGGTACTTGGACCAGCCCATGTTGTAGATGTCGACCTCGCCGCGGGTGGCGTCGAGGAACCAGACCTTGTTCACCACGTCGGCCAGCAGCTCGACGTCGTGGCTGATCACGACCAGGCCGCCGGTGTGCTGCTTGAGGAACGAGCGCAGCCAGGAGATGGAGTCGGCGTCGAGGTGGTTGGTCGGCTCGTCCAGCAGCAGCGTGGTGCCGGCCTTGCCGCCGACGCCGGACTCCGAGGCGCCGAACAGGATCCGGGCCAGCTCGACCCGGCGGCGCTGGCCGCCGGACAGCGTGCGCAGCGGCTGGGCCAGCACACGGTCGGCCAGGGCCAGGTTGGCGCAGATGCGGGCCGCCTCGCTCTCGGCCGCGTAGCCGCCGAGCGCGCCGAAGCGCTCCTCCAGCCGGCCGTACTTGCGGACCGCGGTGTCCAGCTCGTTCTGGTCGACCAGCTCGGCCATGGCCGTCTGCGCCTTCTCCATCTCGCGCAGCAGCTGATCCAGACCACGAGCCGACAGCACCCGGTCCTTGGCCGTGACCGACAGGTCGCCCTCACGGGGATCCTGTGGCAGGTAACCGAGTTCGCCGCTGCGGCGGACCTCGCCGGCGTACGGCTGGCCCTCGCCGGCCAGCACCCGCAGCGAGGTGGTCTTGCCGGCGCCGTTGCGGCCGACCAGGCCGATGCGGTCGCCCGGCTGCACGCGCAGCGTGGCGTCGGAGAGCAGGATGCGCGAACCCGCGCGCAGTTCAAGGTCGGTGACGGTGATCAAGACAGACTCCGGGGAGGATCGGCTGGGGCAGGACTCGTCCGCCCACCGGCCACGGCCGGCGGGCCCGGCGGCCGCCTAGCAGATCAACTTGATCACGCACCAAGTTTACGTGCTGACGCGAACCAATTTCGCCCCACCCCCCAGTTGTGACCCGACACACAGTCACGAGCCGTCAAATGTGAATGTATTGACTAGCCCGATCGGGTCATGCCTACACTCCGTCGGCGTAAACCGTTTGCTAGATCAACAACTGTTCGTGATCTTCCGCCGCATTGATCTCTTTCCGGGGTAAGCGCTTTCCCTGTGTGCCGCCGCGCACCCGGAATCCGACCGGTGAGGGGAAATTCCTTGCGCCGTAAGCACAAGTGGCTGCCCGTGGCGGCCGCCTCCCTGCTGTTGCTGACCGTCGTGCCGCCCACCGCCACGGGCGCACCCGCCGGACCGCTGTCCGCCGGCGGCTCCAACTACGACTTCTACGACCTGACCGGCGGCTGCGACCGCGAGCCGTACGGGGTGATTGACAGCTTCAACCGCGGCCGCGACACCATCACCGCCCAGCTCGGCCAGATGCACGACGCCGGCCAGCGCCGGCTGCGGATCGGGATCTTCCACCAGCACGCCCCCGACTCGGGCACCGTCATGGACTCCAGCTCCGGCGACCTCTCCCCTGTCGATCGCCAGCAGCTGGTCGACCTGCTCGCCGCGGTCAAGGCCGCCGGCTTCCAGGAGATCGACGTCGTCTTCATGCCGCTGGGGGTCGACGACCCGCACGGCTGGTCGTCGATGAACGAGACGGCCTACCGGGAGGACTGGGGCGTGATCTCCCGGCTGCACCCGCTGATCGCCGCCGCCGGCATCCCGTACCGCATCGACCTGCTCAACGAGGGCATGCCGATGTCGGACCAGCCGGCGCTGCGGGCCTACACCCAGCGGCTGTGGGCCGACTACACCGCCGCCTTCGGCAGCGCCGACACCGTCGGCTTCTCCATGACGGTGTGGATCGCCGACCGGGTCACCCAGATGTCCGCCGTCTACGGCGCCACCCCGCCGAGCGTGTTCGAGCTGCACCTCTACGGCGACAGCTGGAACGGCGACGAGTACCAGCAGTTCGTCGACGCCGACCAGAAGATGACCTCCCTGGGCTACCACCAGCCGTGGATCATCGGCGAGACCTACTTCGACGACGCCACCGCCGCCGACAACATCCGCCGGGCCATCGCCGACACCGGCCGCACCGTCCAGTACCTCACCCAGTGGCCCCTGACCCGCGCCCAGAAGTGCGCCGACGTCGACCAGGCCCCACCCGTCCCCTACGCCGCCTACAGCTCCGCCGGCTTCTAGCCACCCCTTTCTTGCTTGGAAGGGGGCTTTCCTCCACTCGGAGTGGAGGAAAGCCCCCTTCCAAGCGTCAAAGGCGGGGGTCAGGGGATGAGGGGGCGGATTTGGGTGGCGACGAGGTGGACGAAGGCGACGGGGTCGGGCTCGTCGCCGGTGGGCTGGACGATCACCGTGTTCGCGCCGGCGGCGACGAGCTCACGGACGCCGGCGGCGATCGCCTCGGCGTCGCCGGCCACGCCGACCTCGGGGCTCTCGCGGCGTAGGCGCTCCTCGGCGCCGGGGCCGGTGGCGGCGTAGAGGGCGGCGATGATCTCCTGGTCGGGGCCGACGAGCTCGCGGATCTGGCGGATGCCGTCGGCCGACACGTCGGCGACGGTCAGCGTGCCGTCGGCGGCCTCGGCGGTCAGCCGCAGGGTCTTGGGCCCGATGCCGCCGGCGTAGATCTTGACCGGCCGCGTGGGCGGCCAGTCGAGGCGCACGCGGTCCAGCTTCACGTACGTGCCGTCGACGCTGACCTCCTCGCCGCGCAGCAGCGCCCGCAGCGCGTCGAGGTGCTCCCGCAGCAAGGTGAGCGGCGAGGAGACGCGGGCGCCGGCCTGGCCCATCCAGCCCTGCACGCCGTGACCGACGCCGACGATCACCCGGTCGGGGAACAGCCGGTGCAGCGTGGCCAGCTCCATGCCGGTCAGCGCCACGTTGCGCAGCGGCACCGGCAGCAGCCCGATGCCGACCCGCACGGTCGAGGTCCACGCCAGGGCGGCGGCCGCGGTGGCGATGCCGCTCTCGGAGAAGCAGTCCTCCCACACCCACAGCAGTTCGAGGCCGGTGGCCTCGGCGGCGTCGGCCATCGGCCGCAGGAGCTCGGGCGCGAACTGGGGCCGGAAGACGGTGCCGAGAGCGGTCATAGGCCCTTCCTACCAGCCGCCGGTGCGGGTGATCACCTCCGTGAGCGTGCCCGGATCCTCCACGTGCAGGTTGTGGCCGAGCCCGGGCAGCACCTCGACGTGCTCGGCCAGGGCGCGGACCTGCTCGGGCGAGCTCATCGGGTCGTTCTCGCCGGTCACCATCAGCACCGGGCACTTGGCCGCGGCCAGCAGGCCCCGCATGTCGGGCCGGCCCACGGCGAAGGTCGACGGGTCCAGGGCCAGCCGCCAGCCGTCGCCGGTGGTGGCCAGGCCGTCGGGATCGGCCGGCATCAGGCCGCCGAGGCCGGACACCTTCAGGTACCGCTGGGCCGCCTCTTCCTTGCTGCCGAACACCTTCACCGGCCGCTGGGCCATCGCCGCCGCCCCGGCGAGCTCGTCGTCGGTCCACTCCACCTTCACGCCGACGGCGACCGCGCGTCGCACCTCGACCCCGAACCAGCCGCTGGCCAGGGCGATCGCCAGCACGCCGCCGAGGGAGTGGCCGATCACCGTGACCGGCTCGCCGGCCGGCAGGTGCTCGGCCACCGCGCCGGCCATGGCGCCGAAGGAGTACCGCCGCAGCCGGCCCGAACGCCCGTGACCGGGCAGGTCGGGGGCGATCCAGCGGCGGTCCAGCCGCTCGGTGAAGCCGTCCCACACCGCGCCGGTCGCACCCAGCCCGTGCAGCAGCAGCACGGTCGGTCCGCCGGCTCCGCCTGTTCGCACCTTCAGCGTGTCCACCGGCCGGATCTTTCCCCACCACGGCCCCGACGGGCTAGCGTCGTGGCCGTGGACGCCACCGTGATCACCGATCCCGAGACCTATGTCCGGGCCGTGCCGCACGAGGTTCTCGACGGGTTGCGCCGCGACGCGGCCGTGGTCCGGGTGGACGATTTCTGGGCGGTCATGCGGCATGCCGAGGTGCGGCAGGTGCTGCGCAACCCCCAGCTGTACTCGTCGAATCTGGGCGGCACGCAGATCCGGGACCCGGCCACGCCGGCGGATCTGCGTTATGTGCGGCGGATGATGCTCAACATGGATCCGCCCGACCATCCCCGGCTGCGCGGCCTGCTGGCACGAGCGTTCACGCCGCGAGCTGTCACCCGGTTGGTGGATCGGATCACCGTGTGGGCCGACGGTCTGGTGGCCGCCGTGCAGGATCGGGGTGAGGCTGATCTGGCCAAGCAGTTGGCCGATCTGCCGCTGCTGACCCTGGCCGAGGTGTTCGGCGTGCCGGAGCAGGACCGGCGCCTGATGTTCGACTGGAGCAGCCGGGTGATCGGCTTCCAGGACCCCGAGTACGCCGTGATCGACACCGTGGACGCCGAGGGCGTGACCGACATGGCCCGGGCGGCGATGGCCGTGCGGCCGAAGCCGGGGCCCAACGGCGAGATGCCCGATCCCCGCACCCGGGCCGGCATGCCCGACCTCTACGCGTACGCGACGGCGTTGGGCGAGCACAAGCGGGCCCATCCCGGCGAGGACGTGATGAGCGACCTGATGCGGCACGTCGACGACGACGGCGGGCGGGTGTCGATCGAGGAGTTCGAGAACCTGTTCTGGCTGTTCGCGGTGGCCGGCAACGAGACGCTGCGCAACGGCATCCCCGGCGGGCTGGTCGCCCTGATGAGCCATCCGGCGCAGTACCGTCGGCTGCTGGCCGACCGGTCGCTGCTGCCGACGGCCGTCGACGAGATGCTGCGGTGGTGGACGCCGGTGATGCACTTCCGCCGCACCGCGACCGCCGACACCACACTGTCCGGTGTGGACATTCGCGCCGGGGACAAGGTGGTGGTGTGGTTCGCCTCGGCCAACCGGGACGAGCGGGTGTTCGCCGACCCGCACCGGTTCGACGTCGGCCGCACCCCCAACGACCACCTGACCTTCGGGCACGGCCCGCACTTCTGCCTCGGCGCGCAGCTGGCCCGGGCCCAGATGACCGCGGTGTTCACGGCGGTGCTGGACCGGCTGGGCGAGGTGCGGCCGGCCGGGGACCCGGTGCGGCTGCGGTCCAACTTCCAGAACGGCGTCAAGAGCCTGCCGGTGACGTGGTGATCTCACCCGATCGTGTGTTCCGCTCACCGCCGATCACCGCCACGATCGAGGGACAGGCCTGACTGGGGAGGTTGTTGTGTTGAAGCTCGCTGTGGGCGTGGCGTTAGCCGCGGTCGCCACCAGCTGCGCGCCGAGCCAGGTCGGCTCCACACCCACGCCCGGCGCCACCACCGTCACCACCGCGCGGCCGGTGGAGCACTGGACCATGCCCAACCTGGTCGGCTCGGGCCTGCAGGACGCGCAGGACGCCATCCAGAAGCTCACCGGCAACGTCGTGTTCTTCACCAGCTCGCACGACGTCAGCGGGCAGGGGCGGCACCAGATCCTGGACCGGAACTGGAAGGTGTGCGACCAGAACATCGCCGCCGGTCAGCAGATCCAGGTCGGGGTGAAGATCGACTTCGGGGTGGTCAAGACGACGGAGAAATGTCCCTGAGCGCGGGCGCCTCGCCGGCGACCATGAGGAAATCGCCGATCGGCGGGTAGGGCGCCGGATGGCCGCTCTGCTCCGCGTGTTCCCGCCGGGCGGCTGAGTTCGTTCCACCGCACGAAACAAGCGGCGGATCGGTTCCGCAGGGCGATACCCGGCCGGACAAACGCCCGTCGCGGCGGCAAGCTCGATCCATGATGGAGCAACACGCAGACGCGTTCCGGGAGCACGGTTTCACCGTGGTGCCCGGCGCGATCGCGGAACCGGCGCTGACCCGGTGGCGGTCCGCCGTTGACCGCACTGTGTCGAAGGTCCGCGCGCAGCCACAGGAGTACGAGACCCGGTACACGCTGCGCGGCGAGAACGGCAGCGACACCTGGGGCGTCAGCCACATCTTCGAGCCCTCGCTGTACGACCCGGTCTTCGCAGAGGTGTTCGAGCACCCCGGCGTGACGGGTTTCGCGCACGCGGTGCTCGGCGACCGGCTCCGCTTCTGGACCGCGCACGCGTTGTGGGAACCGTCCCGTGTGGACTACGAGCTGAACTGGCACAAGGACAACATGGAGAACGACCGGTACCACCCGGACGGTCGCAGCAGCCACGTGCAGTTCAACGTCTGCCTCACCGACGACGACTGCTTCCGCGTGGTGCCCGGCTCCCACCGACGGCCGCTGACCGACCAGGAACGCGCGGCGGTGGACGCCAACGGGACCGGGCCGCTGCCCGGCGAGATCTCGGTCCGGTGCCGGCCCGGCGACGTGCTGTTCATGAACCACCACGCGCTGCACCGGGGCACCGGCCGGGCCGGCACGCCGCGCCGCACGCTGCACGTGAACGTGCAGGCCGCCGACGAGCCGACCGGCGGCCACACCTCGTGGCGTTACATGCGGGAGCCGGGCTACCTCGACCGCATGACGCCGGTCGTGCGGGAGCTGATGGAGAACACGATCGCCTGGGACGACGCGCATCCGTTGCCACGGACCGAAGTGATGCGGCGCATGCGTTCCAGCCGCCAGATCAAGCACCACGAGGCGCGCGCGACCGAAGGGACCAGCCGATGACCACCCCGCAACAGCTGCGCCGGGAGGTGGTGCGGATGACCGCGCACGCGGTCACCGGCCACATCCCGTCCAACCTGTCCGCGATCGAGATCATCCACACCCTGTTCCTGAAGGTGCTCCGGCTCGACCCGCGGCGTCCGGACTGGCCGGACCGGGACCGGTTCATCCCGAGCAAGGGCCACTGCGCCGCGGCGATCTACCTGGCCATGGCGGCCGCCGGCCTGATCGAGCGGAAGCGGCTGGACGAGTTCAATGTGGACGGTGGCGAGGTGCCGGCGATCCTGGCCCGCTACGGCCTGCCCGGCCTGGAGGCCGACGCCGGGCCTTTGGGCCGCGGGCCGTCCATCGGCATCGGCACGGCGCTCGCGGCCAAGCACGACGGCCGCGACTACCACACCTACGTGCTGGTCGGCGACGGCGAGTGCCAGGAGGGCCAGATCTGGGAGGCCGCGATGCTCGCGCCGTCCCTGGACCTGGACAACCTCACCGTGATCGTCGACGACAACCGGCTGCAGGGCTCGTTCGTGACCAGCAGCGTCGTGCGGTCCGACCTCGGCGAGCGGTTCGCCGCGTTCGGCTGGCAGTGCCACCGGGTGGACGGGCATTCGGTCGAGGAGCTGGAGCAGGCGCTGCGGGCGCCGCAGGACCGGCCGAAGGCGGTCATCGCGACAACGGTGAAGGGCAAAGGAGTGTCCATGATGGAGGACAAGGCCGAGTGGCACTACCGGCGGCTCAGCTTCGGCGAGCTGGTCACCAGTCTGCGGGAGCTGCGGTGACCGCCGTCGGCGAACTGGTCGCCGAGCTGCTGCTGGCCGAGGCGGCCGGCGCCGACGACACGTATCTCGTGGTGGCCGACGGCAAGCTGGACGGCACCGAGCGGTTCATCGAGCAGCACCCGGACCGGTTCCTCAACGTCGGCATCGCCGAGCAGAACGCGGTGTCCATCGCGTCCGGCCTGGCCTACGCCGGCAAGCAGGTGTTCCTGTGGAACTGCAGCACCTTCCTGCTCTACCGGCCGTTCGACCAGATCCGGGTCGACGCCGCGTTCGCCCGCACCAGGATCCGGCTGATCGGCACCAGCTCGGGGCTCACCCGCAGCGCCTCCGGCATCGCCCACATCGCCATCGAGGACATCGCCGTCGCGCGGGCCCTGCCCAACATGACGGTGGTGTGCCCCGGCGACCTGGCCGAGGCCCGTCAACTGCTGGCCCAGTGCCGCGCCGTGGACGGGCCGGTGTACGTGCGGTTCGGGTTGGAGAACCACGATCTGCCGGAGATCCACCCGCCTGGCACGCGGATTCGGATCGGCGAGGCCGTCACCGTGACCGACGGGGACGACGCCGCGCTGATCGCCACCGGGAACATGCTGGCGGTCGCCCGCGGCTGGGTCGACGAGTTCGCCGCGGCCGGCGTGCGGGTGCGGCTGGTCAGCATGCCCAGCATCAAGCCGTTCGACACCGCCGCGGTGGCGGCCCTGGTCGCCGACGGGCTGCCGATCGTCACGCTGGAGGACCATTCGGTGATCGGCGGACTGGGCAGCGCCGTGGCCGAGGCCATCGCGGGCACCGGGCGCGGCGTGCCGTTCCTGCGGGTGGGCGTGCCCGACCGCTACCCCTACGTCGTCGGCACGCCCGACTTCCTCAACGGCCACTTCGGCATCCCGGGACGCCCGGAGGTCCTGGCCTGGATCCGGGACAACGCCACCGCCGCTCGGTCGCCGCTGGCCGAGGCGATCTCGTGACCTCGCGGCGAAACCCTCCGGTCCCGGCCGACGCCGCCGTGCTCGATTTTCCGAGTGTCCCTCACCTACAGGAGTTCGTGACGCCATGAACAGGTCTCTCCGAGTCGCCATCGCAGGAGTCGGCTCCTGCTCCTCCAGTCTGGTCCAGGTCGCGGCGCTGGCGCGGCAGAGCACCGTGCCGCTGGCCGGCATCATGCATCCGCGGATCGGCGGCTACGGGCTGGGCGAGCTGGAGTTCGTCGCCGCGTTCGAGGTGGACGCCGGCAAGGTCGGGCTGGACCTGAGCAAGGCGATCTTCCAGTCGCCGGTCGCGGCCACCGAGCACGTCACCGTGGACACCACCGGCGTGCTGGTGGAGCCCGGGCCGCTGCTGGACGGCGTGCAGGGGCCGCTGAGCGGGATCGTGACCGTGCACCCGGACAGCGTCGGCATGGAACCCGACGTGGTGCGCCGCCGGCTGGTGGAGACCGGGGCCGAGGTGCTGGTGTGCCTGCTGCCGACCGGATCCACCGACGCCGTGCAGGCCTACGCCCGGGCCGCCGCGCTGGCCGGCGTGGCCTTCGTCAACGCGACGCCGGAGCCGGTGGCGCACGAACCGGAGCTGGTCGAGCTGTTCGAGCGCCACGGCGTGCCGCTGCTGGGCGACGACCTGCGCAGCCACCTGGGCGCGACCACGCTGCACACAGCGCTGCTGGACCTGCTGCACTCGCGCGGGCTGCGCGTGGTCAACACCTACCAGCTCAACGTCGGCGGCAACACCGACTTCCTCAACCTGGCCGACCCCGGCCGGTCCGCGAGCAAGCAGAAGTCCAAGCGCCGCGCGCTGACCGCCGCCGGCATCGACGCGAGCACGGTCGCCGCCGGCCCCAACGGGTTCGTGCCGCACCTGCTTGACCGCAAGGTGGGCTTCCTGCGCATCGAGGCTGACTCGGTGCTGAACTCCCAGCTGTCGCTGGAGATCCGGATGGAGGTGGAGGACAGCCCCAACGCCGCGGGTGTGCTGGCCAACGCGATCCGGGTGGCCGCGGCGGCCCGCGGCAACGGGGTCGCCGGCGTGGTCGACGAGGTGTGCGCGTTCCTGTTCAAGAGCCCGCTGCGGCCGGCCACCGAAGCGGTGGGACTGCGGGACTTCGAGTCCTTCGTGGCCGCGCTGTCGTGACCATCCGCTACGCCGCGCTGGACCTGGACGGCACGCTCATCGACGAGGCCGACCAGCCGTACGACGGCATCGTCGGCGGGCTCGGGGCGTTGCGGGCGCGCGGCGTGCTGCCGATCGTGGTCACCGGCCGGGCCGCGCGCTCGGTCCGCAACCTGGTGCATCTGGACGAACTGTTCGGGCAGGTGGACGACGCGGTCCTGGTCAGCGAGGGGAACTCCCGGCTGGACCGGCGGGCCAACCGGCTCGACTGCCTGCGAACCTGCCCGCCCGAGGCGCTGGCGCGGCTGCTCGCCGATCCGGCGGCCGACCTGGTCGCCGAGTCCTCGGGCGAGTTCCACGCCACCACGGCGCGGGCGGCGGCGCAGTTCGCCATGGCGTACCGACTGCCGCGACGGCAGATCGGCATCAACGCCCGGGCACTGTCGACCCGGGCGCGGCTCACGGCGATCACGGTGTTCCGCGGCGAGATCCCGGCTGACCTCGGCTGCGCGGTGGAGCCGATCGGGCCGTTCGGGGCGCGGGTGGTTCGACCGAGCGGCACCGGCAAGGCCGCCGCGCTGGCCCGGCATCTGCGGGAGCGCTTCGGCGAGCCGGACCTGAGCCGCACGCTGGCGGTCGGCGACGGGGCGTCCGATGTGCCGATGCTCAGCGCCTGCGCGGTGAGCGCGGCCCCCGAGCGGGCCGACCGGGTGGCGGCGGCCGCCGCGACCCACCACCTCCGCGGCGATCTGGCCGCGTTCCTCAACGACTTCCGTCCCGAAGGGAGCTAGTCCGGTGTCCGAACCGGTGTCCCCCGAAGTCCGGCTGGTGCTGCTGCTGGCGCTGCCGGATCCGCGTCCCGACGAGGTGGACGCGATGCTCACGCTGCTCGACGCGCCGCTGGACTGGAACCAGGTGCTGGGGATGCTCACCATGCACCGCGTCCTCGGCGTGGCCTGGCAGAATGTGCTGCGGCACGCGATCCAGCACCGGCAGACGCTGCGGTCGGCCTACTTCCTGAAGTCGCTGGGCGTGACCGCCGGCGGGCAACGCCAGATGGCGCAGGAGCAGGCCATTCGCACCGCGCACGTCCAGGAGACGCTGGCGCGGGCCGGTGTGCGCAGCGCGGTGCTCAAGGGCGCGGCCGTGGCCGCGATGGCCTATCCCGACGCCGGCATGCGGGCGTTCCACGACAACGACATCCTGGTCGACCGCGACCGGCTGCCCGACGCGACGGCGGCCCTGCGGGAAGACGGCTACACACAAGGAAGTTGGGACTACGCCACCGGCACGGTCCGGCCGGCGGCCCGCCGCCAGGTGCTGCACATGGCCGCGCACTCGCACCAGACGTACACCTACATGAAGCCGACCCCCGAGGCGTCGCTGCTGGAGTGCCATCGCCTGGACATGCACTTCTCCATCGACCTGATGACCGGCAACCGCAGCGACGAGGCGGTGTCGGCGCTGCTGGACGCGCGCACCGACCTCGGTGGCCTGAGCGTGATCTCGCCGACCGACATGCTGGTGTTCACCTGCCTGCACCTGGCCCGCGAGGCCCGGCAGCGCCACGAGGTGTTGGCGCTGAAGGATTTGGTGCTGTACAAGCTGGTGGACATCCTGGCCCTGCTCACGCTGGACGACTTCGCCGAGCTGACCGCACGGGCCGGGCGACTGGGCTTCGCCCGCGAGGTCTACTTCGGACTGCACTACACCGACGCGGTGTTCCCCGGCCGTGTGCCGCCGGCCCTGCTCGACCAGCTCCGGCCGGACGATCTGGCCTACCTGGACGAGGTTCTCGACGGCCAGCAGGTGGTGCACCGGTGGAGCGGCCCGATCTCGCGGCGGGTGTTCGACGTGCGCAGGCCGGGCGAACTCGGCGGCGATTTGCGGATTCCCGTGTTGGGGGCGAAGTGACGACAACGCAGGGGGACCTGGCCGCGCTGCTCGACCGGCCCGGCCGGCGCCGGGACACCGGCCCGCTGCGGCCCGGTTTTCCCGTCGGCGGCACGCACTTCGTGACGATGCTGAAGCCGGAGGTGCTCGCGGCCGAGACCGCGGCCGTGTCGTTGACCGAAGCGGTGCGGGTGCTTGCCGACGGCGATGTGACCGTGCTGCGCTGCGCGGTCATGCCGGCCCGTGACTACGGCGAATTGGGCTTTCTCCTTGCGCACTACCCGCGTCTGCACCGCGTGGCCGCCGACGGCGAGCGAGCCCTGTCCACTGCGGCGCGCCGCGAACTCGACGCGCTGCGGCAGCGGTTCGACGCGACGACCGTGGTGGGTGCGTACGAGGTCGCCGCCCACGACCCCGAGCTGACCGCCGCATCGGTCGAGACTCGTTGCCGGCAGGCCGGCATCCACAAGCTGGGCTCCGGTTCCTACGCGTCGGTCATCGAACTGCACGGCCGCGCGGCGGTGGTGCTCAACGGTTTCGTGCCCGCGCTGGCGGCCGGCTACCTGGATTCGCCGGCCTCGGTGGGCCTGATCGAATGCCACAGCACCCGGGAGATCGCCGACCTGCGAGCCAACCTGCTCGGCAGCCTGAACCCGAACGCCGCCGCGCCGACCTCGCTGCGCGGTGCGCTGGCGGCGGCACTCGGCGGGCGGCCCGGGATCGCGCTGTCCGAGGGCCGCAACGGCGTGCACCTGTCCGCCGGCCACCTGGAAGGCATGGTCCAGGCCTGGCGGTACTTCACCGCCGCCGACGGACACGGTCTCGACCACACCCCGCTGGGCCGGTCGCTGGCTGAGGCAGGCGTGCCGACCGCGGCGTTCGCCGCCGATCACAACATCGTGGACGAGTCGGGGGACCTGGTGTCCCCGCACGGCGCGACCGAGGACCTCGGTCGCGACGAGGTTGTCAACCTGCTTCGGCGATGGACCGCCCTCAGGAAGGGGAACGCGGCATGAGCAGGTATCCGAACGGGTTGCGGGGCCGGACCGCCGTGGTGACCGGCGGCGCTCAGGGCATCGGCGCGGCGGTGGTGAAACGGCTGTGCGCCGAGGGCTGCCACGTGCTGATCTTCGACAAGAGCGCCGAGCACGGCAAGGCGATGCAGGAGCTGTTACGCAGCGTGGGTCTCACCGCCGCGCTGGCGGTCGGCGACGTGACGGACCCGGTGGCGATCCGGGACGCCTTCGCCGCGGCGCCGGCGCACTGGCCGACGCCGACGCTGCTGGTCAACTGCGCCGCCGGCTTCGTGTTCGAGGGGCTGGCGGCCACTCCCGACCAGTGGCACGCGGCCCTCGACCCGACCATCGTCGGCCTGTCGCTGGTCACCCGGGCGTTCGCGGACGGATTGCCGGAGCGGGACGCCGACGCCGCGATCGTCAACATCGCCTCGATCTCCGCGCACATCGCGCAGGACGGCTACCTGACGTACAACACGAGCAAGGCGGCCGTGCTCGGGTTCACCCGCTGCGTGGCCCAGGAGTTGGCGCCACGCGGCGTCCGCGTGAACTCGGTCAGCCCCGGCACGGTGTGGAACGCCAACAACGAGCGCTACCACCGCGAGGTGCTCGGGCTGGACCGGGCCACCGCCGAGGCCGCCCCGGAGCACGGCGGCAAATTCCTGCTTCAGCGGTTCGCAGATCCGGCCGAGGTGGCCGCGCCGGTCACGTTCCTGCTCTCCCCCGAGGCGAGCTTCATCACCGGCGTGGATCTCCCGGTGGACGGCGGCTATCTGGCGGTCTGACCCGCCGAACCCGAGACAGACGAGGGAGAAAACCCATGGACATCAAGCAGTTCACGACGCCGGGCCCGACCGGCGCGACTCGTCGGCTGAGTGTGCGCGACCTGCCGGTCGAGATCCACACCGGCACGGACGGCGCGGCAGCGCTGCTCGACGAGACCTTCTACCCGCCGGGCATGCTCAACGTGCGCGAGACCAGCGACGAGCCTGAGCTGACCATCGTCGACCACATCCGCACGCCGGCCGAGATCGCCGCGCTGCTGTGGCATGCGGCGACCGGCGTGGCCGGCACGTACGAACTGACGCGCGGCTTCCGCCAGCCGAAGTACGAGGTCGACGGCCACACCGTGTTCACGTTGCGCGACGAGAACTCCGACGAGGTCGCCGCGGTGATTCGCGGCGAGCGGAGCATCGCCGTCGTGCGGCCCGACTCCGGCCTGGGCGACCGGTGGCTCACCCGGATCGTGCGCGACACCGCCACTCGGCGGGCCACGGCGGCTGGCTCGCTGGTCATGCACTCGTCGGCGTTCGTGTTCGACGGTCGGGCCTATCTGGTGATCGGTGACTCCGGCGCGGGCAAGTCCACCACCGCGATCGCGCTGTCGCGGCTGCTGCCGAATGCCGGCTGGATGGGCAACGACCGCATGCACCTCGACGTGGTCGGCGACGAGTACCGGGTGACGGCGTGCCCGCTGCCGCTGGCCGTGAACAAGGGATCGCTGGACGTCATGGGCATCACCGACTTCTCGGGCTGGGACGTGCGGGCCGGCATCCCGGGGCCGGAGTCGGACTGGGACCAGTTCCACGGCGAGGACAAGCTCAAGCTCAGCTCGCGGGAGGTCAACCGCTACCTGGAGGTCGACGTGGTGGCGGAGTCGGTGCTGGCCGGCGTGCTGCTGCCGCGGGTGGACCGCGAGGCCGACTACTGCTGCGAGGCGGCCAAGCCCGACCACGTGGCCGAGGTCCTCGAACGCAACTGCTTCTCGCTGGACGACAACCTCTACGGCGAGGACTGGCTGCGCGTCCCGGTGGCCGCTCGGGCCGTCCCGCCCTCGCTCGACGACTTCCTCGACCACATCGCCCGGCTGCCGGTGCTGCGCTGCCAGGTCGGCAGCGCCGCCGACCTGGCCAAGCTGGCCACCGACTTCCGGCACGCCGTCTAAGGAGAGGCCATGATCACCTTCCGCCACCACATCGCCAGCGGCATCCGCGGCATGGAGGAGTTCGACGAGAACGCCGTGTTGGCCAAGGCCCATCTGGTCGACAGCGACGTGCTGATGCTGTCCGGCTCCCTGGTCGACGGCTCCGGCACGCCGTCATCCGACTTCGACTTCTGCGTGATCGCCGAGCAGCCCGACGAGCGGTTCCACCGCGAGACCTTCCCGCGGGCCGAGCACATGCGCTACTACACCAGCGGCGACCGGGTGAAGGCCAGCTTCGACTACCTCCCGGACAGCCTGCTCGGCGTGGACGTGGAGTACTGGACCGCGCAGGCCGTCAAGGACATGCTGGCCGCGCACCACATCCTGTACCAGCGCATGACGCGCCGCGCCCGCAAGTCGTCCAGCTTCGCGTCGTCGGCGGTCGACTTCCGGCTGCTGTCCCGCCTGACCTACGGCGTGCCACTGACCAATCCCGAGGCATATGAGGAGATCACCGCCGAGCTGGCGCCGGGCGAGGTCTGCTACACGGCCTTCCGCGTCGCTGTCGGCAGCTACCCGGACTTCCGCGACCTGGCCGGCATGTGGGTGCAGGGCGACCACGAGTCCGCGCTGGTGGCCGCGCGCAAGCTCGGCCAGGACACGTTCCGCGGCCTCACCCACGTCTACGGCAACACCAACCGCAATCCCAAGTACCTCAGCCGGTTCCTGGCCCGGCTGCCCGCGCACCTGACCGACCTGGCCACCCGGTTCCGTCGGCTACACGCCTTCGGCGTCGCCGAGCCGGCCGACGCGCCCGAGGCGATTCTGGCCTGGCTGGACCTGATCGACGAGGCGTTCGCCGAGATCCGCCGGGTCCGGGACGACCGGCCGTCCTTCGTCGGCCGGGACGAGTTCCTCGACCTGCTCCGCGGCGAGCTGCACGAGACCATCGGGTGGAACGCCGAGATCTCCAACGAGTACTGCTTCCGCGCCCGGGAGGCCGCCGACGACCTGCCGTCGCTGCGCGAAGTGCTGGCGGCGCTGGAGAAGCGCGGTGCGGTCGAGCACGGTCTGCCGCTGCGGGAGTGGGCGGCCGGCCGCCTCGCGCCCGCCGGCGAGAACAACAAGTCGGCCTGATGTGCCGGATCTACGGGTACCTGGGGTGCGCGTTCGACGTGGCGCTGCTGGAGGCCGCCCGGGACGCCCAGCTACCCGGCGGGCCGCTGTGGGACTTCGTCCGCGACGTGCTCGCCCGGCCGCGCCTGGTGGCGTCCGGTTTCCTGGCCGGCCCCACGCTGCGGCGGCTGCTGGCCGAGCACGCCTGCTGTGGGGGCTGACGCTCCTTGAGCTGTCCCTCCCCTGATTTTCCGCTGTCCACAACAGAAAGGCGCCCGACACCGTGCGCACGATCCACGTCGTCACCCATCCGGAGGCGACCCATCACATCGATCACGTGGTCGGCGGCTGGCACGACTCCGCCCTCACCCCGGCCGGGGAGAAGGCGGCGTCGGCCATCGCCGCCGCGCTGCGGGCCGCCGTGCCAGCAGAGTCCACAGTGGAACTGATCAGCTCGGATCTGCTGCGCACCAGGCAGACGGCGGACGCGGTGGCCGAGGCGTTCGGCGTGTCGCCCCGGCTGGACCGCCGGCTGCGGGAGAAGTCGTACGGCGAGGCCGAGGGCCGGCCACAGGCGTGGCTGGACCAGCGGTTCGTGCCCCCGCCGGCGGTCGGCGACCGCATGGGCCACGAGGAAGGAGTGGCGGGCGCGGAGACCAAGGCGGTCTTCGGCCGGCGTGTCTACGCCGCCATGGACGACGTGCTGCGGCTGCCCGGCTCGCACCAGATCGTGGTGACACACGGGTTCGCGCTGACCTTCGTGATCGCGGCGTGGATCGGGATGCCACTGGAAGCCTGCGGGCTGGTCAACTTCCGCGGGGCCTCCGGCAGCATCACCACCCTGCGGGAGGATGACTTCTTCCACAACCGACAGGTGGTCACGCTCGGCGACACCCGGCACCTACCCGAATAAGCGATCGCCGAACTGGCCGGCTGACCCCGTGGTCAGCCGGCCAGTTCGCTGAGCATGTCGAGATTGCGGCCGAGCCGGGACCAGAACCGGGACACCCAGCCGAGATACCACAGCGCCAACGACGCGTCGCGCTGTCCCAGCAGCGTGACGTGCTGCCGGCTCGGCACGAACCACAACGCGCCGAGCCGGGCAAGGTCGACGGCGTCGACACCCGGAACTGCGCGCAGAAACCGTTGCACAGCCAGGTGATCCAGCTCGAAGTCGCCGCGGGCGCGCCGACAGGACAGCCACATCGCCTTGGCCGCGTCGGCCGGCCGGCGGGAGAATCCGGTCTCGTCCCAGTCGATCACGGTGCACCGGCCGGCGGCGAAGACCAGGTTGCGGCCGTGCAGATCACCGTGGTGCACCGAGGCGTCCACACCGGACAGTCGGCTCGCCGCGGCAGCGAGACCGGGCAGCCGCGCCCGCAGCGCCTCCGCCAGCGCGGTGTGCTCACCGAGCACCGTCAGGGTTTGAGCCAGTTCCCGATCGGTGTCGGCCAGCCACGGGGACGCGTAGTCGGCGATCAGCTCCTCGGCGACATCCAGGCCGTCGGCCCGTTCGGACAGGCCGGCCAGGACACCGGCGAGCGCGCCGACGTGCCGGCGGCCGTCGTCGGCCGGCCGTCCCTCGGCGAAGGGCCGGACCACAACGAGGGCAAGTCCGTGCCAGCCCAGGTCCAGCACCGGCGGATACCAAGGCGCGCCCCGTAAAGCCGAGTCGACGAGCCGGATCCGGTCGCCGGTCAGCCCCGAGGACATCGCCGGATGGTGGACCTTCACCGACAACGGCCCGACCCGGTAGGAGGCGTTGACGCCACGTCCGTCGAACCGCTCGGCGTCGCCGCCGGCGACCGCCGCCATCACCCGGGCCACAGACGGCGACTGCCCGCTCATGGCACGGGTTGGCCGGCGGCGACCTGGTCGCGCAGCCAGCCCTCGACCGCGTACTCGACCGGCACTTCGCCCGACGCCGTCACGGTTTCCGGCGTCACTTCCAGATACGGCGCGGCGAGGCGGCCGATCTGCTCGGCCACCTCCGCGTCGCAGGTCAGGCCGGTCCGGGCGAACCGGGAGCCGACCACGTACTGGCGGACCTCGGTCACCACATCACGATCCCGGTGCTGACCAACTCCTTGGTGATGCCCGAGACATCGGCCAGCGACCGGGCCACGATCTCGTGGATGCGCTCCTGCGTCTCGGGCGCGGGTTCGCCGCCGGCCACCCGCACGATGACCTCGTCGGGCGAGCCCAGCGGGGCCTCCTTCGAGGTGAACACGTGCGTCTCCACCGCCAGCCCGGTCTCCCGGCTGATCTCGGCGGCCAGGTCGCGGGCCAGCACGCCGTACAGCTTGCCGGTGTGGTCCAACGGGTTCTTGCCGGCCGGCGCCTCGATGCTCATCGAGCGCATCGGCGTGATCAGGCCGTTGATCCGGTTGCCCCGGCCGACCACGCCCACGTCGCCGGTGTCGGCGACCGAGCCCAGCGCGGTCAGGTACGGCTTGCCGTTGCGGTCGGTCGGGTTGACCAGCAGCTCCGGCCGCGCGCCCAGCAGCTGCTGGCAGAACGCGGCGATCTGCTGCTCGCACTCCCGCTTGCGCTCGAAGTACTGCTCCAGCGAGAAGATCCGGGAGGCCAGGAACGGCATGTTCACGATCAGCTTGAACCGGTCCTCGCTGCGGCTGCCGAACACCTTGACGTCCCAGCCGGTGTCCGGGTTGACCCGCTTGAACTCGGGGCCGTTGATGTGCTGCTCCACGCCGAGCACCAGCCGCTCCAGCCGGCTCAGCGGCGCGTAGCCGTGCAACAGGTTGCAGTCGTTGGAGACCAGGCGCGGGTCGCCGATCTCGATCAGGTCGTCCAGCACCTGCGGCTGGTAGCGGGAGTGGCCCCGGCCGGCGCCCTGGTGGTCCACGACCGCGCACTCCACCACCAGGTGACGCTTCGGGTCGAAGCCGGTGGTCACCTCGGCCAGCACCTCGGCGGCCGCGTCGAACAGGATCCGCCGCAGCGGGATCTCCCGGTCGCCGAAGCGGTACGCGCCCTTGCCGGCGAACAGCACCGTGTACGGCTTGGTCATCTCGCCGCGCCCGTAGTCGATGTCGGCCTCGCCACCGTAGATCATCACCTTGTCGAACCAGTGGTGCGCGACGCGCCCGAACTCGGTGAGGCAGTACTCCGAGTAGCGTCGGGACGCCCGCTCGGCGATGGCGTCGCACATGGTGTCCGGGTGCCCGACGCCCTTGCGCTCGACCAGCTCGTACGGCAGGTCCTCGATGTCGGCGGCGTCACCGGGCAGAACGCGGATCGTGCTGGAGTGTACGGCGGTCATTGAAGTTCCTCACGTGTGCGAATTGGTGAACGGGATGAACGCGCCCGGCCGACGAACGGTCAAGACGAGCGCTTTCCTTGGAGCATACGGATCCACCAGCGCGAGGCAGCAAAAAATCGCACCGTGAAACAGTGGTTGCCGCTTCTCGCCGCCGGCGGATAGGTTTCATCTCGTCACCGGGGAGGTCGGAAAACATGACCGGCGAATCGAAACCACTTTATCTGCACGACATCATCACGATGGCGGCCGCACGTCGGCCGGAAACCGTTGCGGTGGTGGACGCCGACGGGGCGTGGACCTATGCGGAACTGGCCGGACACACCGAGCAGTACGCCGCGGCCATGGCCGCGGCCGGCGTCAAGGCCGGCGATCGGGTCCTGATCGGCGCCGAATCACGGCGCTGGGTCGTGGCCGCGATCCACGGCTGCTCCCGCCTCGGCGCGATCGCCGTTCCGCTCGGTTCGGACCTGCGCCCGGCGCAATGGGAGCAGATCGGCCAGGACGCGCGCCCCGCGCTCGTGCTGACCGCTCCGCCGGCCACCGCGCCGGTCGCCGTGCCGCCACCACACCCGACCGACGCCGACGCCCCGGTGCTGTTCATGTACACCTCCGGCAGCACCTCCACGCCCAAGGCCGTGGTCTGCCCGCACCGGTCGGTGCTGTTCGCCGTAGAGGCGATCGCGGCCCGGCTGCGGTACCGGCCCGACGACGTGGTGCTGTGCCGACTCCCGTTGTCCTTCGACTACGGGCTCTACCAAGTCTTTCTGACCGCCCACAGTGGAGGGACGCTGGTGTTGTGCGGTTCACGGGCCGACGGCCGGCTGCTGAGCACAGCGGTCGAGCACGGCGCGACGGTGGTGCCGCTGGTGCCGTCGCTGGCCACCATGTTGGCGCAGCTGGCCAAGCGCGGCGACGTGCCGCCGGTCCGGCTGTTCACCAACACCGGCCAGGAACTCACCGCCGACCACATTTCCGCGCTGCGGCAAGCGTTTCCGGGAGCCGCGGTGCAGCTGATGTACGGCACGACCGAATGCAAGCGTGTCACGATCGGCGAGCCCGACGACGACCTGGTCCGTCCCGGTTCCGTGGGCCGTCCGCTGGACGGCACGACGGTGCGGATCCTCGGCGAGGACGGCGCCCCGGTGCCGCCCGGCGAGGAAGGACAGATCACGGTGCACGGTCCGCATGTCATGGCCGGCTACTGGCCGGACGAGCCGTTCCCCCGCGACCCGATCACCGGCGACCGCGTGCTGCACACCGGCGACTACGGCCACGTCGACCAGGATGGCCACCTGTACTTCCACGGCCGGCGCGACCAGCTGTTCAAGCACCGGGGCGTCCGGACGAGCGTGTCCGAGATCGAGGCCGCGGCGCGAGCCGTCCCGGAGATCGAGGACGCGGCCGTGCTGCCGCCGCGGGGCGAAGGCGAGGCGGTGTTGTGCGCCGTCACCACGCTGGAGCCGGCCGAGGCGCTGCGCCGGCTGCGTGACCGGCTGGAGCCGTTGAAGGTTCCTGCCCGCTGCCTCGTGCTGGACCGAATGCCGTTGAGCGCCAACGGAAAGACCGACCGCACGGCGCTGGCCGCGCTGATCGACCACGCGGAGATGACCCGTGCCTGACCTCGACATCCTGACTCGTCGCTACGGAAGTCCTTACTACGTCTACGAACTGGACGCCGTGGCCGGCGCGCTCGCCGACCTGCGGGCCGCGCTGCCCGCGCAGTCCGTCCTCTACTACTCGCTCAAGGCCAACCCGCACGTCGCGGTGGCCCGTGAACTGCGCCGGTCCGGCTGCCGGGCCGAGATCAGCTCGACCGGGGAGCTGGCCGCCGCGCTGGCCGCCGGATTCCGCGCCGAGGACTGCCTCTACACCGGTCCGGGCAAGACGATCGCGGAGATCGAGCACGCCATCGCGGCCGGGGTGCGGCGGTTCTCCGCCGAGTCCGCCGGCGAGCTGGACCGGATCGGCCGGGCGGCGATCGCCCGAGGCGTCGAGGCCAGTGTCCTGCTCCGCGTCAACGGTGCGTCCGACGGCGCGACCGGGTTGCGGATGACCGGCGTCCCGACCCAGTTCGGCGTGGACGAGGAGCAGGTGCTGGCCAACCCGGCGCGGTTCACCGCTGTGCCCGGGGCCCGGCTGGTCGGGCTGCACCTGTTCCCGCTCAGCAACGCTCGGGACGAGGACAGTCTGATCGCCGCCTTCCGAGCGAGCATCGCCCTCGCGGCGCGACTGCGGGACCGGGCCGGACTGCCGCTGGCGGTTGTGGACCTGGGCGGCGGATTCGCGACGCCCTACGCCCGGCCCGGGGCCAGGCCGCGATACCACCGGCTGCGGGCGGCCCTGGCCGAGGCGCTGGACGACGGTGTGCCCGGCTGGCGGACCGACGCCATGGAGATCGCGTTCGAGTCCGGTCGCTATCTCGTCGGCGACAGCGGCCGGTTGGTGACCACCGTGCAGGACGTGAAGACCACTGCCGGGCACACCTACGTCGTGCTCGACGCCGGCATCAACCACCTGGGCGGCATGACCGGGCTGGGCCGGCTGGCCCGGCCGGCGGTCACCCCGGACGGCGGCGACGGCGTCACCGCCAAGGTGACCCTGGTCGGGCCGCTCTGCACGCCGGCCGACGTGCTCGGCCGGGACGTGCCGGCCCCGGTGCCCACGCCGGGCGACCGCCTGGTCGTGCCCAATGTCGGCGCGTACGGGCTGAGCGCGAGCCTGATCGCCTTCCTCGGCCGGGACGCGCCCACGGAAGTGGTGCTGGCCAACGGCGAAGTCACGGACGCGAGCCGGCTCCGGCTGGCCCGGACCGCGGCCCCGATCCTCGACGAACTCGCGCTGGAGGTGTCATGAGCAAGGCTGAGGCGATCGCCGCCGAGCTGGCGCCGGTCCTGGCCCGCCACGCGGCCGATGTCGATGCCACCGCCCGTTTCCCGCACGAGAGCGTGGCCGAACTGCGGGAGGCCGGCCTGTTCGGGCTGCTGGTGCCGACCGAGTACGGCGGCATGGGCGGCGACCTGACCGACCTGGTGGCGGCGGCGGCCGTGCTGGCCGGGAGCTGCCTGTCCACGGCGATGATCTGGGCGATGCACTGCCAGCAGGTCGACGCGGTGGTGCGGCACGCCAAGGATCCGCTGCGGTCCTCGCTGCTGCCGCGGATCGCCCGGGACGGCTACTACCTGGCCTCGGTGACCACCGAACCCGGCAAGGGCGCGAGCCTGCTCACCGCCGGCTCGGCCGTGGTCGACGAGGGCCCGCGGGTCAGCGTCCGCCGGGACGCCCCCGTGGTCACCGGCGGCGAGGTGGCCGACGGTTTCCTGGTCACGATGCGAGCCGCGCCGGACGCCCCGGCCAACCGGGTCAGCCTGGTGCACCTGGACCGCGGCGACGTGAACGCCACCATCGTGCGGGACTGGAACGCGATGGGCATGCGGGGCACGCGCAGCGTCGGCATGACGCTGTCCGGCGCCACGCCCCGCGAGCACGTGGTCGGCGAGCCGGGCGGCTTCCGCGCGGTGGCCACCGACAGCATGATCCCGGTCGGGCACCTGACCTGGTCGGCGTGCTGGCTCGGCGCGGCGCGGGCGGCGCTGGACGGCATCGTCGGCGTGATCCGGTCGCCGAAACGATCGTCCAGCATGGACCCGGCCGGCGACCTGGTCCGGCACCGGCTGGCCCGCAGCCGGATGGAGCTGGAGCTGTGCGGGACCTACCTGGCACGGATCCGCGACGAGGTCGTCGACGCCCGACGCGCCGGCCGAGCACTGGGCGGCTACTCCTTCCAGATCAGGTTGGACGCGCTCAAGGTCGCCGCCTCCGAGCTGACCTTCGCCGCGGTGGACCGCCTTGTCCAGCTGGGCGGCGCGATGACCGGCTATCAGCGGGACGCGAAGGTGCCACTGGAGCGGCACTTCCGGGACCTGCGCTCGGCGAGCCTGAACTACGCCAACGACCGGCTGCTGACCGCCATCGGCACGTTGACCGTGCTCGACGGCGCCGGCCGGCTCCCCTGAACCCTCGGGGCCCAGGCCCCGGGTCACGACCCGACCCACTACGAGAGGAGGTCAGCCATGAAGAAGCGCAGCACGTGCGCCCGCTCCATCTGCGGCTGACAGAGAACTGGTGGGCGGCCGCACTGGCCGCCCACCGGTCTTTTTTTCGCCCTTTTTCCGAGAGGAGTGTCCCGATGAGCCGACCGCAGTGGGCCGACCCGTTCGAACAGACCCTGCGTGGCTTCCTGCCCCTGCTGGCCGACGACCAGCAGGTGACACCGACGCTGAACCTGGCCGACCACGGCCTGGACTCGCTCGCCACCGTCAGCCTGCTGCTGCAGCTGGAGGAGACGTTCGCCGTCACCATCCCCGACCATCTGCTGTCCGAGGACACGTTCGCCACCCCGGCCGGGCTGTGGGAGGTCATCGCGGGCCTGCGTGACCCGGAGCCGGCGACGTGAGCACCACGGCCCCGCTCACCTTCGGACAACTGTCCGTGCTGCGCTCCCTTGAGTCCGTCCCGCGCGAAGAACTTCCGCTGCACCACCAGGTTCGGCTGTGGCGGGTCCCGGCCGGCGCCTCGCGGGAGACCGTGCACGCGGCCCTGCGCCAGCTGGCCGTCCGGCACGAGGGCCTGCGCACCCGCTTCACCGCCGACGGCCAGATCGTCCACCCGGGCGCCGGCCCCGACCCGGAGCCGGCGGCGGACGACTGGACCACGCACGCCGATGCGTTGCGGCGCATGGGAGAACTGGGCCGACAGCAGTTCGACCTGGCCCGTGAGTACGGCTGGCGGGCGCGTCCCCTGCTCGACGCGGACGGATTTCCCCGCTACGTAGCCGTTTCGATGCATCACGTCCTCGTCGACCGCTACGCGTTCGACCGGATCACCCACGAGTTCAGCGCCCTCGTGCGCGAGAGCGCGCGGATCACGACCGAGCACCCGCTGTCCCCGCGCCGGCTGGCCGAGCAGCAGCACGGCGAGCAGTGGGCGACGCGGCGGCAGCGGGCCATGGAGTATCTGCGCGGAATCATCGACGCCACGGCCGGCTCGTCGTCGGCCGTGTCCGGCGGACGTGTCGAGGCCCGGCGGCTGGCGACGCCGTCGGCCGCCCGGTTGGCCGCCGCGAGCGCGGCGATGGGGGTTTCCCCGCAGGCGGCCATGCTGGCGCTCAGCGCGCTGGTGGTGGCGCGCCTGCGGGACACCGGCCGCCCGGTGTTCGGGCTGATGGCCTCCAACCGGCTCACCCCCGAGTGGCAGGGGATCGTCAGCTCGATGAACCAGCGCACCTGGGTGGCGCTGGACGTCACCGCCGAGACCGACTTCGTGGCGCTGGCCAAGCGGGCGGCCCTGGCCGGCCTGACCGCGTTCCGGCACGGCTGCTACGACGTCGACGAGTTGGCGCGGCTGGTCGAGACCCACGGTCCGCTGCCGGCCGTGGACTGCTCGCTGAACGTGATGACGCAGGAGCCCGGCGTCAACACGCCGGAAACCCCGGCGCCCGACGGCGACACCTGGGTGCGGCCCAGGATGCACGAGGGGGCGCCGTTCGACCTCAAGGTCTTCCAGGGCCCGCAGACCCGCACCGACCTGCGCATCGACCCACGGCTGGCCACGCCGGCCGAACTGCTGGGCGTGCTCGACTGGTTCGACGCCCAGCTGGGCCGGCTGGCCGCGGGCGAGCGGCCGCGGGTCGCCGAGCTGCGGGACTCGTTGAGCCACTGGGGTTCCGGGTGATCAGGGTCGCGGTTGTGCTGCCGCATCCGCTCGTCCGGCTGGGAGTGGAACACCTGCTCGCCGCGCACGGGCGCACCCTGGTCGTCGCGCCCGGCGAGGACGCGGACGTGGTGGTGTGCGGCCCGGACCATCCGCCCGGGCCGCGGACCGTGGTCGTCACGTCCGACCCGGCGCAGGCCGTGCCGGAGAGCCTGGTCGCGGCCGTGCTCCGGGCGGCCGGCGACGCGGACCCGCCGCCGAGGCTCGGCCGACGAGAGGTCGAGGCCCTGCGGTGGGTGGCCCAGGGGCTCACCCACCGGCAGATCGGCACCCGCATGGGGCTGACCGAGGAGACCGTCAACACCTACCTCAAGCGCGTCCGCAGCAAGCTCGGCGCGCACAACAAGGCCCTGCTCACGCGCCGAGCGATCGAGCTGGGCTACCTGACGTAGGAGCGCCCCATGTGTCTACAGTGGACGATCTTCTTCACTGACCACACGAGACTCGTCCTGACCGCAGACATGGATCCCCGATGACACCGACGAATTCCCGCCACCGGGCGGCCCAGCTGCTGCGGGACCGCATGATGCTGCTGGCCCAGCTGCGGCACGCCGGCCCGCTGGCGACCGCGACCCTGGCGCTGACCCAGCTGGCCGCCAGCGCGGTGCCGGCGTTGACCGCGCTGGCGATGGAGAATCTGGTCGCGGGGCTGCTCGCCGGCCGGTCCACGACCGGCCCACTGGTGCTGCTGGGCGCGGTGGTGCTGCTCAGCCGCCTGGCCCAGACCGTGGCCACTCCGGTGACTTACCTGGTGGCGCAACGGATCGACGCGGCCCGGCGGGCGTCCATCACCGAGCTGGCCGCGTCCAGCCCGGGCATCGCCCCGCTGGAACGGCCGCGGGTGCGCGAACTGCTCCGGATCGCCAGGGCCGACCCGGAGTTCTGGGCCGAGCGCACGCCCGGCCAGGGCACGACCGCCCAGCTGGACCTGATGACGCGGTGGCTGGGCGTGCTCGCCTCCGCGGTCGTGCTGGCCGAGTTCGCCTGGTGGCTGGCGCCGCTGGTGATCGTGCCCGCGCTGCTGAGCCGGTCGCTGTGGCGCCGGCAGTTCATGGAGCACATCGAGATCGAGCGGGACGGGGTGCTGGCCGGCATCGCCGCCAACCACTGGCGGCAGCTGGCCGTGGACTGGACCGACGGCAAGGAGAGCCGCACCTTCGGCCTGCAGGACTGGGCGGTGCGGCGCTGGCGGGAACAGCTGATGGCGATGCTGGCCCCGAAGTGGCACGCCGGCCGGCGCAGCGCGGTGGACCAGTGGCAGATCGCCGCGATCGTCGCGCCGCCGCTGACCGTCGCGTTCGGACTGATCGTCTGGCAGGCGGCCGGTCCGCTGGGCAACGTGGCCGCCGCCGCGGCGGTCCTTGGCGCGGGGTGGTCCATCCTCAACCTGCTCGGTTTCGCCGAGGCGCTGGAGATCGAGGGCGCGATTCCCGGCTGCCGGGCCTATGCCGAGCTCCGGACCGAGCTCGCGCCGTCCCCGGTCACCGGTCGGCAGCCGGCGTCCCAGGCGGAGCGCGGGGCGCCGCTGGTCCGGTTCGAGGACGTCTCCTTCGCCTACCCGGCCTCGGGTCGCCGCGTGCTCGACGGTCTCGACCTGGAGATCCACCCCGGCGAGTTGCTGGCCGTGGTCGGGCTCAACGGCGCCGGCAAGTCGACGCTGATCAAGCTGCTGGCCGGCCTGTACACCCCCACGGCCGGCCGGATCACCGTGGACGGCGAGGACCTGGCCGGGCTCGACCCCGACGGCTGGCGCGGCCGGATCTCCATCGTGTTCCAGGACTTCGTCCGCTATCAACTGTCGCTTATGGACAATGTGACCCTGGGGCACGCGGGCACGCCGGCCGACCCCGAGCGGGCCCGGCAGGCGGCCGCCGAGTCGGGACTGGACCGGATCGCCGCCGGGCTGCCCGGCGGCTGGGACACGCCGCTGACGCGGTCCCGCGCCGGCGGCACCGACCTGTCCGGCGGCCAGTGGCAGCAGGTCGTGCTGACGCGGGCGATGTACGCCCTGCGCAGCGGCGCCCGGCTGCTGGTGCTGGACGAGCCCACCGCGCACCTGGACGTGAAGTCCGAGTTCGAGGTCTTCCACCGGCTGGCCGAGCACAAGCGGCAGGCCGGGGTGGTGCTGATCTCGCACCGGCTGTCCACCGTGCGGCTGGCCGACCGCATCGTCCTGCTGGACAGCGGCGGCATCGTCGAGTCCGGCTCGCACGCCGAGCTGATGGCCCTCGACGGCCGGTACGCCACGCTGTTCACGACCCAGGCCGAACGGTTCAACCAGGGCTTCGACGACCGATTCGACGAGGGGGACCTCCTGTGATGATGCGCTATCCGCGGCTGTGGCTGGAGCTGCTCGGCATCTCGTGGCGGGTGGCGCGGGGGCTCACGATCACCGTCTTCGCCACCGAGATCGGGCTGGTGGCGGCCAACATCGGCGTCTCGCTGGCGATGCGGGCCGCCGTCAACAACCTGGTCACCGCGCACGTCGGCGTCGCGGTGACGGCCGCGGTGATCGCCGCGCTGTGCTGCACCACGGTCTTGGTGCTCAACCGCCTGCACGGCCTCGTCGGCCTGTTCATGGTGGTGGAGAAGGCCGCAGTGGCGTTGGAGGAACGGATCCTGCGCGACATCGCCACGTTGGAGAAGATCGAGCATCTCGAACGCGGCGACTACCTGGACCGCGTCACCGTGCTGCGCAACGCGCCACGGCGGATCGTCGGCGGCATGTGGACCGCGGTGCGGGCCTGCTTCACCGTCGTGCAGCTGGTGTTGACGTTGCTGTTGCTGGGCACGGTCAGCCCGTGGCTGTTGGTGCTGCTCGTGTTCGCGCTGGCTCCCCTGTGGTGCGACCGCCGGGCGCGGGCGTTGGAGAGCCGGGCCGAGACCGACACGGCCGAGGCCTTCCGGCTCCAGCAGCACCTGTTCGACATCGCCACGGATGCCAACGCCGGCAAGGAGATCCGCACCGCCCAGGCCGGTCCGGTGGTGGCGCGGGCGCAGGCCGCCGCGATGCGGGAGGCGACCGCCGGCCGCTATGCCGCCCGGGTGCGGGCGGCCTGGCTGCGGGCCCTGGGCTGGACGGTGTTCGTGGTCGCGTTCACCGCCCTGCTGGCCGTCGTGATGAACCTGGCCCGGTCCGGCGCGTCGGCGGCCGGCGACGTGGTCCTCGTCGTCACGCTGACGATCACGTTGCAGCAGACCGTGCAGACCGCGGTCGGCCAGCTCACGACGACGATGAACGCCGGCATCTATCTGGAGCCGCTGCTCTGGCTGCGGTCCTACGTCGCCGACGAGCGGGCCGCGATCGCCGGCGACGCGCCGGCGCCGTCCCGCCTGACCACCGGGATCATGGTGGAGCACCTGGGCTTCAGCTACTCGGGCACCGACCGCCGCGTCATCGACGACGTCACCGTGCTGCTGCCGGCCGGCAGCGTGGTGGCGCTGGTCGGCGAGTTCGGCTCCGGCAAGTCCACGCTGGTCAAGCTGCTGAGCAAGTTCTACCAGCCGTCTTCGGGCCGGATCACCGTGGACGGCGTCGACCTGCGGGCGGTGGACACCCCGGACTGGCGGCGCCACACCAGCGCCGCCTACCAGGACTTCGGCCGCTACCAGCAGATGACCTTCGCCGAGGCGGTCGGGCTGGGCGACATCGACCACCTGGACGATCCCGACGCGCTGGCCCGGGCGATCGCCGACGCCGACGCCGTCGACCTGGTCGGCCGGCTCCCCCACGGCATGCGGACGCGGCTGTCGCCGGCGTACGGCGGGCTGGACCTGTCCGAGGGCCAGTGGCAGAAGACCGCGCTGGCCCGGGCCAGCATGCGGACCGAGCCGGTGCTGCTGATGCTGGACGAGCCGACCGCGTCCCTGGACGCGCCCAGCGAGCAGGCGATCTTCCAGCACTACATGGCCCGGGCCCGGCGGCTGGCCGCGAGCACTGGCGCCGTCACGCTGATCGTGTCGCATCGACTGTCCACAGTGGCCGGTGCGGACCTGGTGCTGGTCATGGACCGGGGCCGGCTGGTCGAACAGGGCAGCCACGAGGAGCTGCTCGCGGCCGGCGGGCGCTACAGCGAGCTGTACCGGCTGCAGGCCCGCGCCTACGACCTGTCCCGCCCTGGGGGCGACCGGTGAGGCCGACCGCTGTGGTCACCGGTGTGTCCCGGGAGCTCGGCCGGCAGCTGTGCCGCTCGCTCAAGGACTCCGGCATCCGGGTGTTCAGCCTGAGCCTGGACGACCTGCGCGGCACGGTCGGGGTCAACCTGTTCGGCGCGATGCAGCTGGCGCAACGGTTCGCGCCGGTCAGGTCTCCCTGAGCAGCCGCTGGGCCGCGCGACGGTACTGCGAGGCCAGCATGCCGCTGACCGCCAGGACGACCGCGCAGCCAACCAACGGCCAGAACGTCAGGTTGGTCAGCGGGTCGCCGCTCGTGACGATGTTGAGCAGCAGGGCCGCGAGCGTGACCGCGAGCCAGACGTAGGTCATGCGCCAACCCGCGGACAGCGCCATGTAGTTGGCCCAGTTGCGGGCGTTGGGCAGCAGCTCGGGCGGCACTGGTTCGCCGCGCAGGATCGTGCGCAGCAGCGTGCGCCGGACCGGGCGCGGCAGCTCCGACAGCGGCAGCCGGCTGAACATCGCGTACCCGGCCTGCCGCATCGCGGCCGCCCGCCGATAGAGGTCGACAATCGCCAGCGCGGCCCCAGCCAGCGCCACGAGCACCAGGACAATCCCCCACATGCGGATGAATCGTAATGTCGAGGACGCGGAAGTGGCCCCGACCTTAGGGTGACCGATGCCAATTCGTTGAGGGGACACGACCGATGGACTTCGAGCGCCACTGCGCCGAGATCGTCACCCAGACCGAGCTGCTGGCCGCCGACGTGGCCGGCGCGGACCTGACCGCCCGGGTGCCGGCCTGCCCCGAGTGGAGCCTGGGCGGGCTGCTGCGCCACCTCGGCGGGGCGCACGCGTGGATCGAGGAGATCGCCCGGACCCGGGCCCAGGAGCCGGTGCCCGATCCGAGCCGCGACGTCGACGGCGACGACTCCGGCGAGCCGCCGGTGCGGTGGCTGCTGGACGGGGCGCGACAGCTGGCCGCCTCGATTCGCGACGCCGGGCCGGACACCGTCGTGTGGACGCCGCTGAGCCCGCTGCCGGTGTCGTTCTTCGCCCGCCGGATGACCCACGAGACCCTCGTCCACCGCGCCGACGCCATGCAGGCCGCCGGCCGGCCGTTCACCGCCGCGCCCGAGGTCGTCACCAACGCGATCGACGAGTGGATGGCACTCGACGCCCTCCCTCAGCATTTCGAGTACAACCCGGCCAAGCGAGATCTCCTCGGTCCCGGCCGCACCCTCTCGTTCCGGGCCACCGACACCGACCTCGCCTGGCACGTCGACCTCACCGGCGACGCCATCGTGAACCAGCGCGGCCTGGCCGACGCCGCCGTCACCGTCGAAGCCCCGCTCACCGACCTGCTGCTGATCATCTACCGCCGCCAGGAGCCGACCGGCGTGACCGGCGACGCCGACCTGCTCGCCTTCTGGTCCAAGCACGTCACCTTCGGCTAATCCCCTCCCCGCACCCGCCCGCTCCCTCTTTTTTGCCACATGCGGGATTGGGGTTTGCAGTTGCTAAGGGGCGACGGCCACCCAGAGGGGGAGGGGGTGGCCGCTCTCCTTGGGGGTGAGGCGTTGCACGGCGGCGAAGCCGGCGGCGGTGAGGCCGGCGGTGACCTGGGCGCCGGTGATCACCTGGTGGCGGGTGGAGACGGCGCGGATGAGCTCCCACTCGCTGCCGGAGCGGGCCAGTTGCAGGACCTCCAGGCCGTAGGACTGGCCGTCCTCGGCCCAGTCCCAGATCTGCACGGTGACCTGGCGCTGGTCGCCGCGGCCGGAGACCCGGGGCGGCGGGGCGGTGGGGCGCAGGCGGCGGAGCTTGTCGAGCTCGGGCACGGCGGCGATGAACAGGCCGCCGGGCCGCAGGGCGAGGCGGGCGGCGGCCAGCGCGGCGTCGAGGCCGTTCTCGTGGGCCAGCCGCGGCAGCAGGTCGTCGTTGGCATGCACCACATCGAGCTGACCGGCCGGCATCTGGGCCAACACGTCGAGCAGGTCGGCGAACCGGTGGTCCCCGGGGCCCAGCACGGCGGTGGCCACGTCGGCGAACACGCGGTCGCCCGCGGGTCTCGGGGCGGTCACCGAGCCAGCCTACGGGGCGGCCGGTTGGGGGCTTGCCCAAGGGCCGACACTAAGGTGAACCAACCCGGAAGCGTGACCGTCGAACCGGGTATGACTGGACACCTGGCGACTCCAAGTAATACTTTACGCCAATAGGAGTACACACAGCCTCCGTTCAGAGGTGCCATGGTCACGTGCTCACCCAGTAGTGTCACTGCTGCGTGACAAGTTGACAGCGAGGAGTCACTATGACGATCGCTGCTGGTCATCCGGACCTGTCGTTCGCCGACACCGTGCCAGCCGACCGGGACGAACTGGTCGGCCTGCTGGCCACCGGACCGTTTCCGGACGCCTTGCGCGCCGCGATCAAGACCAGCCGGTTGAGTCTGGACCGCATCCAGCACCGGCTCGGGCTGCGCGGCATCACCATCAGCGTCGCCACTCTCAGCTACTGGCAGTCCGGCCGCAGACGCCCGGAACGCCCGGAGTCGCTTGAGGCACTGCGCCACCTGGAGGCCGTGCTCGGTGTGCCGCCGAGCTCGCTGACGGCGCTGCTGGGGCCGCCACGGCCGCGGGGTCGCCGCAGCCGGCCGACCCGGGTGCTGCCGATCGACGCGCTGTGGTCCCGTCGCGAGCGGCTGGCCACGCTGCTGAACCGGGTCGACACCAGCTCCGACTGCCGGCTCGGCCGGCTCAGCCAGCACGACCGCATCGAGATCGCCCCCGACGGCGGCCAGCGTTCCCTGTGGGTGCGCCAGGTGCTGCGCGCGGAGCAGGACGGCGCGGACCGCTGGGTGATGGTCTACGACGCCGAGTCGGGCCCGGGTGTGATCCCCGAGCTGGCCAACCTGAGCAACTGCCGGGTCGGCCGGACCGCGGTGGACGAGGAGTCCAGCATCCTGGTGGCCGAGCTGGTCTTCGACCGCACGCTGGCCCGCGGCGACACCGTGATCATGGAGTACCAGCTCAACCACACCGGTCCGCAGTTCCCGGCCAGCGGCAACGCCTACTGCCGCAAGTTCCGGCTGCCGGTGCGGGAGTACGTGATCGAGGTCCGCTTCGACCAGTCGCGGCTGCCGGCCCGCTGCCAGCAGTACGCCGTGCCGGCCGGCGAGGAGGGTCCCTCGCGTCGCCGCAACCTCACGCTCGACCCGTCCGGCGGGGTGCACTCGGTCGCCCTGGGCTTCGGCCCCGGCGTGTTCGGCATCCGCTGGGACTGGCCCAGCCGCTAGGCAAGCCTCGGAACGACCCGTCGCCGGATCCCGGCGGCGGGTTTTTTCGGGCGCCGGCCCTGGTACTAAATTAGGAATAATTATTGACACCGCCGGTCCCACCCCGGCAACCTTCGTCCCGGCAGCAGCGTTGCCGCCAGGAACGAGGGAATCGATGTTCTTACGCAGACTCACGCTCGCCTGCGCGATCACATTGGGCGTCGGCTCGCTGGCGGTCCCGACGGCCACCGCGGAGCCCGAGCACCCGCAGCCGAGCGCGCCGGCGGTGGCCCCCACCCCGTACATGGGCTGGAACACCTATTTCGGCGTCGGGCGCCCGACCGAGGACAACGTGCACGGCGTCGCCGACTTCCTGGTGTCGAGCGGCCTGGCCAAGGCCGGCTACGACATCGTGTGGCTGGACGGCGGTTGGCAGGCCGACGGCACTCCCCGGGACAGCAAGGGCAACCTGGTCGTCGACCCGGCGCGCTGGCCGCACGGCCTGGACAACCTGGTCAAGTACCTCCACGGGCTCGGCCTCAAGGCCGGCATCTACACCGACGCCGGCGCCTACGACGGCAAGAACTGCGGCCTGGGCAGCGGCGGCGGCTACTACCAGCGCGACGCCGACCAGTTCGCCACATGGGGCTTCGACGCCGTCAAGATCGACTTCCTGTGCGGGCTGGCCCAGAAGCTCGACCCGGCGGTCGTCTTCCCGCAGTTCGCCCAGGCCGTGGCCACCAGTGGCCGCAAGATGATCCTCAACCTGTGCGACCCGGTGACCGGCGAGTGGGGCGTGCCCGACTGGCCATCGACCCGCCAGGCCGGCTACGCCTACACCTGGGGCCCGGGCAACGCGACCTCCTGGCGCACCGACACCGACGTGGCCTTCGGCAACGCGACCCAGGGCGAGTGGCCGGCGGTCGTGCGCAACATGGACGACAACGCGGCGCACCCGGAAGCGCAGAGCCCCGGTCACTACAACGACCCGGACTACCTGATCCCGATGCGTCCCTTCCCCACCGGCGGCACGGAGCTGACCGAGGAGGAGTCCACCACGCAGTTCGTGATGTGGGCCGAGATGGCGTCGCCGCTGATCATCGGGTCGGACCCGCGCACGCTGCCCCAGTCGATGCTGAACACGATGAAGAACCCCGAGATCCTCGCCGTGGACCAGGATCCGCTGGCCATCCAGGGCGTGCGGATCGCGGACTCCGGCGGCGGCAACGTGTACAGCAAGGTGTTGTCGGGCAAGGGAAACCGGGCGGTGGTGCTGTTCAACCGCGGCACGACGCCCTCGGACATGACGGTCGACTTCGCCAAGGCCGGCCTCAGCGGCGCCGTGAAGGTGCGTGACCTGCGGGCCCGTGCCGACAAGGGCACGGCCACCGGTTCCTACACCGCGACCGTGCCCGCGCACGGCACCGTGATGCTGAAGCTGTCCGGCGCCGACCTGACCGCCGGCAACGACCTCGGCGGCAATGCCAGCGACAGCCCGGCCCTGGTCCGCTTCGACGACACGCACGCGTACACCTTCGTGCGCGACGCCTCCGGCCAGCTCGCCGAGAGCACGGTCGGCAGCGGCAAGTGGGCCAAGCTCGGCGGCCCGACCCACGACCAGATCGTCGGCCAGCCCGCGGCCTACGCCTCCGGCTCCGACCGGGTCGACGTTTTCGTGCGGGGCACCGACAACGCGGCGTACCAGCGCACGTTCCAGAACGGGCACTGGGGCAGCTGGATCAAGCTCGGCGGCAACCTGAGCGACTCCCCCACCGTCGCGTTCACCTCGCCCACGCAGTGGACCCTGGTGGCCCGCGGCGCGGACGGCAAGGTGTGGCAGCGCGGCAGCGGCGGCTACGGCGCCTGGACCTCGCTGGGCTCGCCGAGCGACAAGCCGATCTACGGCCGTCCCAGCGCGGTCGCCGACGCCAACGGCACGCACATCGTGGTGCGGGCCTTCGACGACAGCGTCTGGCTGTGGGAGCAGGGCACCGGCTGGACCGGCCTGGGCGGCGTGATCAGCACCTCGCCGACGCTGCTGGCCACCTCCGGTCGGCTGTACCTGTTCGCCCGAGCCAGTGACTACACGCTGTGGCAGCGCAACTTCACCGACGGGTCGTGGGGAGGATGGTTCCCCCGCGGCGAATACGCCAGCAACGCCATCGTCGGCGCCCTCGGTGTCGCCGCCGGCGCGAACGGCTCGGCGTGGGTGGCCGTCCGCGGTGTGGACGACCACGTGCACCAGACCGTGCTGTGACGAGGAGTTCTGTTGTCTGAACGGATTGCTGTCGTGACGGGGGCCGCGTCCGGTATCGGCGCGGCCACCGCCCGGCGGCTCACCGCGGACGGTTACCGGGTGGTCGGCGTGGACATCGCCCACGGCCCCGAGGTCGCCGTCCGCGGCGACGTCAGCGCGCAGGCGACCTGGGATCTCGCCGCCGAGGCCGCCGCCGGGCCGGTGGACGCGTTGGTGAGCAACGCCTTCACCGTCGTCGTGAAGCCGCTGCACGAGCAGACGCCGGCCGAGTGGTCGCGTCAGATCGACGTCAACCTGACCGCTGCCTACCTTGCCGCGCACCAGTTCCTGCCCTCGCTGCGGCAGCGGCGCGGGGCGATCGTGCTGGTGTCCTCGGTGCACGCCCGGGCCGGGCTGCCCGGGCATCCGGCGTACGCCGCGAGCAAGGGCGCGCTGGTGTCGCTGGGCCGGCAGCTGGCCGTGGAGTACGCCCCGGAGGTGCGGGTGAACACCGTGCTGCCGGGGCCGGTGCTGACCGGGGCGTGGGACCGAGTGTCCGAAGAGGACCGCTTGCGCAGCCAGGATTCCACGCCGCTGCGCCGGCTCGGCGACCCGGCCGAGGTGGCGTCGGTGATCGCGTTCCTGCTGTCGGCGGAGGCCTCCTTCGTCACCGGCGCCGACATCGCCGTCGACGGCGGCTGGACCGTCCACAAGGACTCAGCATAACGATCCCCCCGCTTGGAAGGGGGCTTTCCTCCACTCGGAGTGGAGGAAAGCCCCCTTCCAAGCACAAAGGTCGATGCCGGGCATGCCAGCGGCCCGATGTATCCATAATTAATGATTTGAAGTACAGTGAGCGACGACCGGCGACCAGGCGTGAGGCGGGGGCTTGTGAAGATCACTGACATCGAGACGTTCCTCGTGCCGCCGCGCTGGCTGTTCCTGAAGGTCAGCACGGACGAAGGGGTCGTCGGCTGGGGCGAGCCGGTGGTGGAGGGCCGCGCCGAGACCGTGCGGGCCGCCGTGCGGGAGATGGCCGACCTGGTGCGCGGGCAGGACCCGCTGCGCATCGAGGAGCACTGGCAGATGTTGCGCCGCAGCGGTTTCTACCGCGGCGGGCCGGTGCTGTCCAGCGCGCTGGCCGGCTACGACCAGGCCCTGTGGGACATCGCCGGCAAGGTGCGGGGCGTGCCGGTGCACGAGCTGCTCGGCGGCCCGGTGCGCGACCGGATCCGGGTCTACTCCTGGGTCGGCGGCGACCGTCCACAAGGGATTCGCGAGGCGGTGCGGGGGCAGGTGGACCGCGGCTTCACCGCCGTGAAGATGAACGCCTGCGGCCCGATGGACGCCATCGCCACCCCGGCCGACGTCGACGGCGTGCTCGAACGAGCCCACGAGGCCCGGGACGTGCTCGGCCCCGACCGCGGGCTGGCCATCGACTTCCACGGCCGCGTCTCGCCGGCGATGGCCAAGCGTCTGCTGCCCCGGCTGGAGGAGGTGCAGCCGCTGTTCGTCGAGGAGCCGATCCTGCCGGAGTTACCGGCTTCGGTCCTCAAGTCCGTTGTGGATAGTTCCCCGGTGCCCATCGCCACCGGCGAGCGGCTGTACTCGCGCTGGGAGTTCAAACCGGTGCTGGACGCCGGCATCGCCGTGGCCCAGCCCGATCCCTCGCACGCCGGCGGCATCTCCGAGCTGCGCCGCATCGCCTCGCTGGCCGAGATCTACGGGGCCAGCATCGCCCCGCACTGCCCGCTGGGGCCGATCTCGCTGGCGGCCAGCGTGCAGGTCGCCTTCGCCACGCCGAACTTCCTGATCCAGGAACAGAGTCTGAACCTGCACTACAACGCCGGCAGCGAACTGACCGGGTATCTTGCCGACACCAGCCCGTTCGCCTTCGTCGACGGGCAGCTGGCCCGGCCGACCGGGGCCGGACTCGGCATCGAGATCGACGAGGACGCCGTGCGCCGGGCCGCCGAGGCCGGGCACGCGTGGCGGTCGCCGGTGTGGCGGCACGAGGACGGGAGCCTGGCGGAATGGTGACTTTCGGAAGTGTGCTGCGGGAGACCCGCCTGGTCGGCATCGTCCGCGGCGACGGCGTCGGTCCCACCCGCGACGCCGTCCATGTCCTGTTCGAGTCGGGCGTGCGGCTGGTCGAGGTCTCGCTGACCGGGCCCGGGGCGCTGGAGGCCATCTCCTCGGCCAAGGTCCCCGACGGCTGCTGGCTCGGGGCCGGCACCGTGCGCACCACCTCCGACGCCTCGGCCGCGATCGCCGCCGGCGCCACCTTCGCCGTCAGCCCCGCGCTGTCCCCGTCGGTCGCCGCCTGCGTGTACGCCGGCCTGCCCATCCTGGCCGGCTCCTTCACCCCCACCGAGATCGAGACCGCCCTGTCGCTGGGGGTCGAGGCCGTCAAGCTCTTCCCCGCCTCCGCCGGCGGCCCCGCCTACCTTTCCGCGCTGCGCCAACCGTTCCCGGACGTCCCCTTCGTGCCGGTCGGCGGCGTCGGCGTGGCCGAGGCCGAGGCCTACCTGGCGGCCGGGGCCATCGCCGTCGGCGTCGGCTCGCCGCTCGTCGGCGACGCCGCCTCCGGCGGCGACCTCACCGCCCTGGCCGCCCGCGCGGCCCGTTTCGTGGAGCTGGCCGGGTCATAGGGCCTCGACCAACAGGAGGGCGGCGCACACGCAGGCCACCAGTAAGGTGATCAACCGCGTCAGCAGCACCTGGTGCTCGGCGGCGCCCGCGGGCAGCACGAGGCGGGGTCTGATGGCGCCGACCAGCGCGATCACCAGCACGGCGGCCGGGGTCGTGCAGGAGTGGGTGCCGAGCCTCGCTGGCTCAACACGTAGCCCAGCAGCGCACCGACGAGGAGCTTCGCGAGGTCCAACAGGACGTCCACACCGTCACCTCGTCGCCAGGTAGAACCCCAGCGCCGTCACCGACGGCCCGTCCGGCACCTGACCCGAGGTCATCAGCTTCGGCACCTCGGCCAGCGGCACCCATTCGACCCGGTCCGCTTCGCCGGCTTCGGGCTCCCCGACCAGCGTCGCCCCGGTCGCGACGAAGACGCGGTAGATCTGCGAGCTGATGCCGGCCATCGGCGCATAGGTGGTCAGCAGCTCCACCGCGGACACTCGATACCCCGTCTCCTCCAGCACCTCGCGGCTGGCTGCCTCCACAGGGTCCTCGCCCTCGTCCGACCACCCCGCCGGGATTTCCCAGCCCCAGCGGTCGATGGCGAAACGGTGACGCCACAACAACAAGACGCGGTCGTTGTCGACGACCACCGTCCCGACGGACGCACGGGGGAAGCGCAGCACGTGGTGTTCGAACCGCGGGCCGCCTGGCACCTCGACGTCGTCCAAGTCGACGTTGACCCAGGGCGACTCGTACATCCTGCGCGAGCCGTGGGTGATCCAGAGGGACGAGTCAGCCACGGGGCAGCTCCTTGAAATGCGCGTCGAGGTCGGTCACCGCGCCCGTCGTGCGCCAGGGCGCGAGCTGGGCATGAAGTCCGCGGGCCCGGTCGACGATCGGCCCGACCAAGGAGCCGGCGGCCGACCGCAGCGCGCCCATCGTCAGCCGTGCCGCTTCCTCGGGCTCGCGCTCGACGATGCGGCATTCCGCCAGATCCAGCGTGATCAGTGCTCGCCCCTTCGCGTCAGTCAGCGCCCGTCGGTCGAGCGCCGCGTCCAGCAGCGGCACGGCGTGCGCGGTGTCGCCGAGGGCCAGGTAGACGGTCCCGGCGACGCCGTTCAGCCGCGGACCGTCGAAGAAGTCCGTGCCCGACGCGGGCTGTCCGCCGCTGCCGAGCACGGCGTACGCCCGGTCCAGCGCCCGCAGGCTGCCCTCGCGATCGCCGGTCATCGCCTCAGCGCAGACCTGCGATCCACGCCCGCCTCCGATAGCTGGACCGCGCGGCGGCAAGGTCTTCGGCGCGGGCAAGCAGCTCGCCGGCCACAGCGTGATGGCCGGCGAAGAACGGGCCGACCGAGCGCGCGGCCAGCACCCACGCCGCCAGGTCGGGGTCGCCAGCCTCTTGAGCGGCCTGCTCGCCGAGGTCGAAGAAGTCCGACGAGGTCGTCGACCGCCCGAGGTCCAGCCAGAGGTTCCCCGACAGACCGGCGAGCACCCCGAGCAGGACGACGGACCTGCGGCGCTCCCACAGGTTCTGCGGCTGGGCCAGGGCGTCGTGAAGCCGGCGGAGCTGCGCGGACACCAGCGGCAGCAGCTCGTCCGGCGGGGTCGTCGGATAACGCGCGGCGTAGCTCAAGATGGTCCGCTCCATGTGCTCCAAAGCGGCGCCGGAAATCGCCGAGCGGGTCAGGACGTCGGTCAGCTTCCACGGCTCCATGGCCTCGACGGCGGGACCGAGCGCACTCGTCGCCGCAGACGCGAGCTGGCCGGATGGCGCGAATCCGAGCTCTGCGTCCGAGCTGGCATTGAGAACCGCGCGGAGTGCGGCCCGGTAGTGCGCGGCTGGCCACTTCACCGTGCCGTTTTCCCATTTCGCAATCAGCCGAGGGTCGAGGTCGTAACGGGTCCTCGTGGTGTCCCACAGCCACCGCATGATCGCCTTCGCCAACTCCGGCCGGGACATCCCCTCGCTCGGGATCACGCGCGACGGCGTGGACTCCCGACGCGTGCGCAGCAGGTGGTTGGGCTCGGCCATGTGTACATCGTGGCCGCCGAAGCCATGTGACGCGAGGTGCCGGTCCGGCGCACGTCGATTTGATCACCAATGACCCCGATTGCCCCCTCTGGTGACATCTCGTCGGTGTGCCGGCCAGCCCGATGGTTGTGACATGCCCGGGGAATCAGAAAAGGTCTTCACCAGCTGGCTGACCAGCACGGATCGCATCGACCACGCGGTGACCGACGAGGCCTTCGCCGCCCAGTCGCCGGAGCCCGAGGCGGTCTGTGGCGCGGTGATCACACTCGCGCCGATGGAAGCGCCGCCCGGCCCGTGCTGCGCGCGATGCGTCGCCTTTCTCAACGCCCGCGAGTCGCTGCGCACCCTGGAGCAGCGGATCCAGCCGCATCGGCATCGACGACCGTCGTGGTTCGCGCGGGTGCTCCATGTCGGCGGCGATGCTGCGTGACCGAGCAGGAGCAGGCGGCCAATCGTGCCCAGGTCCATCTCCAGTTCTGTCTGGGCTTCTTGAGCATCGGCGACTGGTCTTCGGCCAACGACTACCTCGTGGACGTCGAGAAGCGAGACGGCCGCTCGATGTACCAGTCGGTCTGCGACATGATCGCGCTGGAGCTGAGGATCGCGCCGAAGGAACTGCGGTGACTCCTCCCCGTCTCCGCGGCCTGCGCCGCGCTGAGCTGAACGACGCGCAGGTCGCGGAGCTGCTCGCCGCTGCTGGCGACCGCGAACGCGAGGCCCTGGAGCGACGACGCGCTCAGGCTGCTCAGGTCTTTTTGTGGATTCAACAAGGACCTGTTCCAGCACTTCAGGGCGTGCATTCATTCACAGTCCACGTTATAAATAGCGGCATACAACCCGCCTACTATATTCAGATCAAATGGCGCCAGGGAAGCGCGCCATGGCATTCGGAAGGATCTGACGTAAACGAGTTTTCACAGCTCATGCCGCGACCGGTATTCGCTGGCGGCGGCGCGAAGGCGGTGAGCTGACCGAACTGCCGCCGCCCGCGCGGCCCGTTTCGTGGAGCTGGCCGGGTCATAGGGCCTCGACCAACAGGAGGGCGGCGCACACGCAGGCCACCAGTAAGGTGATCAGCCGGGTGAGCAGCACCTGGTGCTCGGCGGCGCCGGCGGGCAGCACGAGGCGGGGTCTGATGGCGCCGACCAGCGCGATCACCAGCACGGCGGCCAGTGCCACGAGCACGACGGTGTGCGGCTCCATAGCGGTCCACCGTAACGGGTCAGCCGCCCATAGCGGGACATATCCCCCTATTTCGGACCGGCGGCGTCGACCAGGGCCTGGAGCAGGCGCTGCGGGTCCTCGGCGATGCGGTTGCAGACGTAGAGCCACCACTCGGTGCCGAACACGATGTACTCCCGGGTGGGATGGCCGAGGGCGGCCATCTCGGCCAGCCGGTCGGGGCCGAGGCCCAGCAGCGTCTCGAACTCCCACGGGGCGTCGGGGCGGGCGTCGAGGCCCTTGGCGATCGTGCGGATGAGGTCCCAGTCGTGCGTGGCGTACGAGCACAGATGCCCGCTGAGCTGCTCCGCGTAGCGCAGGTAGGCCTCGGCCAGCTCCGGGGCCTCACGCGGCCAGGCGATGGCCTCAGGCTCCAGGAAGGCCCCCTTCACGAGCCGGATGCGACCGGGCCGGTCGAGCAGCCGCGGCAGGTCCTGGGCGGTGCGGTGCAGTCGCGCCTGCACGGTCACGCCGACGTGCTCGAACTGCTCGCACAGTCGCCCGTGCACGGCCAGCACCGCGTCGGTGCGGGACGAGCCCTCGGCCGAGATCACCATCTCCCGACCGGTGTCGGCGGTGGCCCGGGCGATGCGGACGGCGTTGTCCAGGGCCAGATCCGGGTCGATGGCCAGGCCGATGTGGGACAGGTCAAGGGAGAGCGAGCAGCCGGCCGGCAACTGCGTTGCCGCGTCGAGGAAAACCTGCGTCTCCGCCACCGCGAGCTCGGCGTCCCGGCAGCTCTCCCCCATGTACTCCACGTTCACCCGATGCCCCGCCGCCTGGATCTCGGCCGCCCGCGGCAGCGCGTCGGCCAGCCGATCACCGGCCACGTAGCGCCGGGCCACCCGCCGCACCAGCGGCCCCAGCACCAGATCCTCGGGGACACGCCACTTCAGGTCCTCGTCGAGGGCCAGCGTGCGCAGCACCTGCGCGGCCTGCGCCGATACGTCGGTCATGTCCCGATCCTGCCAGCGCGGCCGGCCGGCACGGCTCGCCGTGGGCAATCACTGCCCGGAGATGCGAAGCCCGGTCGCGGAGTCAGTTCCCGGAAATCCGGCGCAGGTCCTCGCTGGCCTTGTCGACCAGGGCCCGCATGGCCTGCTCCGCGCCCTCGGCGTCGCGGCCGCGGATGGCGTCGAGGACCTTGCGGTGGCTGGGCACGGGATCGTCGGCCGGGTCGGCGTTGTGCACGACCTGGTCGCGCATGGCCAGGCCGCTGGCGATGACCCGCTCCATCTGCACGACGAGCTGGTTGTGGGTGGCGCCGAGCAGGGCCCGGTGGAAGTCGAGGTCGGCGTCGACGAGCCGGCCGGGGTTGCCGGCGGCCTCGGCCATGCGGGTCAGGGCGGCGTCGAGGTCGGCCAGGTCGGCGTCGGTGGCCCGCTGGGCGGCGAGCTTGGCCGCCGCCGGCTCGACGATGGAGCGGACCTCGGCCAGGTGCTCCAGCAGGTCGGGGTCGGGCGGTCCGGCCGAGCGCCAGCGCAGCACGTCCCCGTCGAGCATGTTCCAGCCGCTGCGGGGCTGCACGAAGGTGCCGCGCTTCTGCCGGGCGTCGATGATGCCCTTGGCCGCCAACACCTTCAGCGCCTCGCGCAGCGCCGTGAGGCTGACGTCGAGCTCCTCCCGCAGCGCCAGCAGGTCCAGGGTGGCGCCCTCCGGGATCTCGCCGGACAGGATGCGCCGGGCCAGCGCCTCGACGGTCTGCCCGTGCACGCCCCTGAGCTGGTAACCGGCCAACGAGCCCCTCCCCCACCGTGTGTGAAGTCGACACAGTATCGCCCAGCCACCGGAGATACTAATTTAGTAATATATCTTGACACCGCCGCCGCGCCGCTGCAACCTCACTGTCACTTCCCACCTCACGTGAACGGACAGGGGTCGCTGATGACCACCACGGGCTTCTCACGGCGCAGTTTCCTGGCCGGACTCGGCGCCGTAGGCGCGGCCACCGCCCTCGGTGGCTGCGTGACCTCGACCGGCAGCGGCGCCGGCGGCGGGTCGGCCACCGGCCCGGTGACCGTGCAGTCCAACCTCTCCGCCCCGTCGGCGAAGCAGGCCATGCAGGCCCTCATCGACGCGTTCAACGCCAAGGGCGGCTCGCAGGCCAGCCTGAACACGGTGGCCTCGGAGACCTTCCGCACCCAGCTGCCGTCCTACCTGACCTCGTCCACCCCGCCGGACGTGATGACCTGGTACGCCGGCTCGGTGGCCCGCTCCTACGCCGACAAGGGCCTGCTGCTCGACGTCAGCGACGTGTGGAACGGCGTCACCGGCTACAGCGACGCCCTCAAGCAGATCAGCACCGACAACGGCAAGCAGATCTTCGTCCCCACCAGCTACTACTTCTGGGGCCTGTTCTACCGCAAGTCCAACTTCGCCAAGTGGGGCGTGTCCGAGCCGACCACCTGGGCCGAGTTCCTCCAGGCCTGCGAGACCATCAAGGGCAAGGGCGTCACCCCGATCGGCCTGGGCGCGGACAACTCCACGCCGTGGGTGGCCTCGGGCTGGTTCGACTACCTCAACATCCGCATCAACGGCGCGAACTACCACCGGGAACTGTTGGCCGGCAAGCACTCCTTCGCCGACCCGCAGGTGCACAAGGTGTTCGACCAGTGGAAGACGGCGCTGCCCTACTTCGACCCCAAGGGCACGGCACTGTCCTTTCAGGACGCCACCACGAACCTGCTGCAGGGCCGCACCGGCATGATGCTGATCGGCACGTTCCTGTTGGACACCACGCCCAAGGAGGACGTGGACGACATCGGGTTCTTCCGGTTCCCGGTGATCGACCCGTCGGTGCCGCTGGCCGAGGAGGCGCCGACCGACGGCTTCTTCGCCAGCTCCCGCACCAAGCGCACCGCGCAGACCAAGGAGTTCCTGAAGTACCTGACCACGGTCGAGGCCCAGGAGGCGTACCTGAAGTCGTCGTCGGGCAGTTCGCTGCCGGCCAACCCGGCGGCCAAGGACGCCGGCACCGCCCTGATCACCAAGGGCAAGCAGATGCTGAACAAGGCGGCCGACCTGACCCAGTTCTTCAACCGCGACTCCAGCGACGCCCTGCAACCCACCGCCGACACGGCGCTGATCAAGTTCATCCAGCACCCGGAGCAAGTGGACTCCATCCTCACCGAGTGGCAGACCAACGCGAAGAAGATCTGGACCGCCTGACATGACCGCCACCCTCACGGCGCCGGCCGTGGCCCCGCCCTCGCCGGCGGGGCCGCGCCGCCGGCGCCGCGCCCTGTCCCCGACGCTGCTGGCGTTCGTGCTGGTGCCGTTGCTGGTCGAGTCGTTCTGGGTGTTCTGGCCGGCCATCCAGGGCGTGTACCTGTCGTTCACCAGCTGGGACGGCGTCTCGCCGGCGGAGATCGTCGGCTTCGGCAACTACGCCGAGCTGTTCAGCGACCCGACCTTCGGCAAGGCCTTGCTGGACACGGTGTTGTGGCTGGTGCTGTTCGGCGGCCTGTCGGCGCTGGGCGGCCTGGGCATGGCGCTGCTGCTGCTCAAGGACCGCAAGGGCGTCGGCTTCTACCGGGCCGCGCTGTTCACGCCGGTGGTGTTCTCGCTGGTCGCCACCGCGCTGATCTGGCAGGCCATCTACCAGCCCGACGGCCTGGTCAACACCGTTCTGGGCGCGCTGGGCCTGGACAGCTGGCAGCACTCGTGGCTGGCCGACGCCAACACCTCGCTGTACGCGGTGATCGTGCCGGCGCTGTGGCGGCAGATCGGCTACGTGATGGTGCTGTATCTGGCCGGCCTCAAGGGGATCGACCCCACGCTGTACGAAGCGGCCACTGTGGACGGAGCCACCAGGTGGCAGCAGTTCACGAAGATCACGCTGCCCCAGCTGAGCAGCGTCAACTCGGTGGTGCTGTCGGTGATCATCATCGACTCGCTGCGCTCGTTCGACGTCGTGTGGGCGCTGACCCGCGGCGGCCCCTACCACTCATCGGAACTGCTGAGCACCTACATGTACTCCACCGCCTTCCAGTCGCTGCGCCTGGGCTACGCCTCCGCGCTCGCCGTGGTGATCTTCGTGCTGGCCTTCGGGGTCATCCTCACCTACCTGGTCCGCGCGTTCCGGGACGCCGACGCATGAGCGAGCTCGCGAGCCAATCATTGGACACAGCGCGTCCGCGAACGCGGACACCGAGCGCTAGCGAGGTGCCGCAGTGAGCCGCGCGAAAGCCTGGAAGACCGGCGGTTTCCACCTCGTGGCCGGCGGCATCTCGCTGCTGTGGCTGCTGCCCATCCTGCTGGTGATCGTGACCAGCCTGCGCACCTTCGACGACCTGGCGGCCAACGGCGTCGGGGCCCTGCCGCACTCGTTCACGCTGGACAACTTCGCCCAGGCGTGGGTGGACGGCGGCGAGTTCCAGGCCATGGTCAACAGCCTCATCGTCACCATCCCGGCCGTGGTGGTCACCCTGGCCCTTGGCGCGATCTCGGCGTTCGCGCTGAGCCGCTACGACCTGCCGTTGCGGCGGACCGTGCTGCTGGTGATGCTGGCCGGAAACCTGCTGCCGCCGCAGATCCTGCTGGTCCCGGTGTCGAAGATGGCCGAGATGCTGGGCATCTACGACACCCTGACCGCGCTGATCGGCGTGCAGATCGGTTTCGGGCTCGGCTTCTACACCTTCGTGCTGTACGGCTTCATGCGGGCCATCCCCGGCGAGATCCAGCAGGCCGCGGTGATCGACGGCGCCTCGCCGTCGCAGATCTTCTGGCGGATCATCCTGCCGCTGACCCGGCCGGCGCTGGCCTCGCTGGCCGCGCTGGCCTTCACCTGGGTGTTCAACGACCTGCTGTGGTCGATCACGGTGATCCGCACCGACACCAAGATGCCCATCACCTCCGCCCTGCTGGGCCTGCAAGGACAGTTCGTGTCGCAGTGGAACGTCATCGCCGCCGGCTCAGTGATCGCCGCCATTCCCACCGTCGCGGTCTTCCTCCGCTTCCAGCGGCACTTCGTGGCCGGGCTCGCTTTGGGGGCGGTCAAGTGACGGAGTGGACTCTGCGGCTCGCGACCACCACCTACACCGTTGGCCTGCCGGAACATCGGCGTTGGGCCGAGTTGCGTTCGTGGGGCCCGGCCGGCGTCGAGGAGGGGCCCTCGCCGCTGGCCAACGTGGGCCGCACACCGTACCTGACCGAGGCCGACGGGGCGCCGGTGGAGTACGCCCCGTTCGGCCTGCGGCCGTTCTCCGGGGCCGATCTGGTGGCCGGACCCGTTGGCGCGGCTCGGGAATCGTGGTGGACGTTCGACTCGGCCTCGGCCAAGCAGACGTCGTTGCGGCTGACCTTCGCCGACCCGCTGAGCGGCCTGCGGACGGATCTGCACTACGAGGTCGTGCCGGGCACCGATGTGCTGCTGCGCTGGACCGAGCTGACCAACACCGGCTCCACGCCGATCCGGTTGGAGCGCTTCGACTCCGCCGGCTTCTGCCTTCCGGTCGACACCGCCCGACTGTCGTTCCTGAGTGGACGGTGGGCCCAGGAGTTCCAGCTGCGGCAACTGGTGCTGCCGGCCGGGCGGTTCGAGATCGGCAGCCGGCAGGGCGTCGCCGGGCAGGGGTACTCCCCCTGGCTGGCCGTGCAGGACGACTCCGCGCCCGACGGCCCGACGTGGGGATTCTCGTTGGCGTGGCCCGGTTCCTGGCGGATCGACGCCGACATCGAGCTGAGCGGCTCCTGCCGGGTGCGGGTCGGCCGCCAGCCGCACGAGTCGGCGGTGCTGCTGGCGCCGGGGGCCTCGCTGGAGACGCCGCAGGTCGCCGCCGCCTACAGCTCTCGCGGCCTCAACGGCCTGGCTCAGGCCTGGCACGCCTACGAGCGCCAGATCTCGCGCGGCGGCCGGCGGGTGCTCTACAACTCCTGGGAGGCAACGGAGTTCGCCGTCGACGCGGCCGGCCAGCTGGAGCTGGCCAAGGTGGCCGCCGACCTCGGCGCGGAGCTGTTCGTGGTGGACGACGGCTGGTTCGTCGGCCGGCCCGACGACACCGGCGGCCTCGGCGACTGGACGCCCGACCCGGCCAAGTTCCCGCAGGGCTTCGGCGCCTTCGTCGAGGACGTGCGGGCGCTGGGCCTGGAGTTCGGGCTGTGGGTGGAGCCGGAGTCGGTCAGCCCGAAGTCCCGGCTGTACGCTGAGCATCCCGACTGGGTCTATCATCTCGACGGCCGCGAGCCGACCCTGATCCGCAACCAGCTGCTGCTGGATCTGGGCCGGGAGGACGTCTTCGAGTTCGTGCTGTCCACTTTGGACGGCCTGTTGACCGAGTACCCGATCCGATACCTCAAGTGGGACATGAACCGGCCGCCGACCGAACGCGGCCGCCCCGGCGCGGGCGAGCCGGAGTCGCTGGATCTCGACGGCGCCCATGCCCGCAACTACCTGCGGGTCCTCGACCACCTGCGGGCCGCGCACCCCGACGTGGCCATCGAGGGCTGCGCCGGCGGTGGGGCGCGGGTCGAGCTGGCGACCATCGCCCGCACCGATGTGGTGTGGCCCAGCGACAACACCGCCCCGCTGGACCGACTGTCCATTCAGTACGGTTTCCTGCATGCCCACGCCCCGCACGTGATGAGCTCGTGGGTCACCGACGCGCCCGGCATGTTCGATCCCCGGCCGCGCTCGCTGCGGTTCCGGTTCGTGCTGGCCATGGCCGGCGCGCTGGGCATCGGCGCGGACATCCGGTCGTGGACCGGCGACCAACGAGCCGAGGCCGCTCGGTGTGTGGCGCAGTACAAGGAACTCCGGGAATTCCTGCGCTCGGCGACGGTGACGATGATCGGCACCCCCGCCGATCCCACGTTCGCCCTCCAGTACACCGGCCCCGACCAGGTCGTCGTGCTGGCCTGGAACACCGGCCCCCTGGACGGCGCCCCGGCGCTTTCGGCCCGGCAGCCCCGGATCCGACTGTCCGATTTGGACCCAACGGCTCGCTACGGCCGGTACACCGGCGCCCACCTGATGTCGGCCGGCCTGCCGGTGAGCTGGGAGTCGACCGACGCCGACGTGATCGTGCTGGAGCGGTCTTGACCATCACCTTCGGCCCCTCGTCCGGCCGCGTCCTGCAGGCCTGCGTGCGCGGCCGCGACGCGTTCTGGGTCGCGCCGACCGACTGGACCGGCGGGCCGGTCGACTGGAACCTCGGCGGCGACCGGCTGTGGCTGGGCCCGGAGCGGAACTGGTTCTGGCGCGGCACGGCCCGGGACGACCTGGCCAACCACACCGTGCCGGCCGAGATCGATCCCGGCAACTGGGACGCCGTGCACCAGTCCACCGACGGGCTCGACATGGTGCTCACCGCCACCCTGGTCGACCGCGACACCGGCGCCGAGACCAGCGTCGTCGTCGAGCGGCACGTCACCGTGCACGCCGACACCCGCTATGTCGCCGAGTACGAGACCGAAACCGTCCTGCACGTCCAAAGTGGACAGCCGGTCGACGCCTGGTCCGTGGTCCAGGTCCCTCTCGGCGGCCGCCTGGAGATCGGTGTCACCGGCGGGTTCTCGTTCCGCGACCACCTTCCCGAGCCCGTCGACCCCGACCGCTTCACGGTGTCGCGCGGGATCGCCGCCATCGACCTGCACGGCCGGCACATGACCAAGTTCGGCGTCACCTCCGACGTCGCCACCGGCCTGCTGCGCTACACCCGGCCGGGACTGGTGATGGAACGCCACATCGACGTCCGGCCCGGGGGCGTCTACCTCGACGGGCCGTACCAGGAGACCGGCGACGTCATCCAGGTCTTCGAGGACGACGGCCACTACGGCGGCTACGCCGAACTCGAACACCACAGCGTCGCCGCCGGCCCGGGTGAGACCGTCGTCGACCGCTGCCGCACGGTGATCCGCGCGACATAACGGGCAGCTCCGCCACCCGGAGGCCGCATCCCCCGTCCGGGGATGCGGCTTCCTCGTTTTATGACCTGCGACACGCGAATTGACCTGCGATAACCCCGCTGCGTGACCGGTCGAGCGGCGACCATCACCCGTTTGCCGGATGGCCACTCGGCCAACCGCCGCCTAGTAATTAGTTTACAAATACAACATCTCTACGTAATGAGGCGGTCACGAGATGTGCGGGATCACCGGCTGGGTGGCGTTCCGGCGCGACCTGCGACAGGAGCAACGGGAACTGGACAGGATGACGGCGACGATGGCCTGCCGCGGGCCGGACGCGTCGGGCACCTGGTTCGCGCCGCACGCGGCGCTGGGGCACCGCCGGCTCGCCGTCATCGACCTGCCCGGCGGCGCGCAGCCGATGACCGTCGACACCCCGGACGGCCCGGTCACGATGGTCTACTCCGGCGAGGCCTACAACTTCACCGAGCTGCGCGACGAGCTGCGGGCCCGCGGCGCGCGGTTCACCACCGACTCGGACACCGAGGTCGTGCTGCGCGGCTACCTGGAGTGGGGCGAGTCGCTGGTCGACCGGCTCAACGGCATGTACGCCTTCGCCATCTGGGACTCGCGCACCGAGAAACTGATCATGATCCGCGACCGGATGGGCATCAAACCCTTCTACTACACCGAAACCGACGACGGCGTGCTGTTCGGCTCGGAGCCCAAGGCGATCCTGGCCAACAGCATGGTCGAGCGGGTCGTGACCCTGGACGGGCTGCGTGAGCTCTACGCGTTCGCCAAGACGCCCGGCCACGCCATCTGGGACGGGATGCGCGAGCTGCGTCCCGGCCACCTCGCCGTCGTCGACCGGACCGGCCTGCGCGAGACCTGCTACTGGCGGCTGGAAGCCAGCGAGCACACCGACAGCCAGCAGGAGACCGTCGCGCACGTGCGGGAGCTGCTCGACGACATCATCCGCCGCCAGCTCGTCGCCGACGTGCCGCGCTGCACGCTGCTGTCCGGCGGCCTCGACTCCTCGGCCATGACCGCCATCGCCGCCGCGCAGCTCCAGGACAACGGCGAGGTCGTGCGCAGTTTCGCGGTGGACTTCGCCAACCAGGCCGAGAACTTCCGGGCCGAGGACATCGCCCCCGAGCTGGACACGCCGTACGTGCACGCGGTCGCCGAGCACATCGTCTGCGAGCACCGGGACATCGTGCTGGACGGCTCGGCGATGGCCGACCCGTCGGTCCGCGCGGCCGCGGTCGGCGCCCGCGACTTCCCGATCGGCATCGGCGACCGCGACAACTCGCTCTACCTGCTGTTCAAGGCGATCCGCGACGAGTCGACGGTCGCGCTGTCGGGCGAGTCGGCCGACGAGGTCTTCGGCGGCTACCCGTGGTTCCACGACGAGCGGCGTCTGGTCGACACGTTCCCGTGGCTGTCGGCCACCAAGTCCTCGATCAGCCCGGTCGGGCTGATGAACCCGGAGCTGGCCGGCCGGCTCGACGTCGAGGGCTACCGGGCCGACCACTACCGGACGGCGCTGGCCGAGGTGCCGCACAAGGACGGGGAAACCGGTCTGGAGCACCGGATGCGCGAGGTCTGCTACCTGCACCTGACCCGCATGGTGCAGACCCTGCTGGACCGCAAGGACCGCATGTCCATGGCGGTCGGGCTGGAGGTCCGCGTGCCGTTCTGCGACCACCGCCTGGTCCAGTACGTCTTCAACACCCCGTGGTCGCTCAAGACCTACGACGGCCGGGAGAAGAGCATCCTGCGCGGCGCCACCCGCGACGTCCTCCCGGCCTCCGTGGCCGACCGCAAGAAGAGCGGCTACCCGGGCAGCTTCGACCCGGCGTACCTGGCGGCGATCCAGGCCCACGCCCGCGACCTCGTGTCGGCCGGCCACTCGGTCCTGGAGTTCTACGACCGCGACGCGATCCTGGAGGCCTGCGCGGCCTCGGTGGCGTCGATCTCCACCGTCCAGCGGTCCGGCCTGGAACGCTTCCTCGACGTCAGCGTCTGGCTGGACCTGCACAATCCCACGCTCAAGCTGACCTGAGCCGGCTCACTCCGGCACCTTGGCGAGGTCGGGCTGCTCCGGGCCGCGCGGGATGTCGACGGTGTCCTCGCCGGTGCGCAGCAGGCGCAGCACGATGTCGGCCACGTACTCCGCCCGGTGCACCACCATGCCGGGCCGGGGCGCGACGCCGAGCTGGAACATGCCGTCGCCGAACTCGGTGGCGGTGATGGACGGCAGCAGCAGCGACACCGCGATCCCGTCGCCGGCCAGCTCCGCGCGCAGCACCGCGCTGAGCATGTTCACGGCCGACTTCGTCGCCGCGTAGGCGCCGACCCCGGGCAGCGTGTGCCGGGTGGTGCCCGAGCTGACGTTGACGATCCGGCCGAACCGCTGCTCCCGCATGGCCGGCAGCACCGCCTGGGTGACGCCGACCAGGCTGACCACGTTGAGGTCGAGGATCCGGCGGTACTCGTCCAGGTCGACATCGGCGATCGGGCCGCCGATGCTGGCGCCGGCATTGTTGACCAGGCCGTCGATCCGCCCGTGCCGCTCCAGGGTCGCGGCCACCAAGCCGCGCACCTGCTCCGCGTCCGTCACATCGGTGGCCACGCCCAGCGCCCCGCCGAGCTCCTCGCTCAGCTCCTTCAACCGGTCGGCCCGGCGCGCCGCCAGCACCGGAACCGCCCCGGCGGCGTGCAGGGCCCGCGCCGTCGCGGCGCCGATACCGGACGAAGCGCCCGTCACGATCACCGTTTTGCCCGTCAGGTCAATGACATCGCTCATAGGACACGTCTACCAGACCACCGGTCCGCCTCGCCTGCCGGCGGCGTCATCCCTCAGACGAACTGGACAATCCAGTCACCCAGCAGCGCCACGCACGTCGCCCGCAGCCGGACCCCGAAGTCGTCGATGGCGGCGTCGAGGTCGGGGGGGGGCCCCCCCCCGCCGGGCCCCCCCCCCCCCGCCACGGGGGTGAGCACCCCCCCCCCCGCGCCGCCCCGCCCGGCCCCCCCCCCCCGCGCCCCCCCCGGCGCCGGGGGCGCGCCGGGTGGGGGGGGGCCCCCCCCGCGGGGGCCCCCCCGCCGGCTCCTCATCGTCGTTGACCAGCCGCCACCCGTCGCCGACCGGCAGGAACCGCACGCCCCACCGATCCCGGACGAAGGACAGGTCCCAGAACTCGAAGACTCCCCGCGTGCGCTGCCATTCCCGCAGCGACGCCAGCACCTGCGCCACCGGGAACTGGATCTCCGAGGACAGCTCACGCCCGTCCTCGGTCACCACCAGGTCGACATCCAGCGCCGCATCCACCTCACTCCGGTGACGCGCGGTCAGCCCTTGACAGCGCCGGGCCGGGACTCGATGGTCCGAGTCACTCTCGCCGTCACCGCGGATGCCCCGGGAAGGCGCGGATGTCGTCGAGCGTGTCGACCCAGATGCGTTGCTGCTTCTTGGCCAGCCTGATCATGTTCCGGTAGTACGAATCCGCCTCGGCAGTGATGGCCTCGACCAGCTCACGCGCCCCGCAGAACCGTTGCACCGTGGTGCCCCGACCGGAGAAGGAGATCCTCGCGTTCCCCTCCGTCAGGTGGGTGAACGCCAGTTCGTACGGGATGTCCGGCAGCCAGGTCACCACGTCGGAGCCGTTGGCGAACTCCTTGGTGTCACGCCAAAGCGAGCCCCAGAACCAATCGATGTCGCACACTGTCGTCTCATCGATCAGCGGCCTGTCCTTGACCTGCACCACCAACGCGCCGTCGTAGTGCTCGGCGCGCCGCAGGCGCAGCTCCGGGGTGTTGTCATCCAGGCGGACCAACTCGCCCTTCGACTCGACGAGAGTCCAGATCCGCACGTCCAAGCCGACCACCTAGGGTTCCACCGGGTAGAACTGGCCGATCTTACCGCCCGGCATCCAGCCGACCTGGTACTCCTGCCCCTTGTAGATCCCCCTGATTTCGGTCTTGACGCTGGGATTGAGCAGGTTCTTGTTCTGCGCGAGAATCGAGTAGATCGCCTCCTGGACGTCCTCGACGGTGTCGATGTTCGGCGGAAACATGGTGGATTTCGCCTTGGTGACCCGCTGTGCCGGATCGAAGTACTTGGGATGGTGACCGACCAGCATGTGGTCCATGTCCTTCTTGATGACCTTGAACGCGCCCAGGCCGTCGAAGTTGAAGTACTTTGTCTTGTAATCCTTGAGGATGACGAGACAGCCGGCCGCGGCCGCCCGGAACGCCGCGAAACCCTCCGCGCAGCGCGCGATTCCCTGACCGATCTTGCTGCGGGCCAGCTCGAGGAACTTCTGCCCGGCGGCGGTCGCCTCCAGGAACTTGGTCACCCCGCCGGTGATCTTGGCGATGGCCGAGGCGACGGCCGGGATCTTGGCGATGAGCGCGACCAGCGAGGCCGCGTTGACCACCGTCCACAGGCAGCTGACGATGTCGCCCTCGCCGAAGCATCGCTGGGCGTCCTTGACTCCGATGATCTCGAGCAGGACATCCGCGCCGTTCTGCTTGATGAAGTCGAGAATGCCCTGGGACGCTTCGGTCAACGAGTCCTGGAACTCGTTGACCGACGCGTCGCCGCCCTCGGCCCAGAGGTATTCCTCCTCATCAGCGGTCATCCCCGGCGGCGGCGCGCCGTTGAGACCGTCAGCCTGCTGCTTGCGGTTGGCCTCCTCGGCTTTGCGGGCGGCCTCCTCGGCGCGGTCGGCGGCCTGCTGGGCCTGGACGGCGCTGTCGCGGGCGTTCTTGGCCGCTTCGGCGACGGCGTCGGCGTGCTTCTGGGCGCTGTCGGCGGCGGTGTTGGCCGCGGTGGCGTCGGCTTCGGCCTGGTCGGCGGCGCCACGGGCGGTGGCGGCGTCGGCTTCGGCGGCGGAGGCGGCGCTGCGGGCGGCGGAGGCATCGGCCTCGGCGGCCGAGGCGCTGCGGCCGGCGATGGCGGCGTCGTTGCTGGCGGCGTTGGCGGCCTGGCGGGCCCGCACGGCGTCAGCGTGGGCCTGGGCGTCGGCGTCGTCGGCCTTGGCGGCGGCAGCCCGGGCGGCCGCCCCGTCGACGGCCGCGTCGGCGGCCGCCTGCTGGGCGACGGCGGCGGAGCGGGCGGCGTCGGCCGAGGACCTGGCCGCAGCGGCGGCGGCGTCGAAGGCGGGCTTGACCTCGGCGGCAGCCTTGGCCGCGGCGTCGGCGGCCTTGGTGGCGGCGTCGAGTGCCTCGTTGGCCCGGTCCTGGGCCGCCTTGGCCTGCTCGGCGCCGACGGACTTGGCCTGGTTGGCCACCAGGATCACGAAGTCGGCGTCGACGTCGGACCCGGCGAACGGCGCGGCCACGGTGATCGCGGTGTTGGCCGGATCGGTGATCGCCTGCGACGACGCCCGCGCGGCGGTCGACGCCTGCACGGCCAGATTCGCTTGCGTGGCCGCGGAAACCGCCTCGGTCGCGGCGGCGTCGGCCTCGGCGCGGGTGCGCTCGGCCGACCGCAGCGCCTCGACGGCCTCGGCCGCCGCCTGCTCGGCCAGTCGCACGGCCGCGCGCGCGGCCTCGGCGGCCTGAGCCTCGCTCGCGGTCGCGTCCGCGGCGGCGGCGTTGGCCTGGAGTGCCGCGGCGTGTGTTGCGGCGGCCTCAGCCTCGGCCTTGTTGGCGGCAGCGTTGGCACGGGCCGCAGCGGCGGCGGCCTGCTGGGCGGCAGCACGGGCCCGGGCAGCGGCGCGGGTGGCGTCGGTGGCCGCCGAACGGGCACCGACTGCCGCGCCGGTCGCGGTGTTTGCGGCACCACGCGCGCCGACCGCGGCCGACATTGCCGTACCGGCGTCGATACGCGCCTGGGTCGCGGCGTCCTGCGCCGGCTTTTCGTTGGCAGTGCCCCGCGCGGCGGCTGCGGCGGCCTCCAACGCCTGGGCCCGAGCCTCGGACGCCTGCTGGTTGCGCTCCGCGGCGAACGCCCGGTCACGGGCGGCGGCGGCGTTGCGCTCCTCGTTGGTGGCGTTGGTTTCCGCTCGCCCGGCGATGCCGTCCTGAACCTCGGCGTCCTGACGGGCCGCAGCCGCGATGCCCGCGTACCGGACGGCCTCGCCACGCGCGGCACTCGCCGTGGCCGCCTGCGCCTCGGCGCTCGCCCGCGCCGCCGCGGCATTGGCCTGCTCACGCTGGGCCGTCTGCCGGGCCGCGGCGGCCTTGGCCGCCTCGTTCTCGGCGGTGATCCGCGCGTCACGGGTGCGCTGCGCCGCCGCCAAAGCCCGGTCACGGGCGGCTTCGGCGACCTGGCGGGCCTGCTTGGTCCGCGCCGCCGCGTCCTTGGCCGCGTCGGCCTGCGCCTGTGCCGCCGCCGCGATGGACGCTGCCGCACGGGCGTGCTCCTCGGCGTGCTGACGCCACGCGGCGGCCTCGGCGGCGTGCCGCTCGGCCTGCTCCTGGGCGTTGCGCGCCTGGTCGGTGAAGGCGGTGGCGTCGACGGCGTGCTGCGCGGTCTCGGACGCCGACACCGCGGCCTGCGCCGCGTCGGCCATGCCCTGGGCCATCTGCGCCCACTGCGTGCCGTAGGTCAGGCCGGTGTCCACCAGCACGTCGGCCTGTGCCTTCGCCGCGGTCGCGGCCTGCGCCGCCTGTCCGGCGGCGGTGCGGGCGTAGCCGAGCTGCCGGGCGACCTCGGCCTTGACCACGTCGAACGCGTCAGCCGGATGCTGCCCGCCCGCAGTGTTCGCGGCCAGGATCTGCGCCGCCTTGCGGGCCTCGGCGCCGGCCAGGACCAGGGCGTTGGACACCTGCTCCAGGGCCCGGACCCCGTTGCCGTGGGCCACCATCAGCAGCCGGCGGGCCTCCGAGGCGCGGGCGGCCTTCTTGGCCAGGTCGGACAGGGCCTCGGCGGCCTTGTCCCGTGCCTCCTGGTCCTTGAGCTCCTGCTCGCGCGCGTCGGCGTCGGCCTTGGCGGCGGTCAGATACCCGGTCTTGAGGAACTCGGCCACGGCCGCGTCGCCGCCGTCCAGCGCCGTCCGGGCGGCCTTGGACACCGCCGGGCCGCCGGCCGCGACCAGCGCCTGCACGCGGGCCCGGTTCTGGTCGATGCGGGTCTTCTCGTCCTGCGTGGCCTGGGCGTCCCGCTGCTCGGCGATGGCCCGGCCGTAGGCGACGAACTGCGCCCGGTCGGCGTCGGTGCCGGCCAGCACGCGGTCGACCTCGGCCCGCAGATAGGGGCCGCCGGTGCCGCGCAGCGGCTCGATGGCCGCCCGGTCCTGGCGCGCCGCCTCGGCCCGGCGGGCGTTGGCCTTGGCCCGCGCCGCATCCTGGCCGCTGTCGAGGAAGGCCATGATCGCGTCGTTGGTGTTGGCGTCCAAGGCCGCCTGGGCCGCCTCGCGGACCTCCTGGTCGGGGTCCAGCTCGGCGTTGTCCACGACGATCTGCCGCAGCCGCGGATCGCTGGCCAGCGGCGGCACGCCGTCCTTGCCGTCCCACTCGTGGTACAGCTCCGGCGGCATCGGCCGCGCCGGCGACTCGTCAGCCGGTTGACTCGTCGCCGCCGGTCGGGCCGGGGCGGCGGTCACCGCCGGCGCCGCCTGCACCACCCCGGCGAGCACCGCCAGCGCGAGCGCGGCGCCCACTGCTCTCGTTGTCACTCTCACGTTCTGGCTCCCCGCCGAGAGAAGAGGGGCTCGGCGCGCGTCGAGCCCCCCTCGCGAATGTGGATCAGTTGCCGTGGACGTCGACGACCGCGCCGGTGGCGGCGTTGAAGTCGATGTGGCCGCCCTCGAAGGTGCTGCGGCGGCCACCCGGGATGTCGAACTCGTCGGCGGTCGGGAAACCGAGGTAGGACTTCTCCCAGCCCAGGTCCTGCCAGTGGTTGCGGATCGCGCCGTACACCAGGTGCGCGCCGGTCGTGGCGCTCCAGTAGATGGAGATGCCGCCGACGAAGTGATTGAAGCGGCCCGGCTTGGTCGGCGTCGGGGTGGTGTCGGTCACCGGCAGGAACGCCTTGTGCCCGCCCTCGGCCAGGTACTTGGTCAGGATCGGCTCGGCGATGCTGTGCGCGCCGGTGGCCTGGCTCCAGTAGACGCGGGCGTTGGCGTAGTCGCGGTAGCGCACGCCGTTGTCGTAGACCTCGGCGCCCTTGGGGGCGCCGACCGACTGGCGGAACGCGTCGTCGTTGTACCAGCGCTGCCCGATCGGCGTGGTGACCTCGGGGTTGGCGTCGGCGACATGCCAGGTGGCGTCGTTCTTGAACAGGTAGCCGCTGTCGGAAGGGTTCTGCCCGCTGTCGTTGCCGACCCACAGGCCGCCGTTCATGTGCCGCAGGTAGCGGCCGGGCTGCGCCTTGGACTCCAGCGACACGTCGGCGCTGCCGTCCAGGGCCGGGCGGGTGCACCAGGTGGCGTCGTTCTTGAAGCCGGTGGTGCCGTCGTTGGCCTCCAGCCGCACCCGCAGGTCGTGCTGGCGCACGAAGCTGCCGGCCACGGTGGCCGACTCCAGCGAGAAGCAGTTCGGGTCGGCCAGGCCGGCCACGACCTTCCAGGTGGCGTCGGCGATCGTGGCCGTGCCGTTGGTCCCGGCCTCGCCGAACCAGATGTTGACGTCGCCGCCGGCGCTGACCGCGTACGAGCCGCGCACCTCGGTGACCTCAGTGGTCGCCTGCAGCGACTGGGTCAGCACCGCGTACTGGCCGTCCTTGAGGAACGCGGCCACGCCGGCGTCGTCGCCGGCCAGCGCCGCGGCGGCCGCGGCCACCAGGCGCGGCTGGAGTCGGCCGTTCTCAGCGCGGGCCTTGAGCTCGCGCACCGCGGCCCGGTCCTCGGCGGCCTTCTTCTGCCGGGCGATCTCGATGTCGCGCTTGTTGGCGTCGAAGATGCCGGTGGTGATGAAGGCGCTCCAGTCGGCCGGGGCCGTGCTGCGCAGCGCCGCCCACGCGGCGTTGTAGACCTCGCTGTCGGGCACGGCCCGCTCGATGATCTTGCGGATGAAGTTGTCGTCGGACAGGCTCAGCACGGCCTCGTCCACCGGCAGCAGCACCACCGAGGCGGCGTTGGTCTTGGCCGCCCGCGCGGCCAGCCGGGCCTTCTCCGCGTCGCTGGCGTCCTTGGCCGCCTTGATGGCGTCGTCCTGGTCCTGCCGCACCGCGGCCAGCAGGCCCGACTCCAGGAACGTCTTCTGGTCGGCGTCGCTGCCGCCGAACGCGTCCAGCGCCGCCGCGTTGACCCGCTTGCTGTCCTGGGCGGTGCGGGTGAACTGCCAGATCTTGTAGATGAAGTCCTTGTAGCCCAGGTCCAGCTGCTGGTCGGTGACCGGCATGGCGATCAGCGAGGCGGCCGACTGCTTGAGCTTGCGGGCCAGGTCCCGCTCCACCTTGGCCCGCGCCCAGTTGTCGCGGTCGCGCTGGGCCAGGTCGTAGATGCCGTTGCGGATGAACACGGTCGACGCCGTGTCACCGTCCCGATAGGACTGTAGCGCGCCGTCCTTGACCAACGGGAACCGCGCGCTGTCGGCGTTGTCGAAGATCTTGAAGACGAAGTCGCGGTCGCGCAGCACCAGCCAGGTGTTGTCGATGTCGATCCCCAGCGCGCGGATCGCGTTGACCTTCTCCTCCTGGGTCGCCTCGGCCACCGCCACCGCGGCCCTGTCGGCCTGCGGCGCGGCGGTCGCCGTCGCCACGGCCGGCGCCGCGTGGGCGACTCCGCTCACCGCACCGGCGGTCAGGGCCGTTGTGGTGACGGCGACGAGCAGGGCCCGTCCGACCGCACCGGGTCTGTTCGTAGGCATGCCGAATACACCTGTCCTCATCGATGGTCGAAACCTGGCCGAAGTCCCCGGCCAACGAGGGAGTCACAGCCGAAGCCGACGCGGCCTCAGCTGCCGGAGCGCACCCGCTGCTCGCCGTCCAGCGCCTGCTGCAACAGGGCGTTCCAGTAGCGGGCCTGGTCGGCGGCGAAGGTCCGTTCGTCCGACCACTGCGTCGAGTTGTCCTGCGCGGGGGCCACCACGGCCGCCCAGTTCGGGCCGGTGGCAGCGGCCGCCGCCTGGGCGATGGCCGCCCAGTTGCGGGCCTGCTGGTCGGCGATTTGCTGGGCCTGGTCCCAGGCCGAGCGGGCCGGGGCGGTCTGGTCGCCCACCGCGTGCCACGCCTGGGCGGCCGCCTCGCGGGCCTTGGCGGCGGCGTCGCCGGCGGCGTCCTTGGCCGCCTGCTCGGCGGCCTGGGCGTCGGCCACGAGCCGGGCGAGGGAGGCTCGCCACGTGTTCTCGTGGTCGGCGGCCTGGAGCCGGTAGGCCTCCAGGTCCAGCCGCGCGCCCAGCGCCCAGCCGGAGGCGAAGAAGTCGACCAGGTCGTCGTCGGTGGCGCCGACCCGGGTGGCGTACGAGGCGCTCACCCGGACCTGGGCCCCGGGGTCGTTCGCGGCCAGGTCGCGCACGAAGGCCCGATCCGCGTCGAGCAGGGCCTTGGCCTGGTCGCCGCGGGTCTGCCGCACCTGCCGGTCACGCTGCTCGGCGGCCTGGAAACCGCCGTGCGCGAACCGCTCGCGGTCGGCGTCGTCACGGCTGTTGACCGCGTACTGGGCCGCCGCGTGCACCTCCGGCGCGAACTCCGCCGGGTAGGTGTCCAGGATCCGCCGGGCGAAGTCGGCGTTGCGGGCCTTGGTCTCCGCCGCCAGCTTCACCGCGTAGTCGTAACCGCTGGTCACGAACTGCGCGATCGCCGCGTCCGGGGCGCCGGACAGCAGCGCCTGCCAGGCGCCGATGCGCACCGTGGACCGCGAGTCGTGATAGGCCAGGTACCGCACCCAGATCTTGTCGGCCGACGTGTCCTGTGCCGCCGCGAAGCTCGGTCCCACCCCGGACACGAGCGTCGCCAGCGACAGGCAGGCAGCAGCCAGCACAGTGCGCAGACGCACCAGAATTCCCCCCACCCACGTTCAGATACGCCGACCGTAACTGCCAAATCGGTCAATCGCAAGCGACCTACGCCACATGCCGCACCATGATGAACCGGACGACCGATGCTCAGATCGACGGAACCTGTCCGAGGAAGTCGAGCATCCGTTCGTTGACGATCGCCGCGTGCGTCTCGGCCAGCGGATGCGGTGCCCCGTCAAGGATCTCGGCCCGCACCCGCGGCATCAGCGCCCGCGCCCGGGCCAGCACCACGGCCGGCTTGTGCACGACGCTGGCCCCGCCGAGCAGCAGCAGCGTCGGCCGGTCCAGCCGCCGCACCTGCTCGTCGGAGGCGTACCGGATGAGCGGCACGGCGGTGCGGTAGTGGCCCATGCCGAAGTTGACCAGCCGCCGCCGGTCCGGGTCGTTGGGCCAGCCGCCCTCCACGATCAGGCCGAATCGCGCGTACGCGGCCTCGTCGCGGGCGGCCAGCAGCCGCAGCGCCGCCGGCAGGCTGCGTAACGGTGGCCGGCCCAGCGAATTCCCGCCGGGTTCGAGCAGCAGCAGCGACCGCACCCGACGCGGCGCGTGCCAGGCCAGCTGCATGCATGCCCAAGCCCCGTAGGACAATCCGCCGACATGAGCGGTGTCGATGGCTAAGCCGTCGAGCACGTCGGCCAGCCAGATGCCGAGGTCCGCCGGGCCGGCGAACGGCGCGGTCTGGTCGCCGAGGCCGGGATATCCCAAGGTGTCCACGGCGAACACGGTGTGGCGCTCCCCCAACGCCACCGCGTTCGGCGACCAGTTGGCCGCTGTGGCACCGGATCCCGGCACCAGCACCAGCGGTGTGCCCGTGCCGTAGGTGATCACGTGTGTGTCGCCGAACCGGGTCGGCACGTGCAGGTCCTCGGCCGCGTCCGGCCACTGGGCCCGCACCCGGGCGTAGATGCCCCGGTACTCCGAGGCCGAGAGTTCGTCGGTGAATCCCCCGATTTTCCCCATGCGTCCGTTCTACTCCGGGGTCGCCGCCGGGACCATGGGACCTTGGTCCCGTCCATCCAGGACCTCTTGGTACAGCCTGAGATGCGCTTCGGCCGCGGCCGACCACCGGTAGCCGGCGGCCAGACGGCGGCCGGCGTCGACCCGGTCCCCGCCGCCGGAATCCAGGGCCGAGCCGAGGGCGGCGGCGAGGTCGGGCACGGAGGCGGCGAACCGCGCGGCCCCGGCGAACACCTCCCGCAGCACCGGAAGATCCCTTGCCACCAAAGGAACACCGGCCGCCAGCGCCTCCATCGCGGCCAGCCCGAAACCCTCCTTCGTGGACGGAAACGCGAACACCGAGGCCCCGGCGACCAAGGCCGGCAGCTCGTCGTCGTCGACCGGGCCGAGCACGACCGGCTGCGGACGGAGCGAGGCCGCCAGGGCGTCCCACTCGGCACGATATGAGCGGTAGTCGAACAAAGTCTCCCCACCGGCGATCACCAGCCGCACGTCCGGCCGCCCGAGCCGGCGGTACGCCTCCAACAGGTCCAGCGACCCCTTGCGCGGCTCGATCCCGCCCACCGACAACACGTACGAGCCGAGCCGTTCCCGCCAGGCGCGGCCGTCCGCCCCCGCGAAGCGGTCGTAGTTCACGCCGTTGGGGATGACCGTCGCCGATATCCCCCACCCGACCCGGAGTTCGGCGGCGACCGCGGCGGAGACGCAGATGTGGCGGTACGGCCGGACAATCGCCCGCTCGTGGCAAGCCGCGAGCTCGGGCGTGGTGAAGTGATCGATGTGGTGCACCGTGCGGATGCATCGGTCGACCGCGTTGGCGCTGATGCAGTCCTGGGCGTGCACGATGTCGTACCCCGAAGGATCGAAGGCCTCGCGCAGCATCGCGATGGACCGCAGCACCCGCTCGCCCAGATCGTCCACGCTCGGAAACGGCACGATCCGCGTCGTCACCGCCGGATCCACCGCCCGGTAGAAACGATCATCCCCGCCGCGACCCAACGTCCAGACCGTCACGTCCTGGCCGAGGGCGGCCAGCGCCTCGGCCAGCGCGAGGGTGTGCACCACGCCGCCGCGCGGCTTCGACGAGTAGGTCAGCAGCGCGATCCGCATCAGCGGTAGGCCTCCGGCCGCAGCTCGTCCAGGTGGTTGAGCACCCGGCGGGCATGCTCGATCTCGGCCCGCACGTCCAGCTCGGCGACCGCGATGCCGGCCTTGGACCAGGTCCGGGCCAGCACGTCCCCGCCCGGCCCGACCACCTTGGCCTGGCCGAGGAAGCGCATGCCGCCCAGCGCGCCGGTCTGGTTGGACGAGGCCAGCACCACCTGGTTCTCCGCCGCCCGGGCCTGGTCGTACAGGTCGAACAGCCGGGACTGCCGGTCCTGGGCCATCCGCGGCGCGCGGTTGGTGATGCTGGTCGGCCAGGCCGACAGGCAGGCCAGCACCTCGGCCCCGTCCCGGCTCAGGGCGCGGGCCGACTCCGGGAACGACTTGTCGTAGTCGATCATCATGCCCAGCCGGCCGACCGGCGTGTCGAAGGCCTCGAACCGGTCCCCGGCCGCGTAGGCCGCCGACTCCCCGGCCGGCTGGTGCACCTTGCGGTGCAGGCCGAGCACGCCGTCCCCGGTCACGCAGACCGCGCTGTTGAACCGGGACTCGCCGTCGGCCTCGCAGAAACCCAGGCACACCACCATGTCCGCGGCCAGGCCGGCGATCTTGCGCACGTGCACGTCGTCCACCGGCAGGGCCGGCGGCAGCGCGGCCAGGTCGGGCTGGCGCAGGTCGGTGAGGTAGCCGCCCAGGGCCGCGTCCGGCAGCACCAGCAGGCCGACGCCGTCCCGGCGGGCATGGTCGATCAGCGTGGTGATGCGCTGGAGGTCGAAGTCCAGGTCACGGGTGAAGGCGGCCGCCACCGCGCCGATCCGCAGCATGGCCTCAGTATGCGTCAGGCCGGCGGTCGCGCAGGTGACCCATGGCCCGGCGGGCCTGTTCCAGCGCGGCCGGCACGTCCAGCTCGGCCACGGCCACGCCCTCGCCCACCCCGGTGTCGTCGAGGATCTCCCCGCCGGGGTCGACGATCTTGGCGCTGCCCACGAACCGGAGCGTGCCGAAGGCGCCGGTCTGGTTGGCCGACACCCACACCAGCTGGTTCTGCAGCGCGTTGGCCCGGTCGAACAGGTCGAAGCGCCGCTTCCAGCGGTCCTGGCGCAGGTCCGGGGCCGGGTTGGTGCGGCTGCCCGGCCACGCCGACATGCACGCCACGACCTGCGCCCCGTCCAGCGCCAGGGCCCGGGCCGCCTCCGGGAAGGCCTTGTCGTAGCAGATCATCATACCCAGCCGGCCGACCGGCGTGTCGAAGGCCGCGAACTTCTCCCCCGCCCCGTAGCTGGCGCTCTCCAGCAGTGGTTGGTGCACTTTCCGGTGCACCGCAAGCACTCCGTCGCCGGTCACGCAGACCGCGCTGTTGTAGACGGCGCCCTCGCCGCGTTCGCAGAACCCGGCGGTGACGACCATGTCGCCGGCCAACGCCGCCAGCCGCGCGATCTCCGGCCCGTGCACGTCCAACGGCGGCGGCCCCTCGGCGCTGCCGTCGAGCGAGGCGAGGTAGCCGCCGAGCGTCGCCTCCGGCAACACCAGCAGGCCAACGCCCTGTTCACGGGCCTCCGCGATGAGTTTGCCCACGGTCACCAGGGCGGCGTCGATGTCCCGGCCGAAGTTGGCGGACACGGCCGCCATCCGCAGCGTTGTCATGCCGCCCCCAATCCCGTGACCGGGCCGGCGATCGCCTCGGTCACTTCCCCGTCCGGCCAGCGCAGCCGAATCCCCGGTTCCGTCGTCAACTCCCCGCACCCGGCCTGCACTGCCGGCCCGGCGTCGAGGTGCTGCTCGCCGGCCGTGAGCATGGCGAAGCCGGGGAAACAGGTCAGCCAGTCCCCCATCGACGCCCCGACCGGGCGCGGGACCGCGGCCACGTCCAGCACCGCGCCACAGCCACCGGCCTCGGCCATCATGCCGAGGGTTCCGGCGACGCCGGCCATGGAGACGTCCTTGGCGGCGCTGGGGTGGGCCCGGCGCACGGCGTCGAGCATCGTCCGCAGCTCGGCCGAGGTGCGGTGAGTGCTGGAATCCCATTGCCTGCCAGCGTATCCGGGCCGCCAGCCGCCGCCGAGGTCGGCAGTGAGCCTGATCGGCATCCCGGGCCGGCCACCACCGCCGGGCACGGGGTTGGGGGCATGGCCCAGCGCGGTGACGGCCAGCGAGGCCGGCACGCCGAACTGGGTGTGGCCGCCGAGAACCGGCAGGCCATAGACCTCGGCGGCGGCACGGAGGCCGTCCAGCACCCGGCTGGCCAGTGCGCGATCGCGAGCGCCGAGGGCGTCGAGCAGGCCGAGCGGACTGGCCCCCATTGCCGACAAGTCGTTGGCATTGACCAGAACCGAGCACCAACCGGCCCACTCCGGGTCGCGTTCGACCATGGACGGCGTGATGGCGTCACAGCAGGCCACCAGGTCGCTGCCGGGCACCGGCACGCCGTCGTCGCCGAGGAAACCCTTGGGCAGCAAGTCTTTCAGCAACGGGCCGAGCTCCCGCTTGGTCGCCGAGGCCAGCGCGGCGATGCGGTTGATCGGCCAGCGCATCAGCACATGCGGCTGCCCGGCGACCACGGTGTCCCGGACCGCCAGCCAGCCCAACCGTCGGAACAGGACCACGTTGGCCGTCTGCACGGTGGCCTCGAACCGCAGCACGCCGGCGCCTTCGGCATGCGCGGCGGCGGCGTTGACCAGCGCCGCGCCGACGCCGAGCAGCCGCCGGTCGCCGGCCCGGACCACCAGCCGGCCGCCGACCCACCAGCCGACGTCCTCGCCCGGCGTGGCCGGGCCCAGTCGAACACCGCCGATCACCTCGCCGGCCGGGTCGTGGGCGACCAGCACCACCGTGCGGGGATCCTCGTCACGCCAGTCGAGATCGCTGCCGTGGAACAATCCTTGCTCGGCAACGAAGACGTCGGCCCGCAGGCGGCGGTAGGCGTCCACATCGGACGCTTCGGCGACCCGGATCCGGCATCGCAGGGTGGTGCCCAGCAACACCTCGCCGATGGCCGTCATGCGCCGGCCATCCGCAGCGCGCTGCACCCGCCGCAGGCCGCGCAGCCGGCCCCTTGGTCCGCGCCGCGCATGTCCGCCTCCTGCAACAACTTCGCCACTCGTTCGGTCACGTACGTCACCAGCGCCGCGTCCGGCGACTGCTCGCCGTCACGCACGGCCAGCGTGCCGGGCATGGCCCGGAACGGCACCACGAACGGGTACACGCCGCGGTCGACCAGCCGGGCCGCGCCGGCGATCAGCTCCTCCGGATCCTCGCCCAGCCCGACCAGCAGGTAGGTCGAGACCCTGTTGCGCCCGAACAGCCGGACCGCCTCGTCCCACGCCGCCTCGTACTCGCTCATCGGCACGGATCCCTTGCCGGGCATCCACTTCCGCCGGACGGTGTCGTCCAGCGACTCGACGTGGATCCCGATCGACATCGCGCCGGCGTCCCTCAGCTCGGCCAGCACGGACAGGTCGGCGGGCGGCTCGATCTGCACCTGGATCGGCAGCCCGGGCACGGCTTCGAGCACGGCCTTCACGCAGCGAACCAGGTTGCGGGCCCCGCGGTCGGGGCCGGTGGTGGTGCCGGTGGTCATGACCATCTGCCGCACGCCGTCCAGCCGCACCGCCGCCTCGGCCACCTCGGCCAGCTGCGCCGGCGTCTTCGCCGCGACGGTCGCGTTGGCCCGCAACGACTCCTCGATGGTGCAGAACCGGCAGCGCTGGTCCTCGGCGTACCGGACGCAGGTCTGCACGACGGTCGTGGCCAGCACATCGGCCCCGTGCAGCTTGGCGATCTTCTCGTACGGCACGCCGTCCACAGTGGACAGGTCGTAGAAGCGGGGCCGCCGGACCGGGGTGGCCGACAGGCCCATGTCGGTCTCCCCGGCCATGATCCGGCCGTCCCGCAGCTCGTAGGGCGAGTCCGGGTTGGTGGGCAGCGCCGCGTTCAGGCCGTCGACGACAAGATGGCCGTCGGCGCTGGGCCCGGCGCCCATGCCGCGCCGGACCGGGGTCGCGCCCCGGACCCCGACCAGCGCGAGTTCGACGAAGGTGACGGTTCGCACGGCGCCTCCCGCCTCAGACCATGTAGGTGGAGTTGATGATCGCGCCCTTGCGGGCGTAGTGGATCAGCGCGTCCTGCACGTCCAGCGGGTGCGTGGGGATGACGCCCTCGATCAGGTCCTCCTCGCGCAACCCGTGCAGGGACAGGCCGAACCGGCAGCAGAAGACCTTGCCGCCCTCCTTGATGAACGTCTTGAGCGACTCGTTGATGTTGTGCTCGCCCGGGAAGGCCGAGTTGCCGGTGGTCGGGAAGCCGCGGGTGGCCATGCAGTTCATCGCGCCCGGGCCGTAGAAGTAGATGGCGGTCTCGAAACCCTTGCGCAGCGCGCGGGTCGCCTGCAGGATCGCCACGAAGCTGACCGAGGACTCGTGCGCGATGCCGTGCACCAGCGTGAAGTAGGACTGGCCGGGCTCGGCCTGGTAGTCGGGGAAGACCTTGGTGCCGCCGTAGAGGTTGCTGCCCTCGGGCAGCGACGGGTGCGGGATCTCGTTGAGGCTGGCGGTCTCGGTCTCGGTCAACTCGGGCATCGACTGCTCCTTCATTCGTAGAGGTGGTGGAAGTTGTCGCGGAAGACGGCGGCGGCCAGGTCGCCGTCGCCGGCCGCGGCGGCGAGCTTGGCCCGCTCGCCGTCGAACTCGCCCCACGGCTGGTCGCTGGCGAACAGCACCCGGTCGTGGCCGAGGCCGTGCCGGTCCAGCTCGGCCACCAGCCAGCGCGGGGCGAAGCCGATGGCCCAGGACAGGTCGGTGTAGACGCGCTTGCCGGCGCGCACCCAGTCCAGGAAGCGGCCGCCGGCCAGCTTGATGTGGCCGCTCATGCCGCCGCCGAAGTGCACGAGGTGGATGCGCACGTGATCGCCGTAGCGGTCCACGAGCCGGCCCACCTCGTCGATGTCGGAGGCCGCCCCGGGCGAGGTGTGCACGTGCACCACGAGGTCGCGTTCCCTTGCGTGGCCGAAGATCTGGTCCAGCTGCGGGGCGCAGTCGGGGTCGTCGACCCGGCCGCCGAGCAGGAAGCTCAGCTTCAACGCCCGCACACCCGGCTCGGCGGCCAGCGCCAGCGCGGCGGTCGTGCGCTCGGCGTCCGTCGGCTTGGGCGACACCCACAGCGCGGCCCGGATCCGGTCGTCCTTGGCCGCCGCCTCCACCACCAGCTCGTTGAACGAGAACGCCAGGTCCGGGTCGGGCACGCCGTAGTTGGGGATCACCAGCGCCCGCTCGGCACCCTCGGTGTCCATGTCGGCGATCAGCTCGGCGATGGTGGCCCGGGCCGTGGTGTCCGGGCGCACCGGCGGGCCCTGGTAGAAGGGATAGGCCGGCATCGCGCCCAGGTGCCGGTGCGCGTCGCAGATCCAGCGCGGCGCGGCCATCACGCCGCCGTCCGCGGGGCGATCCAGTTGTCGTCGCTGGGATAGGTGCTGGTCGGTGTGCCGGCGATCCAGGGCATGTCGAACGTCCGATTCCGGCGGCGCACGAAATCGATTGTCGCCACGATGTGCTCGGCGTCGTCGGCCACCCCGGAGAATCGTCCCGATCCCCACGTCCATTGCCAGGGAAGTCCGATGAAGTAAACGCCGGGAAAACTCGTGACCCCCCGATCGTGCGTCGGGTAACCCTTTCCGTCGAACAGCGGGAGGTCGATCCACCGGTGGTCGCGGCCGAATCCGGTGGCCCAGACCACCGAGGTTATGCCCTCGGTCGCGAGATCGATTTCGGTGGGAATGTCCCGCGGCGTCCACACCGGCTCGTAGCGCGTTCCCGGCGGGGCCTGCACGCCGGTGGTGGCGATGAAGTCGTCGATGCTGTCGTTGATCGACCGGGCCACGGCGTCGGCGTGGTCGAGGTTGGCGGCCAGGTCGGCCGCGAAGGCGACCTTCGTGGCCTCGATGCCGGCCAGCCGGCCGTACAGCCGCATCCCGTCCCGGGCGAAGGCCCGCAGGTCGATGTCGCGGCCGCCGTCCCGGCCGGTGACGTAGTGGTTGGCCCGCAGCCGCACCGCGTCGGCGTCGTCGAACTCGGCGATCGACCGGCGGTAGTAGCCCATGTCGTCCAGCCAGTCCACGACGTCGCGGCCCCGGTAGAAGCGGCTCACCCGGGGCGCGCTGCCCGTGGCCAGGTGCACCTGGCGGCCGGCCAGGTGCAGGTCCTCGGCGATCTGGCAGCCCGACTGGCCGGTGCCGATCACCAGCACCGCGCCCGCCGGCAGCGCGCTCGGGCGCTTGTAGTCGGCCGAGTGCAGTTGCGTGAGGCCGGCCGGCAGCCGCTCGGCCAGGCGGGGCGTCAGCGGCACCTGGTACGGGCCGGTGGCGATCACCACCTGGTCCGCCGTCACCGTGCCGGCCGTCGTCGCCACCGTGAACCGGCCGTCCGGGCCCACCCGCAGCCGGGTCGCCGCCACCCCCTCCACCACCGGCGCCTCGATCTTCGCCGCGTAGTCCCGGACGTGCTCGACGATCTGGTCCTTGACCATGAAACCGTGCGGATCATCACCCGAATAGGCGTGCCCCGGCAGCCGGCACTGCCAGTTCGGCGTGACCAGGCAAAAGCTGTCCCACCGCCGGTCCCGCCATTCCGCGGCCACCGACGCCTTCTCCAGCACAACGTGACCGATCCCCCGGGCCGTCAGCCAATAGCTCACCGAAAGCCCGGCCTGGCCACCGCCGACGACCAGCACCGAAAAGTGCGAACCGTCCAGCCCGCCGCCCCCTGAATTCACGACCGAATCGTCGTTCACGAAAACAAGTAGAGTGACCCAGCATTGCCAACGCGTGTCCACCGGAACAACGGGCTGTTACGCGAACCCCTCATTGTTTCTTCGATGTTGACTGCGTTTCTCGGGCCGGTGGTCGACGCGCGCGAAACCTGCATTCGGTCTGGTGGAGAGCGCGACTCGCGGGGGTCCGGGGACCCCCGCGAGTCACGGGGTCAGGCTACGAAGCCGTTGAAGTGCAAGGACACTGCGCGGATGCTGCCGACGTCGACGGCGCCGCCGTCGACGACCTTGAAGGTCCAGGTGCCGTCGACCGGATCCGAGAGCAGGGAGCCGAGGGCGGTCTGGGGCCTCCAGGAGCCGGTGAAGGGGGCGTTGGCTGAGGTGACGCCGGCGAAGGCGGCGGCGGCGCTGTCGTCGAAGACGACCTGGCACAGGTTGTGCCCGCCGGCGCCGCGGCGCTGGAACAGGACAGCGGTGGCCCCGGTCGGCGAGGTGAGGGTGCCGGTGAGGTCGCCGATGTAGGTGTGATCCAGACCGACGGTGGTGGAGCCGGCGGTGGTGGAGCACGCGCTGCCGTCGATGGAGAAGGTCAGCTTGGACGCCAGACCGACGCCGCTGACGGGGATGGAGACGCTGGCCCCGATGGGGCTGTTGTCGGGGATGGCGGCCGGGGCGCCGGTGAAGGCGAAGTTCTGCACCACCGGGGAAGGCTGGCCGATGGGGATCTGGAAGGTCTGCGTGGTCGGCGAATGGGCGCCGGCGAAGGTGACCTTCACGTTGAGCACCACGGGAACGCCGAGGCGCTGGGTGGCGGGCACGGTCAGGGTGAACGAGTTGATCACGGTCTGGCCGGCCTCGATGGTGCCGTACCGCTTGGACCGCGGCGCGATGGTGGCGCCGGCGGTCGGCGAGTCGACGACGACGCTGGTGGAGGCGGAGGTGCCGTCACCGCCGTTGTAGACGGGCAGCGTCACGGTGGCGGTGTCGCCGGGCTTGACGTACGGGGAACCGTTGGGGCCCTTGACCGTGGGCGCCTGGGCGGCGGCCAGCGGCTGCGGGCTGGCTCCGGTGTAGGCCAGCACCCGGTCGGCCTGCACGACGCCGACGCCGGTCCGCTCGTCCACCCCGGGGGCGGCGATGTCGATGGCGGTGGCGGTCAGCGCCTGCCGCACGTCGGCGGGCGACATGCCGGGGTTGCCGGACAGGATGAGGCCGGCGATGGCGGCGGCGTGCGGGGCGGCGGCGGAGGTGCCGAAGAACGGCGAGAAGCCGGGCACCGAGGTGGAGACGCCGTCGGCGGCGGTGATGTCGGGCTTCTGCCGGATCACCGGCGCGCCGTTGGCCCCGGCCGGGGAGCCGTCGGCGTTGAAGAAGATCTTGCGCGGGCCGTCGGAGCTGAACCGCTCGATCTTGCTGCTGGCGCTGAAGACGCCCGGGAACGGGCCGGCCGGGTTCGGCGGGTCGCCGGCCTCCAGCGGCCGGCCGAACGCGGCGGCGGCCGGCGCGGCGGCGACACTGAAGGCGTCCTTGGCGCTGGAGTGGCCGCCGGTCTCGCCGGTGGTCACGTAGGCCTTGAGCGCGCCGGAGTCGACGAACCGGCCGCGCAGCGCCGACAGCGACAGGTACTTGTTGTCGCCCTTGAACTTCACGATGGCCAGCCGCTGGTTGCCGGCGGTGGTGCCGACCCGCTCGTACGGGTCCTGGGTGCCGGTCTGCGGGTTCTGGCTGAACGACACCACGTTTCCGTTGGCGTCCAACAGGTACAGGTCGTAGTCGTCTGTGGCCGCGCCGATCGGGTCGTTCCACTTCAGCGTGGTCACGACGCCGGCCGAGCCGGCCGAGAGCGGCTCAAGCACCTGCACGGCGCCGCCGGTCGCGGCGGCGAAGTTGTTGGCCCCGCCGGCGAAGCGGCCGATGGTCTGGCCGGAGTCGACGTAGTTGCCCTCCCAGTGGCCGGAGGTGCCGTCGCCGACGTTGCCCTCGTTGCCGGCGGAGGAGAAGTACAGCGCGCCGTCCGCGGTCACGTCGTTGACGGCCTGCGCGATCGGGCCGTCCTGGAAGACCGGCTCGTCGAAGTAGAAGACGTCGTCGACGATGACGTCGCAGTGCTCGACGCTGCGCAGCTTGCGGATGTGGTCGGCGAACTCGGCGTCGGTGTTGTACGCGGTGGCGAAGCCGAGCGAGGCGCCGGGCGCGACGTCGTGCAGGATCTCCAGCATCGCGGTGCCCTCGTCGCCGCTGCCTTCGGCGCCGGGCAGCACGTCGACGGCCGGCAGCTCGCCCTTGGCCTGCGAGGCGGCCAGCGAGGCGACGCCGTCGGACATGGCGCACAGCTTGACGCCGACGCCGGTCACGCCGTTCTGCTGCCGCGCGGTGTCGGCGGCGTGCGCGCGGTCGCCCTCGCTGACCACGGCGGCGGCGACACGGGCGCGCAGCGAGTCGCGGGTGGCCTGCTCGACCGCCGCGTCCCGGGTCTGCTTCGAGACCGGATCGGGCGTGTCGGTGGTGCGGCCGGGGGCGGCGCTGGAGGACAGGATCGCCGCGCTGGCGGTCAGAATCTGTTTGATGTCATCGCGAGTGGCCAGCGACTGCACCGCGGACAGCGGCACGTCGGCGCGCACGGTGGCCTCGCGCTGCGACACGTCCTTCACCTGGCCGCCGGCCTTGCGCACGGCGTCGAGGAGCGCGTCGGAAGTCTTGGTGGTGTGGATGTCGACCGAGACGGTGTCGGCGGCGCCGAACTTCAGTCCTGATTGGACCTTCGGCAGGTTCGACCGGGCCGAGCGGTCGGTGCGGAGCTTGGACTCGACGAGCAGCTGGCTGTCGACCTTGAGGTCGGTGGCCGACGCGGACGCCTTGAGCTGTTGCAGCGCGGCGATCTGCGCGACGGCGTTGGCGGGCAGCAGGCCCGGGTTGGGATGCGGGGCGGCGGTGGCCGGCGCGAAGCCGAGCACGGTGGCGAGGCAGGCGGCGCCGGCGACTAACAGCGTTCTTCTGGGGTGGGCAGATCTGCGCAACTGGGCTCCCAGGGGTGCGGGATCGGGCGGCACGGCTGGTGATCACCAGCCGTGAGCCCAACGTAAAGTTTCCGCACGATCACCCACAGCTGCCTTGCGGGTGTCGCCCAAATGGGCCAGTCGTCACGAATTGTCGAAAACTACAGCACAAAGGCCTCCGTCCACAGTTGTCCGGTTCGCCCGGACAGCGCATCGAGCATCGAGGCCGCCTGACCGTCGGTCAGCGAGGCCACGAAGTCCACCACGGCCCGTCCGCGGGCCAGGGCGCGTACTGCATCCGGCCCAGTCCGAACGTCGCCAGCCGGTCCGGCCAACAGTTCTGGAGCCGTTCGGGCCAGTGACCGGTACTCGGAATCGGCCAGCTCCACCAGGTCGTGCAGCCGCCGCGGCAGCCGGTCGGCCTCGTGCCGGTCGGACAGCCACTGGTCGAGCGCCTCCACCAGATTTGTCACCAGCCGGGCCTGACCCCGTTGGTGCAGCGCCAGATCCGGGCGCAGCAACACGAATCGCCGGTGCACGAACTTCAGCACCGCCACCTCGTGCCACTGGGCCGGGGCCAGCAGCACATGACCGGACCGCGGCGTCGGGTCCAGCAGCACCTCGACGCCGTCCACCAGCCGGGTCGTCCATTGCCCGGAGAAGGCGGCGACGCGTTGCTCCGCCTCGGCCGAGCCGTCGAACGGCACCGCGAGCAGGCCGTCCACCAGCTCTGTCCGCACGCGACGGACGGCGGCGGCGAAGGCATCGTCGTCCACGGCCCAGGAGTCCTTCTCGTGCAGCCGCCGACGCATCGCCTCCAGCGACCGGCCCGGCAGCCGCGACTGCCCGGCAAGCTCCACTTTGGACAGTTGCCCCAGTTCCAGGGCCTCGGTCAGCCAGGTCGTCAGCTCGGCCGCCACGGTCGCGTGCTGGAGCACGCCGACCCGGTGGAAGTCCTCGACGTCGTGGATGGCGTACGCGATGTCGTCGGCCGTGTCCATAATGGACGCTTCCACGGTCTGCTGCCAGTCCTCGACCCGGCCGCGGAACGGGGCCCGCGCCTGCTCGAAGTCGTCGAGTTCGGTGACATAGGCCGAGAACTTGGCCGAGCCGCTGCCCGCGGACTCGGGCGGCTCCGACGCGCCGCGCGGCGGGATCCGCAGCGTGCGCGGGTGCGGCGTGGGGTGCGAGAGCCGGGTCCACGGGTACTTCAGCAGCGCCGCCCGCACCGCGACCGTCAGGTCGAGGCCGACCGCCGACGGCCCGCGCACGTCGGTCGTGGTGACGATGCGGAACGACTGGGCGTTGCCCTCGAAGCCGTCGGCCAGCCCGAACCGGTTGCGGGCGATGCGGTCCAGCACCTCCTCACCGAGGTGCCCGAACGGCGGGTGCCCCAGGTCGTGGGCCAGGCTGGCCGCCTCCACCACGTCCGGGTCGCAGCCGCCGAGCTTGTCCAGCACGGCCATGGTGTCGGCGCGGGCGGTCAGCCGCTCGGCGATGGCCCGCGCCACCTGGGCCACCTTCAGGCTGTGGGTGAGCCGGTTGTGCAGCAGCAGGCCGGAGCCGGTCGGGCTCACCACCTGGGTGACACCACCCAGACGGGCGAAGAACGGCGAGCTGGCCACCCGGTCCCGGTCGGCCCGGAAGGGACTGGCGGCCAGGTCGGCGGTGAGGTCCCGGAAAGGGGATTCAACGCTGTCGGCGGAACGGCGGTGTGCCCGAAGGTCGTGCATGGCCCTGACGTTAGCCTGGACGGCGTGGCGGACGTGCTGGTGGTCGGGGCCGGGCCGGCCGGGTCCGCCCTCGCGGCCGCCTGTTCGGACCTCGGCCTGCGCACGACGCTGGTGGATCGGGCGCCGCAGCGGCCGTGGCGGGCCACCTACGGCTCATGGGCGCACGAACTGCCACCCCTGCCGGCCGAGGTGATCGCCGCCCGCGCCACCACGGTCCGGGCCCACGCGCTCACCGAGCACCGCATCGACGGCGAATACGTGGTGTTGCACAACGAGAATCTGCGCCGGCATCTGTCCCGTTCGGACATCGAGACGGTCGCCGGCCGAGCCGAGTCGATCACGCCGTCCGAGGTGCGGCTGGCCGACGGCCGCGTGCTGCGGGCCCCGATCGTCGTCGACGCCACCGGCGCCCCGCGCGGCCGCTACGCCGAGCAGACCGCCGTCGGCGTCGTGCTGCCGGCCGAGGTGCTCGCCCCGGGTGAGGCGATGTTCATGGACTGGCGGCTGGCCGGCGACCCGCCCACCTTCTGCTACGCGCTGCCGCTGGACGACGAGCGGGTGCTGGTCGAGGAGACCTCGCTCGCGCATCTGCCCGGGCTTTCGTTCGGGCTGCTGCGCGAGCGCCTGCACCGGCGGCTGGCCGTGCACGGCTGGCCCTTGGACCGCCCGGAGCACGAGCGGGTGCGCTTCCCGCTCAACCCGCCGCTGCCCCGCGGACCGGTGCTCACGTTCGGCGCACGGGCCGGCCTCGTGCACCCGGCGTCCGGGTTCAGCGTGGCCACCGCGCTCACGCTGGCCCCCCGGATGGCTCGGGCCGCCGCCGAGACGCCCGCCTCGATGGGCCGGCAGGTCTGGTCGGCCGAGGCCAGAATGACGCACCTTTTGCGACGGAGGGGCCTGGCCGCATTGCTCCGCATGCCGCCCGGCCGCGTTCCCGAGTTCTTTGAGCTTTTCTTCCGCTTGCCCACAAAAAATCAACGCGATTACCTGGCCGGACGTGAGAACTTCACCGGTACGGCGGCTGCGATGCTGGCCCTGTTCCGGTCCGCGCCACCCCGGTTACGCAGCGCTATTGCATTTGCCGCAACGACTGGATGAACACACAGTGAAGCCACTCGGCAATTTCACACCTGGTCTGCCTAGTATCGGACCGTGACCGGGTTGCTGGAGGATGTGCGCTTCGCGTTCCAGCCGTTGTTCAACCTGCACACCGGCGGAGTCGTCGCGATCGAGGCGCTCGCGAGGCCCGCCTCTCGTTCCGTCTACGAGCTGCTGCGCGACGCTGCCCGCGCCGGCGAGCTGCTCGAGACCGACGTGGCGCTGGCCGCCGCGGCCGTGCGGGCCGCGGCCGAGCACAACAACATCGTGCCCCTGCACGTGAACGTGCTCGCCGCGACCGTGTCCAAGGCCGCCGAGTCGATCGGGCCGCTGCTGGAGGCGCTGCGGGAGACCGGCCGCGCCCACGACACGCTGTGGCTGGAGGTCGGCACCCCGTTCTCCCGCCTACGCCGGGAGAACCTGCGCAACGGCCTCGACCTGCTCCGCAACAGCGGCTTCCACATCGCCCTGGACGGCGTGGGCGACGGCGACGTGCCGCTGTCGCTCTACACCGAGCTCGCCCCCGAGATGATCAAGCTGGACCGGCGGGTGGTGGCCGGGCTGCCGACCGACGCCGGCAAGGCCGCCCTCGTGCCGGCGCTGGCCGTGATCGCCGAGCACAACGGGGCCCAGCTGGTCGCCGAGGGCGTGGAGACCGACCTCCAACTGGCCGCGGTGCGCCGGCTCGGCTTCGGCATGGCCCAGGGCAACCTGCTGGCCAAGGCCGGCCGCCGGCCCAACGTGGAGACCACCATCGCCGCCGCGCTGACCAAGCTGCCCGAGGCCGAGCTCACCGGCCCGGTGCGCCGGGCGAGCGGTCCTCGCGTGACCGACTTCCTGCACCCCGCGACCATGCTGCCGGTGTCCGCGACCGCCGAGGAGGTGCGGGCGATCCTGGCCAACCAGGGCTCGGTCGGCGGCATCGTGCTGGTCGACGAGCACAACCGGCCCCGCTACAGCGTGGACCGCAACCGGTTCCTGCTGGCCGTCACCGGGCCGTACGGACACGCCCTGCACGCCAAGCGGGACGCCGCCCGGCTGGCCGACCGGCCGTACGTGCTGCCCAGCGACGCCACCGCGCTCGACCTGCTGGACCTGCTGGCCAAGGCCGAGCGGCAGCGGATGAACGACGAGGTGGTCATCGTCGACTCGCACGACCGCTGCCTCGGCGTCGTGCACAGCGCCGACGTAGTGCGGGGTATCGCCGAGCTGAAGGTCGAGCAGGCCGTCGCGCTCAACCCGCTGACCCGGCTTCCCGGCAGCGACGCGCTGGCCCGCGAGGTCGACCGGCGCATCGGCGGGCGGGAGATCTTCGCCGTCGGCTGGCTCGACGTGGACGGCTTCAAGCAGGTCAACGACTCCGCCGGCTTCGCCGCCGGCGACGACCTCATCCGCGAGCTCGGCCGGGCCCTGGCCGACGCCGCCGCCGTGCTGCCCACCGTGCAGGTCGGCCACGTCGGCGGCGACGACTTCGTGTTCGTCTCCGGCCTGGACGACCTGGTGCCGCTGTCCTCCGGCCAGCTGGACACCCAGCACCGCGCCGGCGGGATGGTGGTGTCGATGTCGCTGGCCACGATCGTCTGCTCCCCCGGCAGCGTCACCGACTACCGCGAGGTCTCCCGTCTGCTCGCGCCGTTGAAGAAGCAGGCCAAGGCCCTGCGCGGGGACAGCTGGGTCCTCGGCCGGCCCGGTTCCGACCGCGTCGACGTGCTGCGGGGTGGCAACACCGCCCCGAGAGTCCCACCGGCCCGCCGAGGGGCCGTCAGCGCCTGAGCACCCGTGTGAGTGTCCTGGGCCGCCGCCAAGTGGGTTAGTACTCCCCACAGCCCGCCGAAGTGCTGCCACCATGTGAGGCTCGCAAGGCACTCACTCACAGCACGAGCACGGTTACGGAACGCGACTATGCCAGTCGGCGGCGGGAGTTTCGGTGCACACCATAAATGAGCTCGGGCGTCAGCAGCACGGGAAAACGGGTCGGTTGATCGTGCCCGCACCCAGGTCGGCCGGGGCGAGGACGCCGCTGACGGTCGGCGTCGAGGAGGAGTTCCTGCTGGTCGACTACCGCACCCGGCGGGTGTCGCCGCGGGCCCCGGTGGTGCTGGCCGCGGCGGCCGGGCGGCTGCCGGGACTACAGCCGGAGATCACCCAGTTCCAGGTCGAGACGGCCACCCCGGTCTGCACCACGATGGCCGAGGTCCGGGCGAGCATCGTGGACAGCCGGGAGGAACTGGCCGGCACGGCCCGTCGGCACGGGCTGCGGCTGGCCGCGGTGGGCACCCCGGTGCTCGGCCGCGCCGCCCCGCCGCCGCTGACCGACAGCGACCGCTACCGGCAGATGGCCGCCGAGTTCGGCGCGGTCACCGACGGCCTGTCGATCTGCGGCTGTCACGTGCACGTCGGCATTCCCGGGCCGGAGGAAGGCATCCGGGCCAGCAACTACCTGCGGCCGTGGCTGCCCGTGCTGCTCGCGCTGAGCGCCAACTCCCCGTTCTGGGAGGGCCGCGACACCGGCTACGCGAGCTGGCGCTACCTGGTGTGGGCCCGTTGGCCCACGGCCGGGCCGCCGCCCGTGTTCGAGTCGCCCGAGCAGTACGAGCACGCCGTGCGGTCGCTGATGCAGGTCGGCGCGGCCATGGACCGGGCCATGGCGTACTGGGACATCCGTCTGTCCCAACAACATCCGACGATCGAGCTGCGGGTGTGCGACGTGGCCGCGACGGCCGACGAGGCGGTGCTGATCGCCGCCCTGGCCCGGGCCATGGTCGCCACCGCCCTGCACGACACCCGGCCGCCGCTGGCCATGCCGCAGCACCTGCTCCGGGCGGCCAACTGGCGCGCCGCCCGGGACGGGCTCGGCGGCAACTGCGTCAACCCGGTCACCGGGCACACCCTGCCCACGCCGGTGCTGGTGCGGCAGCTGATCGGCCGGGTCCGGCCGGCGCTGGAGGACGCCGGCGACCTCGACCTCGTGCTCGACCTGCTGGAGTCGTTGGTGGCCAAGGGATGCGGGGCGACGCGGCAGCGCAGGGCGTACGCCCGCAACGGCAAGCTCACCGACGTGGTCGACCTGCTGACCGCGCAGACCGCCGGGGCCGACGACCTGGTGTGAAGCCTGGCGTGAGGCTTGACGTGAGGGTCACTCGCCGGTCGTGCCGTCGGCGAACTCCCGCAGCACGTCCAGGTGGCCGACGTGGCGGGCGGTCTCCTGCACCAGGTGCGTCAGCAGCCAGCGGACGTTCTTGTCGGCGTCCCGGGTCGACGGGTCGCCGGCCGCCTTGCCCGCCAGCGCCTGCCGGGAGAGCTCCCACTGCTGCCGGTACTCCGCGACCACCGACTCCGGCGTGTCCTGTTCGGACAGTCGGAAGTCGATGTCCGGATCGGGGCTCTCCCAGCGGTTGGGCACGTCCATGCCGCCGCCGACGATCGACAGCCAGTAGCGCTCGACCGAGGTGAGGTGACGGATCAGGCCCAGCATGCTGAACACCGGCGAGGCCGGGAACGGCGTGGCCGCCGCCGCGTCCCGGTCCAGCCCGGCCAGCTTGTTCACCGCCGTGATCCGCAGGAAGGTCAGGAACTCGGTCAGCAGGGTCAACTCGTCGCTGTCGGTCTCCGGCCACCGACGCGGCAGTTCGCTCGAACTCATGTTCGATAATGTATCATCGCGGGAGGTCGTGACTGGCGAGGGTGGGACACCACCGGGGAGCGGCCGGAACCGGATGCGAGCGTCGACCGCCTGGGCGTCTCCGTCAGCAGACAGGCTGAGGAGGCAGCGATGGAGCTCCGCTACGGCGTCAACCCGCAGCAGACCGCCGAGTACGAGGGGTCGGCCGTCCGTGTGCTCAACGGGGAGCCGTCCTACGTCAACATGCTGGACGCCCTGAACGCGTGGCAGCTGGTGCGGGAGGCCTCCCTGGCCCTGGACCGGACCGTCGCCGCCTCGTTCAAGCACGTCTCCCCGGCCGGGGCCGCCCTGTCCGGGCCGATCGACCAGGTGACCGCCGACCTGTACGGAATGGACAACGTCGGTCCCGTGGCCAGCGCCTACCTGCGGGCCCGGGACGCCGATCCCAAGTCCTCCTACGGCGACTTCGCCGCCGTGTCCGCCCCCGTCGACGCCGAGCTGGCCGAGCTGCTCAGCGCCGTCGTGTGCGACGGCGTCGTGGCCCCCGGCTTCGAGCCCGGCACCGTCGGCGCCCTGTCGGCCAAGAAGGGCGGCCGTTTCCTCGTCGTCGAGGCCGATCCGGATTTCGTTCCCCCGCGACGGGAAACCCGCGAGGTCTTCGGCATGCGGCTGACCCAGGACCGCGATCCCGTGCCCCTGACCCGATCCCTGCTCGGCTCGGATCTTCCCTCCACCGCCGTCGACGATCTCCTGCTGGGCATGGCCGTGCTGCGCCACACCCAGTCCAATTCCGTCTGCTACGTCAAGGACGGTGTCACACTGGGCATCGGGGCCGGGCAGCAGTCCCGCGTGGACTGCACCCGGCTGGCCGGCAGCAAGGTCGACATCTGGTGGCTGCGCCGCCACCCCGCCGTCCGGGTCCTGCTCGACGTCAAGCCCGGCACCCGCCGCCAGGACCTGATCAACGAGCAGATCCGCTACCTCGAAGAGGACCTCACCGCCCTCGAACGCGCCGAGTGGATGGAACGCCTGTCCGGCGTCTCCTTCGCCTCCGACGGCTACCTCCCCTTCCGCGACAACGTCGACCACGCCGCCCGCCACGGCGTCCGCTACATCGCCGAACCCGGCGGCTCCATCCGCTCCGACGAGGTCGCCCAGGCCTGCCGCAAGCACGGCATCACCCTCGTCCGCACCGACCTCCGCCTCTTCCACCACTAACCCCGCCCCCACGCTTGGCCCCTGGTGCTTGGGCCCCCCGTGCTTGGCCCCCGGTGCTTGGCCCCCGGTGCTTGGAAGGGGGCTTTCCTCCACTCCGAGTGGAGGAAAGCCCCCTTCCAAGCGCCGGGGGGTGGTGCACACCCGGGGGTGCGCTCCGGAGGGGTGCGCTCCGGGGCAATTGGGATGAGGGGCGGGGCGGGGTGTGGTGGAATGGCCGGCCATGACCAGCCTGAACTACCCGGGTCCGCTCGACGACGGGGTCGTGGGCGTGCGTCCCTGGCGTGACACCGACCTGGCCTGTGTCGAGCAAGCCTCGCGGGATCCCGACATTCCCAGGGGCACAACGGTTCCCGCGCAGTACACACCCGAGGCCGGCCTGGCCTACATCGCCCGCCAGCACGCGCGGCTCACGTCCGGGCAGGGTCTGTCCATGGCTGTCGTCGACCATCGGACCGACGAGGCGGTCGGGCATATCAACCTGATGCTGCGGCCGCAGCCGGGGGTGGCGGGCATCGGGTACTGGCTCGTGCCCGCCGTGCGACGGCGGGGAATCGGCTCGCGGGCGATCGCGCTGATGACCGGGTGGGGCATCGGGCAGTTCGCCCGGATTGAGGCCTGGGTGGAGCCGCACAACGTTGCGTCGCAACGGGTTCTGGAGCTCAACGGCTACCTGTTGGAGGGGCGGCTGCGCAGCTTTCTCACTTTCGGCGACCGGCGTGCGGACGTGCTGGTCTACTCGCGCATCGCGACGGCTTGAGCGACGTCGGCCAGGGGCTGGGTGGCGTCGACGATGAGCGCGCCGAAGCGGCGGTAGGTGGCGGCCATGTGCTCGTTGTGGCCGAGGGCGGCGGCGAGTTCTTCAGGGTGCTTACCGAAGGAGTTGGTGGTGCGGGTCAGCAGGCGGTGGCGGAGGGTGTCGTTGTCAACCACCAGGCAGACGACGGTGTCGAAGAGGTCCCAGACCTCGTTCTCGTTCTCGACGGCACCGAAGAGATAAACGGTGCGGTCGTGGGCGGTGGCGGCGAGGGCTTGGACGGCGGGACGGCTGATGCGCCAGCCGAAGCGGTCGAGCCAGCCGGCGGGCACGGGGTCGGGCGGGTCGGCGACGGGGTGGCCGGTGACCCGGTCGACCCAGTGGTTGTAGCCCTCCCAGTCGGCGTCGATCGCCGCCTCGCCGCGTTCCCTGAGCAGCGCGCAGACGGTCGACTTTCCGGTGCCCGAGGTGCCGGTGACCCATACCAATGGCATCGGCCCAGCATGCCATCGGGGAAAGCGATCGACACGGCCGATACGTTGGGATCATGGCGGACTACGACGCACTGATGGCCGCGGCCGAGGCGGTTCCGTTGCACGGCTGGGATTTCGGCTGGCTGGACGGACGGGCGGTCACGATGGAGCCGTCGTGGCGCTACGACGACCTGGCCCGCGAACTGCTGCGCGACGCGGACCGGGTACTGGACATCGACACGGGCGGCGGCGAACTGCTGGCCTCCCTCGCGCCGCCGGCCGGCCGGACCTGGGCGGCCGAGGGCTGGCCGCCGAACGTCCCGGTGGCCACCGAGCGGCTGGCCCCGCTGGGCGTCACGGTAGTCGGCACCGAGGAACTTCCCTTTCCCGACAACGAGTTCTCACTGGTGCTGAACCGCCACGGCCGGTTCGACGCCGTCGGCATCGCCCGCGTGCTGGCCGCCGGCGGCACCGTGCTGACCCAGCAGGTCGGCAGCGAGGACTGCGTCGACCTCAACCACGCCATCGGCGCGCCGGCCACGGACCGCCGCTGGAACCTCGGTGTGGCAACGGAAGCGCTGACCGCCGCCGGCCTGGAGATCGTCGACGCCGTCGAGGAGTGGCCCCTGCTGGAGTTCCACGACATCGGTGCGGTGGTCTACCAGCTGCGGATGGTGCCATGGCAGGTGCCGGACTTCACTGTCGCCCGCTACGACACGGCGCTGCGCCGGCTGCACGGGCGGATCGAAGCCGACGGCCCGTTCGCCGTCCGCACGCACCGATTCCTGATCCGAGCCACGGCATGACAAAGGCCCCTCCCGCTCGCGGGAGGGGCCTTCTCGTCAACGTCAGACCGTGAAGCCGAGGGCTCGCAGCTGGTCCCGACCGTCGTCGGTGATCTTCTCCGGGCCCCACGGCGGCATCCACACCCAGTTGATGCGGAAGTCGCTCACCACTCCCCCGCCCGGCCCGCCGGTCAGGGCCGCCCGGGTCTGGTCCTCGATCACGTCGGTCAGCGGGCAGGCCGCCGAGGTCAGCGTCATGTCCAGGGTGGCGACGTTGTCGTCGTCCAGGTGGATGTCGTACACCAGGCCCAGGTCGACCACGTTGATGCCGAGCTCGGGGTCGACCACGTCGCGCATGGCCTCCTCGATGTCCTCCAGCGACGGCACATCGGCCTTCGCCGGCGCCTCGGGCAGCGCCTCAGCGGTCCGGGTCACATCCTCGGTCACCGGCTCATCATCCTCTCGGTCCGCTCGCGGCGGAAAGTCAGGTCGGTCAGGTCAATCGTGATCGGGAACGGTTCGGTGACCACGAATTCTCCGGTCACCGTGGACGATCCCACCGTCACCGAGATCGGCGGCTCGGGATCGACCATCCAGTAGTGACGGATGCCCGCCTCGGCGTATTCCACACGCTTGCGACCGGTGTCGGCCTCCCGCGTGCCCGGCTCGATGATCTCGATGGCGATGAGCACATCCTCGGCGGACAACTGGGCGGCGTTCCAGTCGAGCGAATCGCCGTCCACCACCACCAGATCGGGCACTCGAACGCACGACGGGAAGGCGGCCCGGGTGACCACCTCCACCGCCGGAAGCGGCTCCCACGGGCTTGGAAGCTGCTCGCCCAAGACATGAGCAAGTCGACCCAGCACCCGCTGGTGCCTGCTTCCCGGATTCGGGCCGACGAGCATCACGCCATCTTCGAGTTCGAAACGGCAGCTGGTGTCCTCGGGGAGTGCGATCCACTCCCCGAGGGTCCACAGCGGAGCTGTCACTTACCGTCCCCATCGACGACGCGGGCGACCGCGTCCTTGAAAGCCATCCAGCCGAGCAAAGCACACTTGACCCGCGCCGGATACTTCGCCACACCCGCGAAGGCGACGGCGTCCTCGAGGACGTCCTCGTCGGGCTCGATCTTGCCGCGGCCCTGCATGAGCTCGACGAAGGAGTCCATGGTGCCGAAGGCCTCGCCGACGGTGCGGCCGATGACCAGGTCGGTGAGGACCGAGGTGGAGGCCTGGCTGATGGAGCAGCCCTGGCCGTCGTAGGAGACGTCGACGACCTTGGCGTCGGGGCCGTCGCCCTCCAGGTGCACCCGCACGGTGACCTCGTCGCCGCAGGTGGGGTTGACGTGGTGCACCTCGGCCTCGAAGGGATCGCGCAGGCCGCGGTGGTGGGGATTCTTGTAGTGGTCCAGGATGATCTCCTGGTACATCTGCTGGAGCTGCATCAGGCGTTCACCCCGAAGAACCGCTGGGTCTCGCGCACGCCGTCGAGCAGGGCCTGCACGTCGGCGAGGTCGTTGTAGACGTAGAACGTGGCCCGCACGGTGGCGGCGGCGTCGAGCTTGCGGTGCAGCGGCCACGCGCAGTGGTGCCCGACGCGGACCTCGATGCCGAGGCTGTCGAGGACCTGCCCGGCGTCATGGGCGTGCACGCCGTCGACGACGAACGAGACGGCGGAGCCACGGTCGACGTTGTCCTTCGGACCGACGATCCGCACGCCCGGGATCTCCTGGAGGCCGGCCAGCGCGGCGCCGGTGAGCTCGTGCTCGTGGGCGGCGACGGCGTCCATGCCCAGCAGCCGCAGGTAGTCCACGGCCGCGCCGAGCCCGATGGCCTGGGAGGTCATGGGCACCCCGGCCTCGAACCGCGCGGGCGGCGGGGCGAAGGTGGACTTCTCCATGAACACCTGCTCGATCATGGAGCCGCCGGTGATGAACGGCGGCATCGCCTCGAGCAGCTCGTACCGGCCGTACAGCACGCCGATGCCGGACGGGCCGAGCATCTTGTGGCCGGAGAACGCGGCGAAGTCCACACCAAGGGCCCGGAAGTCCACAGTGGAGTGCGGCACGGACTGGCAGGCGTCCAGCACGGTCAGGGCGCCGACCGACTGGGCCTTGGCCACCAGCACCGACACCGGGTTCACCGTGCCGAGCACGTTGGACTGGTGGGTGAAGGCGACCACCTTGGTGCGCGGCGTGATCAGATCGTCCACATCGGACAGATCAAGCCGGCCCTCTTCGGTGACCGAGAACCACTTGAGGGTGGCGCCGGTGCGCTGGGCCAGCTGCTGCCACGGCAGCAGGTTGGCGTGGTGCTCCATCTCGGTCACCACGATCTCGTCGCCCGGCCCGAGCGTGAAGCGCTTGGCCGCCGGGTCGTCGGAGAAGGTGGCGTTGCCGAAGGCGTAGGCGACCAGGTTGATGGCCTCGGTCGCGTTCTTGGTGAACACGACCTCGTCCATGCCGACGCCGATGAAGTCGGCGATCTTCTCCCGGGCCGCCTCGTAGAGGTCGGTGGCCTCTTCGGACAGCTGGTGCGCGCCGCGGTGCACGGCGGCGTTGGACGTCTCGATGTAGGCCCGCTCGGCGTCGAGCACCTGGGTCGGGCGGTGCGACGTGGCGCCGGAGTCCAGGTACACCAGCCGTTTGCCCTCGCGCACCGTGCGAGCCAGGATCGGGAAGTCGGCCTTCAGGGCGGCGACGTCCAAGGGTGCAGCGGTGGTGGTCACTGCCGGCGCCTCCTCGCGTTCAACGACTACAGGTCAACAGGTGCAACGTCAGCCGACCTGCGCGGCTTCCTGCTTGCCGGTGTACTTCACGTAACCCTCTTCCTCCAGGCGCGCGGCCAGCTCGGCGCCGCCGGACTCGACGATCCGGCCGCCGGCGAACACGTGCACGAAGTCGGGGGTGATGTGCTTGAGGATGCGGGTGTAGTGGGTGATCAGCATGACGCCGCTCTCCCCGTTGGCGCGGAAGCGGTTCACGCCCTCGGACACCACCCGCAGCGCGTCCACGTCGAGGCCGGAGTCGGTCTCGTCGAGGATGGCGATCTTCGGGTTGAGCAGGGCCAGCTGGAGGATCTCGTGCCGCTTCTTCTCGCCGCCGGAGAAGCCCTCGTTCACGCTGCGCTCGGCGAACGACGGGTCGATCTCCAGCTCCGACATGGCGGTCTTGACTTCCTTGACCCAGTGCCGCACCTGCGGGGCCTCCCCGCGCACGGCGGTGGCGGCGGTGCGCAGGAAGTTCGACATGGACACGCCGGGCACCTCGACCGGGTACTGCATGGCCAGGAAGATGCCGGCGCGGGCCCGCTCGTCGACGGCCATGCCCAGCACGTCCTCACCGTCGAGCAGGACCTCGCCCGAGGTGACCTCGTACTTGGGGTGACCGGCGATCGCGTAGGACAGCGTGGACTTGCCGGAGCCGTTGGGGCCCATGATGGCGTGCGTCTCGCCGGCCTTGATCGTCAGGTCCACCCCCTTGAGGATCTCCTTGGGGCCGTCGTCGGTGACGACCGAGACGTGCAGGTCCTTGATCTCCAGGGTGGCCATCGGGTTCTCGTTCTCCTGTGTGGCGGTTGAACTACAAGTCAGTTGGTGCGGTGCTCCGGGTCGACGAGCACGTCGTCGCCGGACACGGTCACCGCGTACACGGCCACCGGCTCGGTGGCGGGCGGCGAGGACGGGGCGCCGGTGCGCAGGTCGAAGCACGACCCGTGCAGCCAGCACTCCAGGCCCTTGCGGGTCAGCTCGCCCTCGGCCAGGGCGATCTCGGCGTGCGTGCACTCGTCGCGCAGCGCGTGCACCTGGTCGCCCTGGCGCACCAGGACGATCGGCGTGTCCGCCAGCTCGACCGGGAACGGCTTGCCGTCCTCCAGGTCGGCCAGCGAACACGCGCGGAGCATCGTCACGCCCCCACGGCCTGGAGCTCGGCCTCGATCGCCGCCTCCAGGCGCTCCCGCACCTCGGGCACGTCGATCTTCTGCAGCACCTCGTGGAAGAAGCCCCGCACGACCAGCCGCCGGGCCTGCTCGGTCGGGATGCCCCGGGCCTGGAGGTAGAACAGCTGCTCGTCGTCGAACCGGCCGGTGGCGCTGGCGTGGCCGGCGCCCTCGATCTCGCCGGTCTCGATCTCCAGGTTGGGCACCGAGTCGGCGCGGGCGCCGTCGGTGAGCACCAGGTTCCGGTTGAGCTCGTAGGTGTTGGTGGCCTCGGCCGCGGCCCGGATCAGCACATCGCCGATCCACACCGTGTGCGCGCCCTCGCCCTGCAACGCGCCCTTGTAGACCACGTTGCTGCGGCAGTTGGACACCGCGTGGTCGACGAAGGTGCGGTGCTCCAGGTGCTGGTCGGCGTCGGCGAAGTACAGGCCGGCCAGGTCGGCGTCGCCGCCCCTGTCGCCGTAGGTGACGGTCGGGCTGACCCGCACCAGGCTGCCGCCGATGGTGACCACGGTGTGCTTGAGCTGCGCGTCCCGGCCCAGCTTGACCAGGTGCGCGCCCACGTGCACGGCGTCGTCGCTCCAGTCGTGCACGACGACGACCGTGAGCTTCGCGCCGTCGAGGGCGACGATCTCCAGGTTGTCGGCGTAGGTGCCCGAGCCGCGGTAGTCGACCACCACGACCGCCTCGGCGAACGCCTCGGCGCGCAGCTGCACGTGGCCGTAGGCCACGCCGCCCTCGCCGGGGCCGGTCACCGTGACCACGGTCGGCCGGGTGGTCTTCGTCTCCTTGGGGAAGGTGACGACGGTGGCCTGGGTGAAGGCCGACCACGCCTGCGCGGACACGCGGTCGGCCGGCACGCCGCCCTGGCCGATGCGCTGGTCGTCGCGGGCGACGCGCTCGACGCGCACCTCCGGCGACTCCTTGACGTCCACGGCGGCCGAGCCGCTGGCCACGGCGGTGCCGTTGTGCAGGCCGTTGAGCCGCTTGAGCGGGGTGAACCGCCAGTCCTCCTCGCGCCCGCCCGGAACCTCGAAGGCGTCCACGTCGTAGGAGGTGAACCGGTCGCCGCGCGAGCTCTGCGGAATCACGGTTCCGCCGTGCGAGTGCTCGGTCAACCCATGCTGCGTCGTCGGGGTGGCCATGTCAGCCGACGGCCCCTTCCATCTGGAGTTCGATCAGGCGGTTCAGTTCGAGCGCGTACTCCATCGGGAGCTCGCGCGCGATCGGCTCGACGAAGCCACGCACGACCATGGCCATCGCCTCGTCCTCGGTCAGGCCGCGGGACATCAGGTAGAACAGCTGGTCCGCGCTCACCTTGGAGACGGTGGCCTCGTGGCCCATGGACACGTCGTCCTCGCGGACGTCCACGTACGGGTAGGTGTCCGACCGGCTGATCTGGTCGACCAGCAGGGCGTCGCACTTGACCGTGGACGCGGAGTGGTGCGCGCCCTTGTTCACCCGGACCAGGCCGCGGTAGGAGGTGCGGCCGCCGCCGCGCGCCACCGACTTCGACACGATGGTCGAGGAGGTGTGCGGGGCCAGGTGCACCATCTTCGCGCCGGCGTCCTGGTGCTGGCCCTCGCCGGCGAAGGCGATGGACAGCACCTCGCCCTTGGCGTGCTCGCCCATCAGGAACACCGAGGGGTACTTCATGGTGACCTTGGAGCCGATGTTGCCGTCGATCCACTCCATGGTCGCGCCCTCTTCGGCTTTGGCGCGCTTGGTGACCAGGTTGTAGACGTTGTTCGACCAGTTCTGGATGGTCGTGTAGCGGCAGCGGCCGCCCTTCTTGACGATGATCTCCACGACCGCCGAGTGCAGCGAGTCGGAGGAGTAGATCGGCGCGGTGCAGCCCTCGACGTAGTGCACGTACGCGCCCTCGTCGACGATGATCAGCGTGCGCTCGAACTGGCCCATGTTCTCGGTGTTGATCCGGAAGTAGGCCTGCAGCGGGATCTCGACGTGCACGCCCTTGGGGACGTAGATGAATGAGCCGCCCGACCACACCGCGGAGTTCAGCGCGGAGAACTTGTTGTCGCCGCTGGGGATCACCGAGCCGAAGTACTCCTCGAAGAGCTCGGGGTGCTCCTTGAGGCCGGTGTCGGTGTCCAGGAAGATGACGCCCTGGGCGGCCAGCTCCTCGTTGATCTGGTGGTAGACCACCTCGGACTCGTACTGGGCGGCGACGCCGGCGACCAGCCGCTGCTTCTCGGCCTCCGGGATGCCCAGCTTGTCGTAGGTGTTCTTGATGTCCTCGGGCAGGTCCTCCCAGGAGGCCGCCTGCTTCTCCGTGGACCGCACGAAGTACTTGATGTTGTCGAAGTCGATGCCGGACAGGTCGGAGCCCCAGTTCGGCATGGGCTTGCGCTCGAACAGCTTGAGGCCCTTCAGGCGGTGCTCGAGCATCCACTCGGGCTCGCTCTTCTTGGCCGAGATGTCCCGGACGACGTCCTCGTTCAGACCTCGGCGAGCGCTCGCGCCCGCAGCGTCGGAGTCGGCCCAGCCGTACTCATAGGTTCCGAGCGTCGCCAGGGTCTGTTCCTGGGTCAGCGGCTCGGCCTGTGCCGTGGTGGGCGTGCGCTGCTCGGCAGCGGCAGTCATGCGAGCTCCCCTCCGTCCGGGGTGGGTGGTGTCGTGTTCGGGGTCTTGCCTTGTGGTGGGAGCAGCGGCACGTGGGTGGTGCACGCTGCGTCACCGCGGGCGATGGTCGCGAGCCGCTGCACGTGGACGCCGAGCATGGCGGCGAACGCCGTCGTCTCGGCCTCGCACAGCTGCGGGAACTCGGCCGCGACGTGCGCCACCGGGCAGTGGTGCTGACACAGCTGCTCCCCGGCGCCGACGTGCCGTGACGACGAAGCGTAGCCCTCGCGGGTCAGCGCGGCGGCGAGGGCCTTGGCCCGCTCCGCCGGCTGCTTCGGCTCGGTCACGGTGTCCCGGTGCCGTTCGATCATGACTTCGACCCTGCGCTCGGCGAACGCCCGGACCGCCTGCTCCCCACCGCTCTCGGCGAGGAAGCGCAGCGCGGCGACCGCCAGGTCGTCGTAGGCGTGACCGAAGCGGGCCCGGCCCGACTCGGTCAGCAGGAACAGCTTGGCCGGCCGGCCTCGCCCCCTGCGCCCACGCAGCGGCGCGTCCCTGGTGGCCGCTTCTCCATCGGCCAGCAGGGCGTCCAGGTGCCTGCGCACGGCGGCATGGCTCAGGCCCAGCTCGTCGGCGACGTCGGCCGCGGTGACCGGTCCCCGTTCGAGCAGCAGCCTGGCCACCGCCTGCCGGGTGCGGCCGTCGGCCGGCTGCGGCGGCGCCGCACCCTGCGTCTGATCGCTCCCGGCGTTTTTCACAACACAAGTGTTGCCTATTTCGATCGGTACAGCAAAGGCAGACCCCCCGCCAACCACGCAACGTGACCCGCTTCACACCCACCCGAGTGACGACCGCCCCCCTTTTCCCCACATGCGCTTCCCACTTGGCACTGGACGCCACATGGGAAGCGCATGTGGGGAAACCAGGGGTGCCGGATGCCACATGGGAAGCGCATGTGGCGGAAACGGGGGTGGCGGGTGTTCAGGTGGGGCTCACCTCGTGCTCGCTACTCTGCTTGGGTGTTGGCCGCCAAACTGCGAGAGCTGGTGACCGGGTCGGTCGGTGAGACCGGTCCGCCCGGGCTGGTTCCGGTGCCGGACGCGCCGCTGCGGCTGGACCGGGCCGAGCGGCGGCAGCTCCAGGTGATCCGGCGGTTCGGCACGGTCGGCTCCCTGCTGCTGGCCTGCGGCGGCCTGGGCGCGGGGGCGTCGCCGACGATCAACCCGCTGCTGGACACGCCGATTCTCGGCGTCTTCGCCCGCATCCCGACGGTGGCGATGGCCAGCGCCTTCTCCGGGATGTTGATGATGGTGCTGGCCTGGCTGTGGCTGGGCCGCCTGGTCTGGCCGGGCCGGCCGCGCATGCTGTCGCGGGCGCAGATGGACCGCACGCTGGTGATGTGGACGATCCCGCTGATCCTGGTGCCGCCCATGTTCAGCCAGGACGTCTACAGCTACCTGGCCCAGAGCGCCGTGGTGCAGCACGGCATGGACCCGTACACGGTGGGCGCGGCGCAGGCCCTGGGCCCGGACAACCTGCTGGCCCGCAACGTGCCGACGCTGTGGCGGGAGACGCCGTCGCCGTACGGCCCGCTGTTCCTCACCATCGGCCGGGCCATCACCGGCATCGCCGGCGACAACATCGTGCTGGGCATCCTGCTGGAGCGGGTGCTGGCGCTGGTCGGCCTTGGCCTGATCGTGTGGGCCCTGCCCCGCCTGGCCCGCCGCTTCCGGGTGCCGCCGGTGTCGGCGATCTGGCTGGCCGCGGCCAACCCGCTGGTGGTGTTCCACCTGGTCATCGGCGTGCACAACGAGGCGCTGGCGATCGGCCTGATGCTGGCCGGCTTCCACGTGGCCATCGCCAACCTGCCCAAGGTCCGCCCGGGCGACCCGATCCCGCCGTGGCAGCGGCACGAGCTGGTCGGCATCCTGGCCGGCACGACGCTGATCACCATGGGCGCCGGCGTGAAGGCCCCGGCCCTGGTGGCGCTGGGCTTCGTCGGCGTGATGATCGCCCGACGCTGGGGCGGCGGCCTGTCGCACCTGCTCAAGGCGGGCGCGGTGATGCTGGTCATCGGCGTCGGCGTGATGACGTTGATCACGGTGGCCAGCGGCCTTGGCTGGGGCTGGCTGAACACGCTGACCGGCGGCACGAAGATCTACACCTGGCTGTCCCCGGTGACCCTGGTCGCGCTGGGCGGCGTAGGGCTGGGTGTGCTGTTCCAGGTGGGCAACCACGTCGACAACACGATCGCGGTGGCCAGGGCGATCGGCTGGGTCGGCTTCGCCGGGGCCGGCGTGGCCCTGCTGTGGCAGGCCTACCGCGGCCGCCTGAGCGCGATGGCCGGACTGGGCCTGTTCCTGTTCTGGTTCGTGGTGCTCGGCCCGGTGGTGCAGCCCTGGTACCCGCTGTGGGCGATCATTCCGCTGGCCACCTGCAAGGCCAGCAAGCGCTTCCGGCTCGTGGTGACGGTGTTCAGCGCGCTGATCGCGCTGGTCACGCCGCCCACCGGGTCGACTTTCGACGGCCGGGCGTTCCTCATCCCGACCGCCGCCGCGGCCGCGCTCATCACGGTCGGACTGCTGCTGTTGACGGTCCGCGGCAAACTCCCCGAACGCGAACCCCGAGGTGAACTCACCGTGACCCCCGCCACGTCCGAACCGGTGCCCACGGGGAGGCTGGGATGAGCCCCACGAGCCTGCGTCCGAGCCACCCCCTAGGCTCGGCGGACGTGACCCCGTCCCCGACCAAGCCCGCGGTCGAGGTGTCGGGCCTGGTGAAGCGCTACGGGTCGGCCGTCGCGGTGAACGGCCTGGACCTGACCATGGAGCACGGCAGCGTGCTCGCCCTGCTCGGCCCGAACGGCGCCGGCAAGACGACCACCGTCGAGCTGTGCGAGGGCTTCCTGCGCCCCGACGGCGGCGCGATCCGCGTGCTGGGCCTGGACCCCGTGCGCGACGGCGCGCAGCTGCGGGCCCGGATCGGCGTGATGCCGCAGGGCGGCGGCGCGTACCCGGGCGTGCGCACCGAGGAGATGCTGCGCCTGGTCGCGACCTGCGCCGCCAACCCGCTCGACCCCGCCTGGCTGCTGGACGTGCTGGGCCTGTCGGGGGCACGTCGCACCCCGTACAAGCGGCTGTCCGGCGGGCAGCAGCAGCGGCTGTCGTTGGCCTGCGCCCTGGTCGGCCGGCCGGAGCTGGTGTTCCTGGACGAGCCAACCGCCGGCCTGGACCCGCAGGCCCGCCGCCTGGTCTGGGACCTGGTGCAGGCCTTGAAGTCCGACGGCGTCGGCGTGCTGCTGACCACGCACCTGATGGACGAGGCCGAGACGCTGGCCGACCGGGTCGTGATCATCGACCACGGCCGGGTGGTGGCCAGCGGCACGCCCCGCGAGCTGACCAGCGGCGGATCGGCCGAGCAGCAGCTGCGCTTCCGGGCCCGCCCGGGCCTGGACACCCGGCTGCTGGTGGACGCGCTGCCGGAGAACCTGAAGGTGGACGAGATCGGCCCCGGCTCCTACCTGGTGGCCGGCTGCATCGACCCGCAGGTCGTCTCCACCGTCACGTCGTGGTGCGCCCAGCAGGGCGTGCTGGCCGAGGAGCTGCGGGTGGCCCGCCGCAGCCTGGAGGACGTGTTCCTGGAGCTGACCGGACGGGAGCTTCGCTCATGAGCACGTTCTCCCCCGGCGCGTTCGCCCCGGCCCCGGGCCGAGGAAAGCTCGGACGCATGCTGGTCGCCCAGGCCCGCACCGAGACGGCGCTGGCCCTGCGCAACGGCGAGCAGGTGCTGCTGACCCTGCTGATCCCGCTGGCGCTGCTGGTCGGCCTGACCCTGTTGAAGATCGTGCCGCTGCCCGAGCCCCGGGTGGACGAGGTGACGCCGCGCATCTTCGCCTTGGCGGTGATGTCCTCGGCGTTCACCGGGCAGGCCATCGCGCTGGGCTTCGACCGCCGCTACGGCGTGCTCAAACGCCTTGCCGCCACGGCGATCCCGCGCTGGCTGCTGGGCGCGGGCCGGGTGCTGGCGGCGGTGAGCATCGTCGCCATCCAGGTTGTCGTGCTGGGTGTGGTGGCCGCGCTGCTGGGCTGGTCGCCGTCGGCCGGCGGCATCGTGTGGGCGATCGTGCTGGTGCTGCTGGGCACGATCGCGTTCGGCGCCCTGGGCGTGCTGCTGGGCGGCGCGCTGCGGGCGGAGATCGTGTTGGCGGTGGCCAACATCGTGTGGTTCGTGCTGTTGCTGGCCGGCGGCATCGCGCTGCCGGCGAGCTCGCTGCCGGGCGGCCTCGGCGTGATCGTGCAGCTGCTGCCCTCGGGTGCGCTGGCCGAGTCGCTGCACACCGTGCTCACCCAGGGTGGCGCGCCGGGCTGGCAGCCGGTGCTGGTATTGATCATCTGGGCGGCCGCCGCGGGCGGCGTCGCCACCAAGACCACCCGGCTGACCTGACCCGAGAAGGCGTTCCCCCTACTTTGAGCACGACTACTGTGGACCAACGACGCGACGAAGAGCCGTCCCTGGCCCGGGCCAGCGGCTCGATGGCCGTGGCGACCCTGGTCAGCCGCATCACCGGCTTCCTGTCCAAGCTGCTGCTCGCCGCCGTGATCGGCCTGAGCGCCGGCGCGATCAACGACTCGTACACGGTGGCCAACACCGTGCCCAACATCATCTACGAATTGCTGCTGGGCGGCGTGCTGACCAGCGTGGTGGTGCCGCTGCTGGTGCGGGCCCGGCACGAGGACGCCGACGGCGGCGACGAGTACACGCACCGGCTGCTCACCGTCAGCTTCACCATGCTGTTCGGCATGACCGTGCTCGCGGTCGCCGCCGCCCCGCTGCTGACCAGGCTGTTCGTGGACAGCGCCAGCGGCAACGCCAACCCGGAGCTGGTGACCGCGTTCGCGTACCTGCTGCTGCCGGAGATCCTGTTCTACGGCATGTTCGCCATGGTCGGCGCGATCCTCAACACCCGCAACGTGTTCGCCGCGCCGGCCTGGGCCCCGGTGCTGAACAACCTGACGTTGCTGGTCACCATCGCGGCCTACTTCGTGCTGCCGGGCGAGATCTCCACCAACCCGGTGCACATCACCGACTTCAAGCTGCTGCTGCTCGGCGCGGGCACCACGCTCGGCATCGTGATCCAGGCGCTGGTGCTGATCCCGCCGCTGCTGCGCAGCGGCTACCGGCCGCGCTGGCACTGGGGCTGGGACCGCCGGCTGGGCGAGTTCGGCAGCCTGGCCCTGTGGGTCGTGGCCTACGTGGTGGTCAGCCAGATCGGCTACATCACCATCACCCGGGTCGCCACCTTCGCCGCCCCCGGCAGCATCACCATCTACACGTACTCGTGGCTGCTGGTGCAGATGCCCTACGGCGTGCTGGGCGTGTCGCTGCTGACCGCGATCATGCCGCGGATGAGCAAGGCCGCCGCCACCGGCAACATCCCGGCGCTGCTGGACGACCTGTCGCTGGGCAGCCGGATGTCGGCGGTGATGCTGGCCCCGATCAGCGCGCTGATGACCGTGCTGGGGCCGGCCCTGGCCGTGGCGATCACCGTGTTCGGCAAGGGCGGCTCGGACGCCACCCGGCTCGGGCTGGCCATCACCACCTCCTCGTTCGGGCTGCTGCCGTACGCGCTGATCATGTTGCAGATGCGCGTGTTCTACGCCATGAAGGACTCCCGCACGCCGACAGTGATCAACGCCGTGATGATCGCCCTGAAGGTGCCGGTGGCCCTGCTGGCCGCGCAGCTGCTGCCGCCCAACCAGGTCGTGTTCGGGCTGACCTTCTCCGACGCGATCAGCTTCACCGTGGGCACGCTGGCCGGGGAACTGTTGCTGCGCCGGCGATTCGGCAAGCTCGGCAGCCGCCGCGTGCTGCGCACCTACGTCAAGGTCGCGGTGGCCGCGGTCTGGGGCGCGGCGGTGGCCCTGGCGATCGAGCTCGGCGTCCGCAGCTACCTCCCCGGCGGCCTGCACGGGGCGTTCGGCGCGTTCACTTCCCTGCTGCTGGGCGGAATCCTCGGCCTGCTCGCCGCATTCGGCATGATGGCCCTGCTGCGGGTGCACGAACTGCGCCCGGCCCTGGACAAGATCGGCTCCCTGGTCCGCCGCTGACGCCGACGCAGGCAAGGGGGCTCTGCCGGCGGCAGAGCCCCCTTGCCCGTATTCGGTGGTGCCCGGTCAGAACGCGCCGAGACCGTTCGGCGTGCCCAGGCCGGTCGGGCCGTCGTAGCCGGCGCGGGCGGTGCACAGGTAGCTGCCGCCACAGCTGCCATTGGAACCGCTGGTCACGTCGAACAACGACGTCGGGTGGGCATAGGCCAGCGAGGCCGGGACGCTGCCCGCGGCCGGGCGGCCGGCCAGCGCGTACACCGAGGCGATGATCGGCGAGGAGACGCTGGTGCCGCCGAACACGAGCCAGCCGCCCACGTTGTACGTGTCGTAGACGGCGACGCCGGTGGCCGGGTCGGCGACCGCGGACACGTCCGCGACCGTGCGCCGCGCGCAGCCGGTGTCGTGTTGCCAGGTCGGCTTGGCCTCGAACGCCGAGCAGCCCGAACCCGCGCCGCTCCACGCGGTCTCGGTCCAGCCGCGGGCGCCGCCGCCGGCCGTGAGATGCGTTCCGCCGACGGCGGTCACGAAGCGCGAGGCCGCCGGGTACTCGACCCCGAAGCCGGAGTCGCCGGAGCTGACCGTGACGGCCACGCCCGGGTGGTTGTAGAACGAGTCCGCCGACGTCTCGCCGGAGAACTCGCCGCCGCCGTAGCTGTTGGACACGGCCACCGCGCCCAGCCGCACGGCGGTGTTCACCGAGGTGCCGAGGTTGGTGAAGGACGCGGAACTGGCCTCCACCAACAGGATGTGGCACTGCGGGCAGATCGCCGAGACCATGTCGATGTCCAGCGAGATCTCCTCGGCCCAGCCGGTGTTGCCGGCCGGCAGCGGGCTCGCCGCGCCGTTCTGGTTGACCTTGCGGAAGCAGCCGTTGGCCGTGGTGCAGGCCGGCAGCCCGAAGGTGGACCGGTAGACACCGAGATCGGCTTCCGCCCTCGGGTCGTCGAAGGCGTCCACGATCGCCACGGTCAGGCCGGCGCCGCCGGCCGCGGACAGCTTGTACGCGGACTGGAGACTGGCCGGGCCCAGGCCGGCCGGGGCCGCCGGGGCGAACGACCGGGCGGCCGCGTCGGTGCGCACCAACGCCGTGCAGGCGGCGAAGCCGGGCGCCGGCTTCTCGGCGCAGGATCGGGCTGTGGTGACGGTTTGAGTGTTCGATTGGGCCTGTGCTGTTGTCGTGCCACCGAGCGCCGTCACGCCGGCCCACAGCGCGATGACGGCCAGGATCCTCAGGGGTTTCTTGGTCACCGTTTCCTCCAAGCGGAGTCGGGACGAAGCTCCCTGACCGTAAGGAGGCGGTCACCGCGCGCCAATACGGGAAAACCCTTTGGCAGCCCTTGAAACGGACGAAACGCCGGGCGGGTGACCCCGCCCGGCGTCGTCTGTCAGAAGGCCCCTGTGCCGTTCGGGGTACCCAGGCCCGTCGGGCCGTCGTAGCCCGCGCGGGCGGTGCAGAGGTAGGTGCCGCTGCAGCTGCCGTTGGAGCCGCTCGTCACGTCGAACAGCGACGAGGTGTGCGAGTACGCCAGCGAGGCCGGCACGCCGCTGACGTTGCCGGACAGGGCGTACACCGAGGCCACGATCGGCGAGGAGACGCTGGTGCCGCCGAAGACCAGCCAGCCCGACTCGCCGTAGGTGTCGTAGACCGCGACGCCGGTGGCCGGGTCGGCGACCGCGGACACGTCCGCGACCGTGCGGCGGGTGCAGCTGGTGTCGGTCTGCCAGGTCGGCTTGGCCTCGTAGGCCGAGCAGCCGGAACCGGCGCCGCTCCACGCGGTCTCGGTCCAGCCGCGGGTGGTGGAGCTGGTGACCAGGTGCGTGCCGCCGACCGCCGTCACGTAGCGGGAGGCCGCCGGGTACTCCACGCCGTAGCCGGAGTCGCCGGAGCTGACCGTGATCGCCACGCCCGGGTGGTTGTAGTAGGCGTCATAGGTGGTGGTCTCGGCCGAGGACTCGCCGCCGCCGTAGCTGTTGGACACCGCGGTGGCGCCCAGCCGGACCGCCGTGTTCACCGCGGTGCCGAGGTTGACGTACGAGGCGGAAGTGGCCTCCACCAACAGGATGTGGCAGCTGGGGCAGACCGCCGACACCATGTCGATGTCGAGCGAGATCTCCTCGCTCCAGCCGGTGTCGCCGGTCGGGTAGCTGGTGCCGCCGGTCTGGTTGACCTTCCGGAAGCAGCCGTTGGCCGTGGTGCAGGCCGGCAGCCCGTAGGTCGACCGGTAGGTGGCCAGGTCGGACTCGGCGTTCGGGTCGTCGTAGGCGTCGACGATCGCGACCGTCGCGGTCGTGCTGCTCGTCGGCAGCTTGTACGCCGACTGCAGGTTGGCCGGGGACAGGCCGGACGGCGCCGCCGGCGCGAACGGGCGGACGAGCGGCTTGGCGGCCGCGTCGGTGCGGCGCAGCGCCGTACAGGCCGCGTAGCCGGGAGCCGGGGCGGTGGAACAGGAGTGCGCCGTGGTGACGCCCGTCGGGGCGGCGTCCGCGGTGCCGGTCATGGCCAGGGCCGTGGCCGCCATGGCGGCGACGGCCAGTAGGGACCTCAACTTCACAGGGAACCTCCACGCAGGGAGTGGGGGGTCGTGCACGCTCCGTCAGGGCGAGAGCGCTTTCCCAACGTATGCAGACGATTGCGGGCAGCCAACGCGGGAAAACCCTCGGTCCGATGACCCCACCCCTGCAACCGGACAAACGGGCCGGTGCCGGGCGGCCCGAACGCCGGTCCTACCATCGAGCCGTGTCAACCGCATCGCTGCTGTCCCGATCGCCGCTCTCCAGGGTCCCGTCCCCCAGTCGCGCCGTGCAGCGCCTCATCGCCGGGGCCGCGGTCGTCGGACAGGCCGGCATCGCCGTCACCGGGGCCGTGGTGCGGGTCACCGAGTCCGGCCTGGGCTGCACCACGTGGCCGCAGTGCCAGCCCGGCAGCCTGGTGCCGGTCGCCGACCCGGTCGGCGGGCAGGTGCACCAGTGGATCGAGTTCGGCAACCGGCTGCTGGGCGGCGGCCTGGGCGTGGTGTCCGCGCTGTGCGTGCTGATGGCGATCTTCGCCCGGCCGCGCCGGCGACGGGTGATCGTGCTGGCGCTGATGATGCCGCTGGGCGTGGTGGCGCAGGCGGTGATCGGCGGCATCACCGTCCTCACCGGACTGCAGTGGTGGAGCGTCGCCCCGCACTTCCTGGCCTCGATGCCGCTGATCTGGTTGGCCGTGCTGCTGTTCCGGGCCGTCGACGAGGGCGACGAGCGGCCCCGGCCGCTGCTCCCCCGGCCGCTGCTGGGCCTTCAGCTGGCCCAGGCCGTGACGGTCGGGTTGATCCTCATCGCCGGCACCCTCGTCACCGCCGCCGGCCCGCACGCCGGGGACGTGCGCACCCCTCGGCTCGAGGTGCCGGTCGAGACCCTGGCCCAGATCCACGCCGACCTGGTGTTCCTGCTGATCGGCTCGCTGCTGGCGCTGGGCTTCGGCATGCGGATCAAGGACGCCGCCCCGGTGCTGTGGCGGCGCTACTGGGTGCTGGTCGGCGTGACGCTGGCCCAGGGCGTGGTCGGTCTCGTGCAGTACTGGACCGGCGTGCCGGACATCCTCGTCCTCGTGCACGTGCTCGGCGCCACCCTGATCCTGGTCGCCGCCGCCTCCCTGTGGACCGCCAGCCGCGACCGCGGCCCCGCTCCCACCCTCACGCCCGTCTCGCCAGCCAAGACCCCCGAGCTAGCCACCCGCTGACCCCCGCGAGTCCCGCCTAGCGTCACACCGAATGCGTGAAACGGATTCGGTGTGGCTGCGGGCGAGGGTCAGCGGGGTGGGGCGGGGCGGCGTTCCCAGACCGCCGGGAGCTCGTCGGCCAGCCAGCCGTACATCTCGTCGATGTTGCGCAGACGCTGGGCACGCTCGGGATCGCCGCTGAGCAGGCGGAGGCCGGCGGCGGTCAGCTCGCGGGTGGCGGCCAGGGCGCGCAGACGGCGGTCGATCATGTCGTTCCAGCCCTGCTCGTTGAGCCTGTACTCGGCGGCCTGACGCCCGCGGCGGGTGGTCTTGGTGACCACGCCCAGGTTCATCAGCAGGCGAACGTTGGTGCTGATCGAGCCGCTGCTGGCCTCCAGCTCCTCGGACAGCTCGGCGGCGGTGCGCTCCACCGGGTCGCACACCAGCAGATAGGCCAGGATCCGCCCGCCGATCAGCGGGATGCCCTCCGGCACGAAGTGCGCGGCCATCCGCTCGATCCACGCCGACAGCTGGCTGTGCGTCGCCATGCCCCTGCCCCCACTCGATCGACTTCAATCGACACTGAAGCCCCAGTGTAGGAGGTGAAAGCTAACCGCGGTCCCCGACACGCTCACGGGGTTTCATCGTCGAGGCGGCGTCGGCGTCCCGGGTGGTCAGGGCGATGGCCGCGGCCAGCAGGGCGAGGGTGGCGGCGGTGAAGAAACCGGCGCGGTAGGCGATCAGGCCCGGGCCCTCGCCGTCGGAGCCCAGGGCGGCGACAACCGTGCTCAGCCCGGCGACGCCGCCGGCCGATCCGAGCTGACGCCCCACGTTGTACAGCGCCGAGGACTGGCCCAGGTGCTCGGTCGGCATGGTGGCGAACGAGGCCGTCTGCGTCGGCATGAAGACAAAACCCATGCTCACGCCGGCCAGCAGCATCAACACGATGATCTGCCAGCGCGGCGTGGACAAGTCGATCAGGCCCATCGCGCCGACGTCGACGGCCAGCCCCGTCAGGCCGATCAGTTGCAGCCGCCGGGGCCCGATCCGGGGATAGATCCGGGCGATGACCTGGATGCTGGCCATCGCGCCGAGCGCCTCGGGAAAGGTGGTCAGCCCCGAGGTGAGCGGGTCGAAGCCGCGGGCCGTCTGGAGGAACTGCGGCATCAGGTACAGCACGCCCAGGAACGCGCCCGAGCTCAGGACCTGCACCGAGATGCCGGTGCGGAACGGCCGGTTGCCGAGTAATCGCAGGTTCAGCAACGGGCCGGCGGCCCGCAGCTCCACCAGGACCAGCACCGCCAGCAGGCCGACGCCGAGCACTCCCGTCGCGATCACGTCCGGTTGGTCCCAGCCCCGGTCCGGCCCCTCGCTCAGCGCGTACACCGCGGCCGCGAACCCCGTGCCGGACAACAGGAATCCCGGCACGTCGAAACGCGTGGCCACGGTGTCCGCGCCGCCGGTCAGGAACAGCAGTCCGAACAGGAACGCCAGCGCTCCGATCGGGACGTTGACGAAGAACACGTACCGCCAGGACAGCTGGACCGTGAGCAGGCCGCCCAGCACCGGGCCCGAGGCCGGCGCGATGATCGTGGCGATGTTCATCAGCCGGGTCGCCCGCGGCCGCTCCGCCGGGGCGAAGATGCGCAGCACCATCGTCATGCCGACCGGCACCAGCATGCCGCCGCCCGCGCCCTGCACCACCCGGAACACCACCAGCTCCGGCAGGCTCATGGCCAATCCGCACAGCGCCGACGCCGCCACGAACAGCGCCAGCGCCGCCAGGAACACCCGCTTCACGCCGTACCGGTCGGCCAGCCAGCCCGAGGCCGGCATGAACACCGCCAGGCTCAACAGGTACCCGATGACCACCGCGTGGCCCTGCTCCGGCTGCACGTCGAAGCGCCGCGCGATCACCGGCAGCGTCACGTTCACCACCGTGCTGTCCAGGATCGACATGAACACCGCGGCGACGTACACAACGGGCACGACGATCTTCTGGCTCAGCTTCGGCACGTGCTCCCCCTCTGGCATCCCGGGCCCTTCGCACCTTACGCACCGGGACACCGCCGGCCCGTGACCTCCTTCGACCGCCAGGTCTGATGCCCCGCCTCGGGACCGTCGCGCCGAGACTGATGCACGTCCTGCTGCCGGCCCGCCCCGAACGCTGACCGTGGATCGGGTACATGTGGACAGCGTGACCACCCGCGTGCCCTGGCAGCCCGACGCCTACCTCGACCTAGCCCGCCGAGCGTGCTTCATATGCGAACTGCTCGCCGGCAACCCCGACTACCCGCACCACATCGCCTACCGCGACGACGACGCCGTGGTCTTCGCCAGCCGCTTCCCGTCAGTGCTCGGGCACTTCCTGGTCGCCCCGGTCAGCCATCGCGAACACGCCATCGGCGACTTCACTCCCGACGATTACCTGGCCCTCCAACGCGTGGTGCACCGCACGGGCCGCGCGCTGACCGAACTACTGACCGTCGAACGGCTCTACGTGCTGTCATTGGGCAGCCAGCAGGCCAACCGGCACGTCCACTGGCACCTCGCGCCGCTGCCGCCCGGCGTCCCGTACGACCAGCAACAAACCGCCCTGCTCGATCCCGCCAACGGCTACCTCGACATCCCCGACGACACCCTGTCCGACCTCGCACGACGCCTCGGTGACCGAATGACCGCCTGACCGTTACGCCGTGAACATCTCGACGAGGCTGTGCGGGGAGTTGGCGCCGAACATGATGGCGTTGAGCTCGACGGACTCGGCGGCGGTGGCGGCGGCGCGGACGAAGAGGGCGGCCTCGTAGTCGGCGAGGGCGGCGTCTGGGTCGGTGGGGTGGGAGACGAGGGCGAGGGCGAGTTGGGCACCGTCGAACATGGCGATGTTGGCGCCGTCGCCGGAGGGGGCGGTGACGTGGGCGGCGTCGCCGAGGAGGGTGACGCCGGGGACGCGGGACCAGCGGTGGCCGGCGGGCAGGGCGTAGATGGGGCGGGGCACGGGCGGGGTGTCGGCGTCGGTGATGAGGGCGAGCAGCTCGGGGGCCCAGCCGTCGAACTCGGCGGCGACCTGGGCACGGGCGGCGGCGGGGTCGGTGAAGTCGATGCCGGCGACCCACTCCTCGGGCTTGGCCAGCTGGGCGTAGGTGTGCAGCACGCCGCCGGGCTCCCGGTGGGCGGTGATGCCCCGCCCGGGTTCGAGCCCGAACATGCCGCCACCGCCGACGGCCTCGGCGCTGGCGGGGTGCCGCGAGTCGCTGTCGTGCAGGTAGGTCTCGATGTAGGTGGTGCCGGTGTAGGCGGGTTTTGCCGTGGACACAAGGGAACGGACCCGCGACCACGTGCCGTCGGCGCCGACCAGGAGATCGGCGGTCACGGTTGAGCCGTCGGCGAAAGTGAGCTGGTGACGGCCGTCGTCGAGGGTGCGGACGCCGGCGACCTTGTGTCCCCAGTGGACGGTGCCGGCCGGCAGCGAGTCGAGCAGGAGCTGCCGCAGCCGGCCACGGGGCACTTCGGGCCGGCGACCGGCGCCGTCGTCGGGCTCGTCGAACAGGACGGCGCCGTGCCGGTCGAGCACCCGGGTGGCCTCGCCGCCGTGGTGCACGAGGCCGAGGAACTCCTCGTACAGCCCGGCGGCCTTGATCGCGACCTGCCCGTTGTGGTCGCGGATGTCGAGCATGCCGCCCTGGGCGCGGGCGGTCGGCGAGGCCTCGGCCTCGTAGACGGCGACGGGGACGCCGTGGATGTGCAGGACGCGGGCGAGCACGAGCCCGCCCAGGCCGGCGCCGACGATCGTGACGGGTGCGGTCATGGTGATCACCTCTCTTTGGAACGCTGTTCCAAAGCAGTTTGGAACAGCGTTCCAAACATGTCAAGATGGGGGCATGACACGTCACGTCGAACGGCGGGCCGACGCCCTGTCCCGGGAGCGCATCGTCGAGGCGGCGGTGGCCCTGCTCGACGCCGACGGCGAGGGCGGCCTGACCTTCCGCCGGCTGGCCGAGCGCCTGCGCACCGGCCCCGGCGCGATCTACAACCACGTGGCCAACAAGGGCGAACTGCTGGCCGCGGCCACCGACGCGGTCCTGGCCCCGGCCCTGAAGGCCGAGGTCGCGCCGGATGTGCGGGCGGTGGCGCTGGCGGTGTTCGACGCGATCGACAAGCACCCCTGGGTGGGCACACAACTCGCCGCCGCCCCGTCGCAGCCGGCCATGCTGCGCGTCTTCGAACGCATCGGACGGCAGGTCCGGGCCCTCGGCGTGCCGGCCGCCGCCGAGTTCGCCTCGGTGTCGGCGCTGACCAACTACATCCTCGGCGTCGGCGGTCTTAACGCCGCCAACGCCCGCACCGTGGCCCCAGGCACGAACCGGACCGACTTCCTGACCACGGTCGCGGCCGAGTGGGCCGATCTCGATCCCGAGGAGTTCCCGTTCACCCGTGACGTCGCCGGGCAGCTGCGCGACCACGACGACCGCGAGCAGTTCCTGGCCGGGATCGACCTCATCCTCAACGGCATTCGCCTGCTCGGACGGCCTTAGCCTCGCCGGCCCAGCGGCGAAGGGTGTCCTCGAGCCCGGCGGCGTCAGCCGAGTCGACGGCCCAGGCGACCACGCCGTCGGGGCGAACCAGGACACCGGCCGGTGACGCGGGCTCGTCGGCAACAACGGTCACCCGCCCGTCCCAGGCCTTGGCAATACAGGCGAACGCGCCGTCGGAAGTGCGGTCGAGCAGCAGGAATCCGCCGCCGTGGCCGTGGTCGACCAGCCGGGAGCCGTCGCTCAGCCACAGGTCGGGGACCTGCCGGCCGATCAGCGGGTGGTCGCCGGGCAGGTCGATGCGCTGGACGACGCCGGACAGGTGTTTGACCGCGTAGGTCGCGCCATCCCGGGTGCTCAGCAGATCGCTCACGATCTCCCGCAGCGCGCCCGACTTGGCGTCGCCGCGCAGCACGCCGATCTGGCCACGAGTCCAGGCCAGGACCCACTCGCCGATCGGCCGCCGCTCGGCGTCGTACGTGTCGAGCAGTCCCTCGGGCGCCCAGCCGGCGATCACGGCGGCCAGCTTCCAGCCGAGGTTCATCGCGTCGCCGTAGCCGAGGTTGAGGCCCTGGCCGCCGAACGGCGGGTGCACGTGGGCGGCGTCGCCGGCCAGCAGCACTCGCCCCGCACGGTAGTTCGCGGCCTGCCGGGTGTTGTCGGTCCAGCGGGTCGGGGCGCCGTGCAGTGCGGTCACGGTGATGTCGGCCCCGGTGACCCGGCGCAGCCTGGTCTGCACTTCCTCCAGGGTGATCTCCGACTTGCGGTCGGCCGGCGGGTGGTCGAACTCGACGATGGCCACCCGGCCCGGCTGCGGCCCGTAGCGGTAGGTGCCACGGGGCGTCCAGGTCCAGCCGTTGGTCAGCGCCAGCGAGCCGGCGACCTCGACGACCGCCTGGATGCCGGTGATCTCCGGGTCCTCGCCGGGGAACTCGATGCCGGCGAGGCGGCGCACGGCGCTGTGGCCGCCGTCGCAGCCGACCAGCCAGTCGGTGCGCACAGAGCCGTGGTTGGCGCCGACGATCACGCCGTCGCCGGTGTCCTCGAACGAGGTGACCTCGACCCCGCGGTGGATCGGCACGCCGAGCCGGGTGACGTGCTCGGTCAGCAGCGCCACCAGTTCGGGCTGCGGCACGACCCGCGCGCCGGCGGCCGCGGTGTGGGCGACGAAGTCGGGGTCGTCCCAGTTCACCAGGTCGGCGTCGACGGCCATGCCGGCGAAGTGGCCGGTGAAGCGGGTGTCCGACGGCGACTTGCCGGCGACGACCGGCCCGCTGCGGCCGAGCGTCTCCCGCTGGATCCGCTCGGCGGCGGCCAGCAGGCCGCGGCGGTCGAGCGCCTCGGCCGTCGTCATGGTGATCGACTGGGCCTTCATCGCCCGTTCCGGCTCGGCCTGGCGCTCCAGCACCTGCACGGAGACGCCGGCCAGGGCGAGTTCGGCGGCCAATGCCAGGCCCACCGGCCCGGCCCCGACGACCGTCACGTTCGTGTCGTTGTTCACGAACACTGTTCTAGTTACGAACAGTGTTCGTGTCAAGCTAAGCTGGCGACCGTGAACCCGAGAGAGCGACGTGCCGCACGTCACCAGCCCCCCAACGCCGAGGTCGAGGCCGCGCCCCGGCGGCGGCGCAAGACGGTGTTCACGCCGGCGCAGATCGTCGACACCGCGCTGGCGCTGATCTCCGTCGAGGGCTACGAGGCGGTGACCATGCGCCGGGTGGCCGCCGCCCTGGACACCGGGCCGGCCTCGCTCTACGCGCACGTGGTCAACAAGTCCGACCTCGACGAGCTGCTCATCGGCCGGCTGTGCTCGGAAATCGCGCTGCCCCAACCGGATCCGGCGGCCTGGCGCGAGCAGATCCGCGGCGTCTGCGGGCAGATCCGCGACCAGTACCTGCGCTACCCGGGCGTCTCACGGGCCGCGCTCGCATTGGCCCCCACCGACCTGGAGGTCCTGCGCATCAGCGAGGGCATGCTGGCGATCATGCTGGCCGGCGGCGTCGCCCCGCAGGCCGCCGCCTGGGCCTGCGACGCCCTGCTGCTCTACGTCGCCGCGTACTGCCTGGAGACGTCCATCCGGCACCAGCGCGCCACCACCGCCGACGCCCCGTGGGTGATGGACCGCGACGAGCTCCGGGCCCGCCTCGCCGGCCTACCGGCGGCGTCCTTCCCCACCATCGTTGCCCACGCCGCCGAGCTCACCGCCGGCGACGGCCACGACCGCTTCGACTTCACCGTGGCCCTGATGATCGACGCCCTCGCCCCCAAAATGTGACGTCGGCGCTTGGAAGGGGGCTTTCCTCCACTCCGAGTCGAGGAAAGCCCCCTTCCAAGCAAGACAGACAGGCTGGACGGGGTCAGGCGCTGGCTGCCGCGGCGGCGCGGCCGGCCGTCCGGCCGGAGAACAGGCAGCCGCCCAGGAAGGTGCCCTCCAGCGCGCGGTATCCGTGCACGCCACCGCCGCCGAAGCCGGAGACCTCACCCGCGGCGTAGAGGCCGGTGATGGGCTGGCCGTTGGCGCCGAGCACCCGTCCGGACAGGTCGGTCTGCAGGCCGCCCAGGGTCTTGCGGGTGAGGATGTTCATCCGGATGGCGATCAGCGGCCCGGCCGACGGGTCGAGGATCTTGTGCAGCGGGGCGGTGCGGGCCAGGCTGTCGCCGCTGTAGGCCAGCGAGTTGCGCACGCCCATCACCTGGCTGTCCTTGGTGAACGGGTTGTCGACCTGCGCGTCCCGGATGCTCATCTGGGCCTGCAACTGGTTGAGGTCGACCAGGTTGGCGCCGGCCAGCCGGTTCATGCCGGCGACCAGGTCGGACAGGGTGTCGGCGATGACGAAGTCCTGGCCCTTGTCCATGAACGCCTTCACCGGCGGCGGCGTGCTGTTGAGGATGCGCATCGCCAGGTAGCCGAGCAGGTCCTTGCGGGTGAGCTCGGGGTTCTGCTCGGAGCCGGAGAGGATGAACTCCTTGTCGATGATCTTCTTGTTGAGCACGAACCACGTGTAGTCGTAGCCGGAGCGGCCGATCAGCTCCAGCGTGCCGAGGGTGTCGTAGCTGGGCACGCCCGGGTTGGGCAGCCGGCGCCCCGTGGCGTCGAACCACAGCGAGGACGGCGCGGCCAGCACGCGGATGCCGTGGTTGGGCCAGATCGGCGCGAAGTTGGCCAATCCCTCGGTGTAGTGCCACATGCGGTCGGGGTTGACCAGCCGGGCCCCGGCCGCCTGGCTGATGGCCAGCATCCGACCGTCCACGTGGGCCGGCACGCCGGTGATCATGTGGGCCGGCGGGTGGCCGAGGCGGGCCGGCCAGTTGGCCCGCACCAGGTCCTGGTTGCCGCCGATGCCGCCGGAGGTGACGATCACGATCGGCGCGTGCAGCTCGAAGTCGCCGATCTTGACCCGGGAGCTGGGTGTGCCGCGGGCCGCGCTGCTGGGCTCCAGGATGCTGCCCCGCACGCCGGTCACCGCGCCGTTGGTGGTGACGATCCCGTCCACCTGGTGGCGGAACTTGAAGGTCACCTTGCCCGCGGCGGCCGCGTCGGTGACCAGCTTCGCGAACGGCTCCATCACGCCCGGGCCGGTGCCCAGGGTCAGGTGGAAGCGCGGCACCGAGTTGCCCGGGCCGGAGGCCGACACCCCGCCGCGCTCGGCCCAGCCGACGATCGGCACCCACGTGACGCCCAGACCGGACAGCCAGGCCCGCTTCTCGCCGGCGGCGAAGTGCACGTAGGCGTCGGCCCAGCGGGAGGCCCAGTAGTCCTCGCCCAGCGGGTCGTCGACGCCACGGTCGAAGCCCGCGGTGTTGAACCAGTCGGTGCGGGCCAGGTCGACGGAGTCCTTGATGCCGGCGGTGCGCTGCTCGGGCGAGTCGACGAAGAACAGGCCGCCCAGCGACCAGAAGGCCTGACCGCCCAGGCTGGCCTGCGGCTCCTGGTCCAGCAGCAACACCTTTCGGCCGGCCGCGATCAGCTCCGAGGTGGCCACCAGGCCGGCCAGGCCGTGGCCGACCACGATCGCGTCCGCGTCGTCGGCCGCCGTCGCCGCCGCGGCGACGCCGCCCAGGCCCAGCGTGCCCAGGCCCAGTGTGCTCAGGGCTGTCCCGGCGACGACCCCACCGCCGGCGGCCAACAGGCTTCGACGGCTCATGCTGTTGTCGCCCATCTGCGGACTCGTCATTGAGTCATCCTCCAGACTGAACCGAGCGTCATTACCGGTCGGTAAGTAGAGAAGCAGGGATGGCCCGACCATCCATAGGGTCGTGACGTCAACTTCGGCGGACGTCGTTGTCCGTCACCGACAACGGCCAACCGGGCGGGCCCGTGACACGTCCTGTGATCATGACCGATGCCCGGGAGCTTTCGTGGGACGGCTGCGTCAACGTGCGGGATCTCGGCACCTTGGGGCGGCTTCGGCCGGGTGCGCTGGTGCGGATGGAGGCCCCGACGCGGTTGACCTCCGCCGGGTGGGCCGCGGCGTGGGACTACGGCGTGCGCACCGTGGTCGACCTCCGCAACCCCGATGAGCCGGAGCCCGACCTCGCGCCGAGGCCGGCCGGCATGACCACCGTGAACACTCCCCTGGATCCCGTCGGCACCCCGTTCTACGCGCACTGGTCGAAGACCGACTTCCTGGCCACGCCGCTGCACTACCCGGGCCTCCTGGCCGAGCACCCCGGTCTGGTCGTCGCCGCCGTGCGGGCGATCGCCACCGCCGCACCGGGCGGCGTGGTTTTCCACTGCGCCAGCGGAAAGGACCGCACCGGGCTGCTGTCGCTGGTGCTGCTGAGCTTGGCCGGGGCGACCCCTGGGGAGATCATCGCCGACTATCTCCTGACGTACGAACGAATGCGGCCACGGTTCGAGGAGCTGGGGGTCCGCGATCAGCTCACCGCCACCACCGAACTGCTGACCGCCCACGGGACCACGTTCGAGGAGTCGCTGACCTCAACCGTCACCTCGTTGCGGATGCCGGACTTCCTGCTCGACAACGGCCTGTCCGAGACGGATCTCGCCGCCCTGCGCACCCGCCTGACCTAGCTCCCGACCGCCCAGGCCACCATCAGCGGGAACTCCCGCCGTCGTAGTCGAGAGCCTCGGTGGCCAACTCCCCCATGGCTCCCCCTCGTTCCCGCCCGGGGCATCGTCCCAGGGCCCACTGCCGCCCGCCCTCCCCTTGCCTCTTGCCTTAGTCTGTTCTATAACTACTACAACAGATCGTCAGGAGGGGGGTCACGTGATCATCAGCCTCGATCTGTCCAGCGAGGTGCCGATCTACCAGCAGCTGCGGGATCGGATCGTGGAGGGCATCGCGGACGGCACGCTGCCGGACGGGGAGTCGCTGCCCTCGACACGGCAGCTGGCGGCGGACTTCGGGATCAACTTCCACACGGTCAACAAGGCGTACGACCTGTTGCGACAGCAGGGATTCGTGCGGGTGAACCGGAAGTCGGGGGCGGTGGTCGGCCCGACGGAGTCGGACGAGGCGTTCGTGGCCGACTGGACGACGCGGGCGCGCACGCTGCTCGCGGAGGCGGTGGCCAAGGGGGTGCCCGCGGCGGAGGTGCTGGCGACATGCCGGGCCGTGCTGGCGGGATTCGACGGACAAGGGGATGAGGCGAAGTGACCACGACCGGTGTTGTGGTGCAACTGGTTCTGACGGTGCTGCTGGTCGGCATGGGCTGGCTGACACCGTCGCTGTCCTCGCGCACGGTGCGGTTCGGCGTCCGCGTCCCGGACAATCGGGTCGAGGATCCGTTGGTGCTGAAGGAAACCGCCCGATTCCGCCGCGCGCTGGTGATCGGCGGGGTGATCGTCGCGCTTGCCGGCGCGGCGCTGATGCTCACGGTGGGCGTGGCGGCGACGCCGGCGCCGGTGATCGTGCAGATCATCATCTGGTACACGTTGTACTTCCGGGCCAACCGCGCGATCACGGCGGCGAAGCGGGACCAGGACTGGTTCGCGGGCGTCCACCAGGCGGTCACGGCCGACACGTCCCTGCACAGCGATCCGCCGAAGTTCCCGTGGCCGTGGCTGTTGCTGCCGGTCGCCATCGTGGTGGCCAGCGCGGTGATCGGCGCCATCCGCTACCCGGACCTGCCCGATCCGCTGCCGATGCATTTCGACGCTGACGGCGTGGCCAACCGGTGGGTGCCGAAGTCGGTGGGCAGCGCGTTCACGGTCGTGTACATCCAGGCCGGCCTCACCGTGCTGCTGAGCGGGTTGGCAGTGCTGATCTCCCGCGGCCCGGCCGATGTGGACCCGGCGCGGCCGGCGGCCTCGGTCCGCGCGCACCGTGAGTTCGTGGTGCGGCTGGGCAAGGGACTCGTCGCCCTGACCGCGCTGGCTGACCTGGGCCTGTTCGCCACCGACTGGTCGATCTGGGACGGCAGCCGGGCGACGGACGCGCTGCTGCCGCTCACGCTCGGGCCGATCCTGGTCGGCGTCGCGCTGCTGGTGCTGATCGTGGTGCAACGCAACAAGGATGACGGCGCGGACGAGGGCACCGGACTGTCCCATCGGGACGATGACCGCAACTGGGTCGGCGGCATCATCTATCGCAACGCTGACGACCCGTCCTGGTTCGTGCAGCGGCGGTTCGGCGTCGGCTGGACGGTCAACTTCGGCAACCCGGCCGCGCTGATCACCTGCGGCGCGCTGACGGTCGGAGTCGTCACCGTGAGCCTGCTGCTGCCGTTCATCCTGCGCTGAAAGGAAAATCCGTGCACAGTCTCGTCGTGGCGGCAATGGTCGCCGCTACCGTCATGCCCGCCACCGGTGTTCCGGCCACGGATCGGGAGATCACGTTCCAGTCCGACGGCCTCACCGCGTACGGCACGCTCCACGTCCCGGCGCACAAACGCGGCGACCGCCTAGCGGCCGCGCTTCTGTTACCCGGCAGCGGTCCCACCGACCGCAACGGCAACCAGCTGCCGGCCATCGAGCCCAACACCCTGTCCCTGCTGGCCGACGCGTTGGGGCAGGACGGGATCATGACATTCCGCTTCGACAAGTACGGCAGCGGCCCGACCCATACGCTGCCGCCGGCCGGAGCCGACTACAGCGTTTTCCTCCGCCAGGCCGAGGCCGCGTACACGACGTTGCTCAAGCAGCCCGAGACGAATCCGTCGCGGATGCTGATCGTCGGGCACAGCGAGGGCGGCATGAACGCGATGCTGGTCGGCATCTCCGTGCGGCCCCGGCCGGCGGGCCTGGCGCTGCTGGCCCCGCAGGACCAGCGGATCCTGGACATGATCGACCTGCAACTGGCCGAGCAGCTCGACGCCGCCCTGCCGGCCGATCAGGCGCAGGCCCAGAAGGACCTGATCGCCGCGTGGATCTCCAACTACCGCGCCGACAAGCCGGTGAGCACCGCCGGCATGCTGCCGACGATCGCCCAGCTGTTCCAGACGTTGCTGGCCCAGGGCGATTTCCTCCGCAGCGACGACGCCATCTACCCGCCGGACGTCGCCCGCCGAGTACCGGCCGGCACCCGAGTGCTGGTCACCTGCGGGACCGCCGACACCAACGTGCCGTGCGACACCACACCGCCGCTGCTGACGGCCCTGCGCGGGGAGAAGCTGGTCACGCTGACCGGCATCGACCACTTCTTCCATCCCGCCGGCAGCCCCGTCAACGGCCAGCCCCTGGCCCCGGCCCTGCTCACCGCCCTGCACCACTGGTCCCGCCCCTGGACCTCCCACTAACCCGGCCTCACTGGCTTGGAAGGGGGCTTTCCTCCACTCGGAGTGGAGGAAAGCCCCCTTCCAAGCCCAAACGGCAGAGCGTGGGGCCGCCCCTGAGCTGATGTCAGACCTTGGGGGCGGCCATGCGGCGGCGGTGGCGGGGGCCGATCTTGGTGGCGGCGGTGGTCTCGCGGTCCCACTCGGCGGCCTGGGCCCCGGCGGCCTCGATCACGGCTTCGCCGGTGGCGACGTCCGGCACCACGATGTCGCCCATCGCCCCGTCGTTGCCGACGAGCACGAGGCGGGCGCCGGCCCGGCCGATCGGGGCGACCACTGCGCGGGTGGGCCGGCCGTGGGCGGCGACGAAGGCCTTGGCCGAGGACACGGCGCGGCGGGGAATCCGGGGCTGTTCCGACATTCCCCCACCTTAACCAGCGGGTTCGGCACTAGATTGGGCGCAGTGACGCTCGTTACCTCCTTCCTCGACTGGTATCTGCCGGCGCATCCGACCACGGCCGCCGGCCTCGGCCTCACCGAACACGAGGGCACCTTCGGCGATCTCACCGAGGCCGGCTTCCTGGCCCGGCAGCGTGAGCACGCCGAGTGGCTGGCCAGGTTCACCGAGGCGGCCCCGCCGGACGACTTCAGCGACCGCATCGACCACGAGCTGGTGCTGACGCATCTGCGCCGAGAGCGGGCGATGGCCGACTGGCCGGCCTGGCGGCGTGATCCCGCGATCTACGTCGGCACGCTGGGCAGCCTCTACACGACCTTCCTGCACCAGCTGCGCCCGGAGCCGGAGCTGGTCGAGTCGGCTCTGAGCCGGCTGGCCGAGCTGCCCGGTGTCTACGCCGCGTGCCGCGAGAACCTGGACCCGGAGCTGTCCTCGGCGCTGATCGTCCGGCGCGGCCTCAGCCAGCTGCGCACCACCCGCGCCTTCCTGACCGAGGTGCTGCCGGCCAACGTGGCCAACGAGGCCGACCGGGCCCGCCTGGTCGAGGCGGGCGAGAGGGCGGCCGACGCCGCCGACGAGCTCACGACGTATCTGGAGGGCTTCGCCGACCGGGCGACCGGCGACTGGCGGATGGGCGAGAAGCTGTACTCGACGCTGCTGCAGGAGTGCGAGCTGCTCGGCTACGGGGCGTCCGAGCTGCACGAACGCGGCCTGGCAGCGTACGCGGAGCTGGACGCCGAGGCCACCTCGGTGGCCGGCGGCGACTGGCGGGTGGCGGTGCGGGCATTGCAGGAGGACCATGCCCCGACGCTGGACGACCTGCGCACCGTCGTCGCCGACGAGACCGAGCAGGCCCGCCAGTTCCTCAAGGACAACGACCTGGTCACCTTCGCCGAGGGCGAGGAGTGCCGGGTGGTGCCCTCGCCGTCGTTCCTCCGGCCGATGTTCGTGGTTCCGTTCTACATGACCCCGCCGGCCGCGACCCCGTCCCGGCTCGGCCACTACTTCGTGCCGTTCACGCCGGACGACGCCACCCCGGAGCAGGTGGAGCAGCGGCTGCGCACCAACTCCAACCCGGGGCTGCGCACGGTCTCCGTGCACGAGGCCTACCCGGGCCACCACTGGCACTTCTCCTGGCACGCCGGCAACCCGCGGCTGGCCCGCAAGGTGTTCCGCACCTCGTACTTCTCCGAGGGCTGGGCGTTGTACGCCGAGCGCATGATGCGCGAGCAGGGCTACTACGCGACTCCCGGCCAGCTGCTCGCCCATCTGGACTTCCGACTGTTCCGGGCGGCCCGGATCATCGTCGACACCGAGCTGCACTGCGGCGACATGACGGTGGCGCAGGCCGAGGAGTTCATGACCACCAAGTACACGCTGACCGAGGGCACGGCCAAGGGCGAGGTCAACCGGTACTGCTCGTGGCCGACGCAGGCCCCGTCGTACCTGACCGGCGCGATGGAGATCGAGGCGATGCGGGACGAGTTCCTGGCCAAGGGCCTGGGCACCCTCAAGTCGTTCCACGACCGGATCGCCGGCTCCGGCGCGATGCCGCTGGGCCTGGCCCGTCGAGTTGTGCTGGAACAACCGGGCGAGTTCGCTGGTTGGCGCTGACTAAAGAGCTTGATCGAGGAGGAGAGCCCATGCGGGCGGTACAGGTGCAGACTCCCGGCGGTCCCGAGGCGCTGGTCTTGGCCGAGGTCGCCGATCCGGAGGCCGGGCCGGGCGAGCTGCTGGTCCGGGTGGCAGCCGCGGGCGTGAACTACATCGACACCTATCACCGCACCGGCGCCTACCCGATTCCGACGCCGTTCGTGCCGGGCATGGAGGGGGCCGGCGAGGTGATCGCCGTCGGATCGGGCGTCAGCCGGTTCAAGGTCGGCGACCGGGTGGCCTGGGCCAGCGCCATCGGCAGCTACGCCGAGCTGACCCGGGTGCCCGAGAACCTCGCGGTGGCGGTGCCCGACGGCGTCGAGCTGGACGTGGCCGCCGGCGCGATGCTCCAGGGCATGACCGCGCACTACCTGACCCGGTCGACCTACCCGGTGCAGGAGGGCGACACGGTGCTCGTGCACGCCGCCGCCGGCGGCATGGGGCTGCTGCTCACCCAGCAGGTCAAGGCGCTGGGCGGGCGGGTCATCGGCACGGTGTCCAACGCAGAGAAGGAGAAGCTGGCCCGCGAGGCCGGGGCCGACGAGATCATCCGCTACACCGAGACCGCCGTCGCGCCCGAGGTCCGCCGGCTCACCGACGGCCAGGGCGTCAACGTGGTCTACGACGGCGTCGGCAAGGACACCTTCGACGCCAGCCTGGACAGCCTGCGCATCCGCGGCACGCTCGCCCTCTACGGCGCGGCCAGCGGCCCGGTGCCGCCGGTCGACCTCCAGCGCCTCAACTCGGGTGGCTCGCTGTTCGTCACCCGGCCGACGCTGGCCCACCACACCCTCACCGTGGACGAGCTGTCCTGGCGCTCCGGCGAGATCTTCGCCGGCATCCAGTCGGGCAAGCTCAACATCCGCATCAGCGGCCGCTACCCCCTGGCCGACGCGGCCAGGTCCCACGAGGACCTCCAGGGCCGCCGCACCACCGGCAAGCTCCTGCTGATCCCGTGATCTGACGTCATGAAGGGCCCCATACTGACGTTGAGCGTCAGTATGGGGCCCTTCATGACACAAAAAAAGGGGTCAGCGCTGGAAGTGGATCTCGCCGTGGGCGGAGCCGGTGGAGCCGGGGCAGCGCTGGTCGAAGCTGCCGTCGAAGGCGGTCAGCACACCGCTGGCCGGATCGGTCTCGATGCGGTCGACGGTGAAGCCGCCCTGCTCCGCGTAGCAGCCGAGGCCGTCGGAGATGACCAGGACGCTGGCCAACTCCGGGTGGTCCGGCGGGTAGCCGACGTTGGCGTAGGCGCCGACGTGCAGCGGCTCGTTGTGCGGAGCCCGCAGCAGCACGGCGAGGTAGCCGCGGCCGTTGTCGGTCTGGGCCTTGAGGACGTTCTGCGGGTAGCCGACCATCACCTCCTGGTCGGGCGCGGCCCAGTGCCCGCTGGTCGCCTGCGGGTACGCGCCGGGCTGGGCGGTGATGTCGATGCTGGCGACCGGAGTGGTGTCGGCGAACGCGGTGGGGACCGCCAGCACGGCGACGGCGGCGGCCGCCGGCAGTGCGGCGAGAGCGCTCCTGATCATCGATTTCCCTCCCTGGAATCGTGAAAGGCGATCCTGTCGCACAGCGTGACCGAGTGGCCACAAGGGGAACCTCACAGCAACCTGTCCTCCCGTTGTGCGTCCGCGTCACTCGATGGGATGACATTGCCTGGTCACCGCCGCTGGTCACGGCGTTGAGCCGACTGCACGCCCATATGCACGTGCACGATGAGCTGGTACGGTCACGAGGTGCACGCGCCCCTGCACGTGCATGTGCACTGGAACGGCTAGTGATCCGGGAGGGGTCATGGCAGACCAGATCGAGATCCACAACGGCATGTCCGCGACCGACCTGACCGGCGTCGCGTGGCGCAAGAGCAAGCGCAGCGGTGCGGTCGGCAACTGCGTCGAGGTGGCCCGGCTGGCCAACGGCGACATCGCGGTCCGCAACTCCCGGTTCCCGAACGGCCCGGCCCTGGTGTACACGCAGGCCGAGATCACCGCGTTCCTCGGCGGGATCAAGGACGGCGAGTTCGACGACCTGGCCTGAGCGGCACCGGCCCGTCGGGGGTGGGTGGCCTCCTGGGTGAGACAGGAGGCCACCGAAACCCGGTCTAGCTCACGGAGATCGCGAACACGTGCGCCGAGCCGCCGGACGTTCCCGCCGGCAGGGTGACGCTGCGGACCTGCTTGCCCGCCGCCAGCGTGATCGGCGCGGTGGCGAACAGGTAGGACGTGTACGGCCGGTGGTATCGGAACCCGTAGCGCGGGAACGCCGAGTTGATGTACGGCGTGCTCGTGACCACGGTGTTGCCGAACTGCGGCTTCTCCTGTCCCCCTTGCAGCAGCCACTCGGACAGCCCGAGATCGGCCGCCTGGGTGCTGCCGTCGGTGTAGGTGATGGTGACCTCGCCGGTGGCGTCGCCGCCCGTCGCTGCGCCCAAGAACGCCAGCTTGGACGCGGTGGCGGGCGCGTCGACCCGCACCGTCTGTCCATTCGCGACGATGTTGTCCGGCGCGCCGGAGCCGGCGGCAGCCGGCCAGGTGAAGCCGTTCACCGAGCCGCCGGGCGTGATGCCCTTGGCCGCCAACTGCTGCTTGGAGTAGGCGAAGTTGCCGGGATACAGGCTGGTGTCGCCGAACTTGCCCAGCCACACGGTGTTGTCGTCGCTGACGCCGATGTTGTCGGCGGCGGCGGCGAAACTGCCCGGCTCGGTCACGTCGACGGTCAGCGGCGCCGGTAGCTGCTGCACGCCGGATCCCTTGAAGCTGAACGGAACCGTGGTGTATGTCGGTCCGGAGACGGTGACCTTCACGTCCTGTGTGGACTTTCCGTTCGGTCCGACGGTCAGGGTGCCGCTGGACGGGGTCACCGTGATGCCGGCCGGCGGATTCGCCTGCCACGTCACGGTTCCCGAGCCGGTGATGCCCTCGGCCCGCACGGTCGCGGTCGCCGATCCGTTGGGCACCACATGAACCGTTCCGGACACCGCGCCCCGAACCGGCACTTCGCCGTCACGGAACGAGGGCGGCGCGTCCTGGGGGCTCGTGCCCCAGGTCTGGCTCGGCGTCGAGCCGAGCGTGTAGTCCAGCCGGCCTCCGTTGACCACGAGCGACTCCGGGGTCCACGGCTTGGAGCTGGACTTTCCGTTGAGCCGCAAGGACTGCACGTACCGGTTGGCCGAGGACGCCGCCGGCGCGTCGATCTCGATCCGCTGCCCGCCCTCGCGGGTGACGGTGATCTTCGGGAACAGCGGGCTGGCCAACACCATCTCGGCCCGCCCCGGAGCCTCCGGATACATGCCCAGCGCCGCCCACACGTACCAGGACGAGGTCGCGCCGAGATCGTCGTTGCCGGGCAGGCCGTCCACCGTCGGCTTGAACAACTGCTCGGCGCTGCGCCGCACCACATCCGCCGTCTTGGCCGGGGCGCCGGCGTAGGAGTACTCCCACGGCACCTCGAACGAGGGTTCGTTGGACATCAACGCGAACGGCGAGTCCTGGGAGCTGTTGAGCTCGGTGAAGAAGTAGTCCAGCCGCTTGGTCGTGGCCGCCGGCCCGCCCATCGCGGTCACCAGGCCGGACACGTTGTACGGCACCATCCACGTGTACTGGGCGGCGTTTCCTTCCTGGTACTGGAACTCCTGGTGCACCGCCGGGTCGAACGGCGTGGCGAACTGCCCGGTGCGGTCCCGGGTCTGCAGATACCCGGTGTCGGGGTTGTAGACGTTCTCCCAGTACTGGGCCCGGGTCATGAACTGCTGCTGCACGTCACGCTGCCCCAGCCGACCGGCCAGCTGCGCGATGCCGAAGTCGGCGGTGGTCTCCTCCAGCATGTCGGAGACGTTGTCGGGGTGGTAGCCGAGCGTCTCGTAGTCCCACAGGCCCGGCCGCTCCAGCGCCCGCTCCCCCGGCTGCTGGATCCGGGTCGCCCCCTTCACCATGGACGCCAGCGCACCCTGGACGTCGAAGTCGCGGGCCCCGAAGGCGTAGGCGCTGGCGATCATCGAGTGGAACGGGTCGCCGGCCATGACTCCCATGAAGTCGTTGTTCTGCGACCAGCGGTCCCAGATGCCGCCGGCCTGGGTGGCCTGGTTGTAGAGGGACTGCGCGATGTCCGAGGTCTCCCGCGGGGCCAGCAGCGCCAGCAGCTGGATCTCGTCGCGGTAGACGTCCCAGCCGGAGAAGTTGGCGTACTGGGCATGGCCGCGCGGCTGCTGGTGGATCTGGTTGTCGAAGCCGATGTACCGGCCGTCCACGTCGGAGAAGACGTTGGGCTGCAAAAGACAGTGGTACAGCGCGGTGTAGAACGTGGTCAGCTGGTCCTTGGTTGCGCCGCCGATCCGGACCTGCGTGAGCCGGTCGTTCCAGGCCTGACGAGCCTGCCGGACGAGTTGGTCGAAGCCGCCCTGCTCGGCCCGCAGATTGTTCACCGCCCCACTCGGGTCCACATAGGACAGACCAACTCGGGCCTGCACGGTGGTTCCCGGCTTGAACGACACGAACGCGCCGGAACCGCCGTCGGCGGTGACCACCTGCTTGTCCCAAGTGGCGTTGCTGAGGTTGCCGCCGTGGGCCTGGGTTCCGCCGGGCGTCACCGTCGAGTTCTGCCAGGTGCCGACGCTCGCGAAGGGCTGGTCGAAGGTGGCGGTGAAGTAGACCTTGTACTTGGAGGGGCCGCCGCAGAAGTGGCCGCTCGACACCCAGCCCGAGATCGTGCGCTTGGCCGCGTCCACGGTCACCGAGGCGTCGTCGCTGCCCATCGCCGAGTCAGCGGTGTCGACCAGCAACGTGGCCGGGGCGTTGGCGGGGAAGGTGAATCGGCCCATGCCGGAGTGCAGGGTGGCGGTCAGCTCGGTGGTGATCCCGGCGTCGGTGGTGACCTTGTAGTAGCCCGGCGACGCCGATTCCCTGTCGTGCGAGAAGGTCGAGTAGTAGTGGGCCTGGTCGGCGGCCGGCGAGGTGGTCACCTGGCCCGCGTACGGGATGAACGGCACGTCGCCGTCCGCGCCGCCGCAGCCGGCCCCGTTGAAGTGGGTCAGGCTGAAGCCTCTGAGGGTGTTCTCCTCCCAGGCGTAGCCGCTGTCGCGGTCGCGCACGTAGTACCGGCCGACCCCGTTCGGGGCCTTGGGTTCGAGCGGGTTGTCCGGACTCCACTGCACCATGCCGAACGGCACGTCCGCGCCCGGGAACGTGTCGCCGGCGTAGCCGTTGCTCTCCGGCTGCTGGCCGGCGGCCGCGCCGACGAACGGGTTCACGTAGGCGGCCAGATCACTGCCGTGATCGACGTCCGCGCTGGCCGGCACGGCCGCCAGCGCCCCGGCCGCCAACACCACGGGGATGACCAACCCCAGGGATCGACGCATCGAGACAGCGCTCCCTTCTCGGTGACAACGTTGTCACCGAGAACCGCTCAGTGACGGGTTGGAGACAATCAGTGGCCACCCGCCGCGTCAAGGGCCATCTGCCGCCGTTGACCGATCGTCCGCCCGAGCCGGATCATCGGCCGCTCCAGCCAGCGGTAGCACAGATCGGCCAGGACGACGGCGACGATCGCGGTCGGCAGCCACCGGCCGACGCCGGCCGAGGCCGGCAGGATCGCGATCACCACGCCCTGGGCGATGGACTGCCACAGGTAGATCGAGTACGACCGTTCGCCCAGGAACACCATGGGACGCCGGGACAACAGCCACTGCGGCGGCCCGGGCGCCAGCAGCGCCGGCAGCATCAGCGCGACGGCGACGGCGTAGAGCGGCACCACCGACACGAAGCCGGGAATCGTGGGCAGCAGCCAACTCTTGTCCAGCGCGTTCGACACGGCCGTGACCGACAGGTGCGCGCCGACGAACAGCACGGCCGCCACCACGGTCACCCAGGGCCGGGTCAGCGGGCGGATCAGCCGGTAGCCGCGCGGGCTGTGCATGGTGATCGCCAGCAGACACCCGACCAGCACGGAGAAGTAGTGCACCGGCCAGCCGCGCGGGTCGGCCGACACCGTGAACGGGGCGGCCGCGAGCGCGACGGCCATCAGCACAAGCGTGACGCCGAGCCGGCGGCTACGCCCCAGCGAAGGAGAGCACAGCACGAACGCCAGCAGTGGCCACAGCAGGTAGAACTTCTGCTCGATGCCGAGCGACCACGACTGGCCGTACGGGCCGCCGTGCCCGAACTCGTTGAAGAACACCAGGTACAGCGGGAAGTCGTGGCCGAGCGGGTCGCGGAGGAACTCGCCGGCGACCAGCAGGCCGGCCGCGGTCAGCACCAGCACCAGGAAGTACACCGGCAGGATGCGGAACGCCCGCCGCCGGTAGAACTCGCGCAGGTTGATCCGGCCCTTGCGGCTCTCCTCGCGCAGCAGCAGCGTGGTGATGAGGAAACCGGACAGCACGAAGAAGACCTGCACGCCCAGCCAGCCCTGCAGCCAGTCCGGCCCCTGACTGTGGAACAGCACCACCATCAGCGCGGCGACCGCGCGCAACCCGTCCAGCGCCGGGAAGCGCTTCAGGCCAAGGAATTCCCCATGTTCGAAAGGCGTTCGCACGAACCCATATTCACCGCCACTCCGTTTCGCGTTCCCAACACACCAACCATCGTTACCTGATCGAGATTTTGAAAACGCTTCACGCAGCTACGGTCAATAGGTCTTCGTGGACGCGAAACACCTGGTCAACACCGGTGCGCGCAGTCGAATGACTGATGTGGCGAAATATGCCCGGTCGTCGCCCGACCAGACATTGAGTCATGTGACGGTGGCCGCCGCGCGCCCACCTTCCACACCATTAAGGGGTTCATATTTGGGGACCGGTGCGCCGTGCCCTCTTGGAATCGGGAGCGAAATGCGAGCCAACGAGGACGTGCTGGCGCCGAAACGGCTCCTGGCCTCGGTCACCTCCGAGCGGGGACTGCGGATCGCCCGCCGCCTGTCCGTCGCCGTGTGGGCGGTCACGGTCGTGGTGCTGCCGCTGTGGGTGGTCGGGGTGCAGGACAGCGGCATGCTGGATCTCCAGGTGTACCGCACCGGCGGCCTGGCCTGGCTGAACGGGATCTCGCTGTACGACGGCTTCCCGGGCGTGCTGCCCGGGCCGCGGCTGCCGTTCACCTATCCCCCGCTGTCGGCGGTGCTGTTCAGCCTGTTCGCGTCGATGCCGTTCTGGCTGGCGCGGGCGATCCTCACGACGGTGAGCTTCCTGGCCCTGTCGGCGGCGTCGGTGGTGCTGGCCGGCCGGCTCGACCATCGTCTCAAGTGGACACTCGGGCCGGTGGCCGCGGTGGTGGCGATCGGGCTGGAGCCGGTGCACTCGACGTTCGACTTCGGCCAGGTCAACCTGGCGCTGATGGGCCTGGTCGCGCTGGATTGCCTGGCCGTCAAGCGGTTTCGGGGCGTGCTGGTCGGGCTGGCGGCGGCGATCAAGCTCACGCCGGCCGTGTTCGTGCTGTACTTCCTGGTCAAGCGGGACTGGAAGGCCGCGGCGACCTCGATCGCCTCGTTCGTCGGCTTCGGGCTGGTCGGTTTTCTCTTCGACCCCACCGATTCCCGTGAGTACTGGTTCAGCACGGTGTTCGACCCCAGCCGCATCGGCGGGCTGGCCTACATGAACAACCAGTCGCTGCGCGGTTTCCTGCATCGCGTGCACCCGCTGCCGGTGATCGAGACGCTGCTGTGGGCGGTGCTGACGATCATGGTGCTGGCCCTGGCCTGGCGGGCCGCCCGCCGCGCCGCCAACGACGTGATCGCGCTGATCGCCATCGCCGTCGCCGGCCTGCTGGCCTCCCCGGTTTCCTGGTCGCACCACTGGGTCTGGGCCGCGCCGGCGTTCGTGGCGCTGGGCTGGCTGGTGTGGCGGAACCGGGCCTGGCGGTGGACGCCGGCGCTGCTCGGGGCGCTGGCGGTGTTCTGCATCGCGCCGTTCAAGTGGATGCCGTCCAGTGCCGACCGGGAGATGACCTGGACGGTGTGGCAGCACATCCCCGGCGACGCCTACGTCTGGCTGGGCATCGGGATGCTCATGGTGCTGGCCTTCGGCGTGAGCCGCTCGCGGCCGATCAGCACCTTCGACAGCGGGCTGCGGATCACCGCCTCCACGAACACCAGCGAGCCGCCGACCGCGAAGGCGTAGGTGGCCAGGGTCGCGGCGAACGGCCACAGGTGGGCCGGCAGCCAGCCGTGGTCGACCCAGGAGAAGAACCAGATGAACGCGGGGTGCACCAGGAAGACCCCGAACGACCGGGTCGAGGCGGCCGCCACCAGGCGGTCGCCCGCCGGCCCGGCCGGCGTCCGCCTCGACCACCACGAGCCCAGCAGGTACAGGCCCAGCACCACCGCGGCGAACCACGGCACCATCTCCGGGCCGAGCACGCTGGTCGCCTGCCATGGCGGCACGCCGCGCTCGAACTCCGTGAAGTACCAGGCCTCGGAGAACGCCAGTGTGGCGAGAACTGTGGTGACGACCAGGCCGCGGTGCTCGTCGATCCAGGCCTGGAACGCCTCGAAGTGGTACGCCGCAAGGCATCCGGCCACCAGATAGAACTGGTAGCTCACCACCAGCGTGCCCTGGTTGGCCCACAGGTCGCCCAGCCACGAGTCGGCCGACGGCGCGGGCGCGTAAGTCAGCGTCGCCGTCACCAGCAACTGCACGGCCAGGCTCACGCCCAGCACCGCCGCGTGATGCCGGCGGGCCAGGTGCAACAGCCGCATCACCACCGGGAACAGCACGTAGAACTGCATCGACACCAACAGGAAGTACAGCTGGTACCAGCCGATGCCGCGGTAGATGTCGTCCCACAGCGTCTTGACCGCGTCCGGCAGCGCCAGCGGCGGCGCGTCCACCTGCTGCAAGCCGAAGTACAGCACCGTCCACACCAGATACGGCACGCCGACCAGGGTCAGCCGGCGGCGCAGGAACTTCGCCGGGTCCAGCGGCCGGCCGCGGTAGGTGTAGACCAGCACGAACCCGGTGAGGAAGAAGAACATCGACCGGGTGAAGTGCAGCGGCGTGAGCAGCGCGTTGGCGGCGACGTTGCCGGGATCGCTGGTCTGGCTGATGGTGTGCACCGCGATCACCGCCGCGAACGTCACCACCCGGACCAGATCCACCTGCCTGAGATGACCCCTGCTGCCTGCCACGTGATCAGCTTGCCCTGCCGACCTGAGCGGCGATTAAGAACCCACAGGCCCCGCCACCACGGGCTCCGGCTCGGGCAACGGCGGCTCGGTCCGGTCGATCGGTCGGGAGAAGATGTCGATGAACCGGCTCATGCCCCTACTTTCGGCGTGAGCCGAAGGATGTTACGGCCACATGCCTATGCTGCGGGTGGTTTCCTCCGATCAGCCGTCGGGCCCCCCCCGCCCCCCCCCCCCCCCGGGCCCCCCCCCCGGGGGGGGCGGGGGGCGCCGCCCCCCCCCCCCCCCCCCCCCCCCGGGGGGGGGGGCCCCCCGGGGCCGCTTCCTCCGACCAGCCCAGCATCGCGTCGGTGAGCCGCAGCGACAGGTCCATGGACAGGTTGTGGGAGCCATGCGGCGGGGAGATCGCGGCGCTGCGCTCCATCATCACCAGCAGGCCCTCGCGTCGTTCCTGCCACGCCTCGATGTCACGGGCCAGCACGTCGAGGGCGTCGGCCCGGGCCAGCACCGTCGACAGCAGCCACGCCCGCAGGTACACCTCGCTGCGCATGGTGCGGTCCGGCTCCACCTCGACCAGCCAGTGCCGCAACTCCTCGCGGCCCGCGTCGGTGATGGCGTAGATCCGCTTGCCGCGCGTGCCCTCCTCGACGATCTCCACGTGCCCGTCGGCCGACAACCGGGCCAGCTCCGGGTAGAGCTGGTGGTTGCGGGCGTTCCAGATCTGCCGCAACGGGTTCTCGAACAGCTTGGCCAGGCCGTAGCCGCTGTTGGGGCCGAACTCGAGCAGCCCCAACAGCGCGTGCCGCAACGACATCAGGAGCTCCGCTCGGGGGCGTCGAGATACGCCGCCGCCTGCAACGTGAACAGGTGCGCGTACTCCTTGCCGGCGGCCATCAGCTCGGCGTGCGTGCCGTACTCGGCGAGACTTCCGTGCTCCAGCAACAGGATCCGGTCGGCCTGGCGCACGGTGGAGAACCGGTGCGAGATGTAGAGCGTGGTCCGGCCCTCGGACAGCGTGCGCAGCCGGGCGAACAGGTCGTACTCGGCCTGCGCGTCCAGGGCCGAGGTCGGCTCGTCCAGGATCAGCAGCGGTGTGTCCCGCATGAACGCCCGGCTCAGCGCGATCTTCTGCCATTCGCCGCCGGACAGGTTGGCGCCCTCGTTGAACCAGCGGCCCAGCGGCGTGTCCAGGCCCATCGGCATGCCGGCGATCAACTCGTCCGCGCCGCCGGCCACCGCCGACTTCTCGATCAGCGGCCGATCGGTGACGTGCTCGATGTCGCCGACGCCGATGTTCTCCGAGGCGCTGGCCTGGTAGGTCACGTAGTCCTGGAACATGGCGCTGATCTGGCGGCGCAGCGCGTCCGGGTCGTACTCGCGGATGTCCACGCCGTCCAACAGGATTCGGCCGCTGGTCGGGTCGTACAGCCGGCACAGCAGCTTGAACAGCGTCGACTTGCCGGCCCCGTTGCGGCCCACCACCGCGGTGGTCTGGCCGGGCCGGATCTCGAAGCTGACCCCGTTGAGCGCCACCGAATCCGTGCCCGGATAGCTGAAGGTCACGTCCTGGAACTCCACGTGCCCGCGCACCCGCTCGGGCAGTTGCCGCGGGCGCTTCGGCGCCACCACCGCCGGCTCGGTGGCCAGCAGCTTGTACAGGTTGTCCAGGTAGAGGTTGTTCTCGTACATGCCGGTGAAACCGCTGAACAGCTGGGACACCGACTGCTGCACCGAGTTCGAGGCCTGGGTGAACAGCAGCAGGTCGCCGACGGTGAGCCGGCCGTTGACCGCCTCCAGCGCGATGTAGAGGTAGGTCAGCGAGCCGGTGATCGTGGTGATCAGGCCCCAGCCGGTGCCGCGCAGGTTCCGCTCGGTGACCAGCTTTCGGTTGCGGGCGAAGTAGATGGCGCTGATCCGGCGGAACCGGTCGACCAGGTAGTCGCCGAGGCCGAAGAGCTTGACCTCCTTGGCGTAGGTGTCGGTGGTGACCAGAGAGGACAGGTAGTCCATCCGCCGGCGGATCGGCGAGGTCCACACCGCGAAGACGTAACTGCGTGCCCCGTAACGGGAATCGGCGATGAAGGCCGGGATCGGCGAGAGCACCGCGACCAGCGCCAGCAGCGGGCTGATCGACAGCAGCAGCGCGATCATGCTGGCGAAGGTGATGCCGGTGCGGATCAGGCCGAACACCGAGGTCAGCATGGCCACCGGCCGGGACGGGGCCTCGTCCTGGGCCTGGCGGATCAGGTCGTAGGAGGCCGAGCCCTCGAAGAAGGCCAGGTCCAGGCGGCTGGCGTGGGCCATCACCCGCAGCCGGATGGTCTGCGACACCCGGTCGGTCAGCACCTGCTGGCTGATCGTGGAGGCCGCTGTCATCAGCGCGTTGAGCACGTACACCAGCAGTTGCAGGCCGGCCACCGCGATGATCGCCTGCACCGTGGTCAGCGTGACCGGGCCCAGCCGGACCGCGTCCGGCAGGTGCTCGCTGTGCACCCGGATCGCCCCGGTCACCGAGTCGATCAGCAGCTTGGAGATGTAGGCCGTCGCGGTCGGCGTGAGGCCGCCGACCAGGGTGGCGAACACCAGCCACAGCGTCGGCCAGCGGCCGGCGTCCCAGGCCAGCTTGAGCACCCGGGGCAGGCCCCTGAGCAGGCCGCCGACCGAGCGGCGCAGCCGGGCCAGCCGGGACTTCAGGTCCTTGGGCTCGTCCGGCGGCTCGGGATCCGGGATGTCCACCGACCCGGTGAGTCCGCTGTCCGGCACCGTGGTCGCCTTGCGCCGCCCGCCACCGGGTCGACCGCCACCAGGCCTCACAATTCCCCCCAACGGGTCAAACTCGACATGTCCAACTCGATAGGTGAGTACGGTACACCGGATCGGACGCCGAAGTCACCGGAATAGCCCGTTGCCCCGGCCTTACCGTGGCTGACGTGGCTGCTGATCAGTTGCTCGACGGCGAGTGCCAGGTCTGGTGGGCCCGGCCCGACCAAGTGTCCGACGACCTGCTGCTGGCCGCCGTGCCCGAGGCCGAGCAGCGCCGGGCCGGCCGCTACCGGCAGCGGCTGGACCGGCAGCGCTCACTCACCGGCGCCTGGCTGCTGCGCACCGCCGTCGCCGCGATCACCGGCGACCGCCCGTCCGAGGTGCTGCTCGACCGGACCTGCGCCGACTGCGGCCAGCAGCACGGCCGCCCCCGCCTGCCCGCCTCCGTCGGCGTCGAGGTCTCCGTCTCCCATGCCGGCGACCGCGTCGCCGTGGCGCTGACCCGTCTCGGCGAGGTCGGCGTGGACGTGGAGTTCGCGCCGTTGCCCGGGCATTTCGACCACGAGCTGGCCGAGAACATCCTCAGCCCGCGCGAACTGTCCATAGTGGAGAGATCGGGCGATCCCGGCGCGGACTTCCGCCGGCTGTGGGTGCGCAAGGAGGCGCTGCTCAAGGCCACCGGCCACGGTCTGCGCATGCCCATGAGCCGTATCGAGGTCTCCCCAGCGGCCGACCCGCCGGCGCTGGTCGCCTGGCCGCTGGACATCCCCGTGGACCAGGTCCGGCTGGCCACCCTGGACCCTGGACCCCGCCACCACGCCGCTGTCGCCGTGCTCACGGGGGCCACGATGACCGTGCGTGAACTGGACGCCGCCCTGCTGCTCTGACCCAGCACCGTAGAAGAAATTGTTCTACACTCGCGCTGTGGAGCGTATCCCGATCAGAGACCTCAACCAGCAGACCAGCGCGATCGTGGCCAGGGCCCAACGGGGCGAGACCCTGGCGATCACGTCGAACGGCCGCGTGGTGGCCCAGCTCGTCCCGGTGGAGCCGGTCACGCTGTTTCTCGACGTCCTGGTGAGCGAGGGACGCGCGGCCTCCCCGACGGTCACCGGACCGATCCCGCTCCCCGTGCCGGTCGGCGACCCGACGGTCGACGTGGCCGCCGAGCTGGCCGCCGCCCGCGACGAGGAGCGCTGGTGATCTATCTCGACTCGGCCGCGATCGTGAAGCTGGCGCACGTCGAACCGGGCAGCGAGCAGCTCGTCGACTGGCTCAACGACCGCCGGAACCTGCCCCTGGTCACGTCGAGCCTGGCCGAGGTGGAGGTGCCCCGCGCGCTGCGCCGCAACGCCCCCGGGTCGCTGCCCGCGGTGCCGACCGTGCTGGGACGCCTCTACCGGCTGGCGATCGACTCGGTCATCCGGGCGACCGCCGCGACCTACACCGACCCGAACCTCCGGTCGCTGGACGCCATCCACCTCGCCACCGCGCAGTTCGTCGCCGGCCAGCCGGGCACCAGGTTCGAGGCCTTCGTCACCTACGACAAGCGACTGCTCGAGGCCGTGAAGGCGGCCGGCCTCCCCATCGCCTCCCCCGGCCAGCCCTGACGCCAAACCCCCGCGAGTCGCGCCCAGCGCCAGACCGCATGCAGGTATCAAGCAGATTCGAGACGTCTGGTCCCGTTGCTGCCGGAAACCTGCATTCGGTATGTATCTGGAAGCTGGCACGTGGTGGTTCGCTGACGTCTGTCTGTGCAGGTCACGGACACGGCAGACGTACCTGAACGGCCCCGATCAGCTGTGAACTGCAACCGCGAGCGCAACTCGGCCCCCGTCGTCTGACGGGGGCCGAGGAGCTATGTCTCAGTGGTCACTTTCGGTCGCGCCAGGCCATGTGTGCGACGTGGTCAGCGCAGCGTCCGCGATGCGCTTCGCTGTGTCGGTCCGCAGCGCATCCCGCGAGGAGGTGATCCACCCCTCAACCCCCTGATAGCCGGCCTTGGCGTACTCGACAGCCTGAATCAGGCACTCCAGCTTGTCGGCGTCCTTTGCACATCGAGCTTCCAGGCTTGACTGCGACTCGTACTCGCTGACCGCTTCCTGGACCGTCTTCGCAGCGGCTTCGGGCATTCTTGAAACCTGGTCGCGCGTGATGGATTCGTTGTCGCCGCTACTCGGAATGTAGGGCTTGGCCGTGTGGGGGATGTCCCCGGTTCGCGTTTCTTGCGAGTCGTGGAAAATGGCCATCAGTGCCGCTCGTGCGGGGTCCGCCCCTTCCTCGGCGGCGATCAGGCTCGCCAACTGGGCAACGCGAAAGCTGTGCTCGGCCACTGACTCGGGGTCACGCACTCCAACATGCCACCAGCCTGCGCGACGCATCCGCTTGAGCACACCCTGTTCGAACATGTAGGTGGCGATGCCGATCGCGCCGTCGTCGACCTCGGGTGTCGAACCGCTGCTGGCGTCAGAAGTCATGTGAAGCCTTCCTTATTGGTCTCTGAGACGGATCGCGTAGGCCACGCTAGTCAACTCCTGGCGGGCACGGGAGGCCAGGTCGGGGTCACTTTCGAGCTCGTCGATCTTGCCGAGCGCCAGACGTCGCAGCTCGGGGCGATGATCAAGCACCGTGGGACGTGCCAAGATCAGCGACCACAGCGTGTGGATGTTGAGGTCAGCGTGGTCGGAGCCGGGACGCAGGCGGCCAAGAAGATGCTCGACCATCCGTGTACCCGACCATCGATTGGGGTTTGTGTTCACCATAAACCCGTCGTCTGCCTGTGTTTCGAAAATCTCCCTTGGCTGATCTTCGCCATGCGAATGTCGGGTATGTTTCACACAGCCAGGTCGACCCGTCCGAGGAGCTCTCGAACGAACGGTGTCGCTGGGCGCTGGCGATCACACTCCCGTCATGTCGATACGAAATCGAAGACGCGACGCAGCATCGCAATCACGAAGTGACTTGGCTCATGGATCCGATTTCGGAGTCATGGGCACGCGTCGAACCGCTTTCCGACGGAAAGTCGGTCGTGCGCCAGTTTGGTCCACGACGCCTGTGGGATGAGGCAGAGAGGGCAGTCAATTGGTGGAAGGGACATGGCCAGCCGCCGATTGAGGCGTGGACGTGGACGATCCGTGAAGGACGTCAGACTGTCACGCTCCACTAGTTGACGCTGGGGACGCCTACGTCCCAAGAGACACAGCAAGTGGGCACACCCGATCAGCTAGGCGATAACGGACCTGGCGGTTCGGTCTGCCGTGAGTCGAACACACGGCAGACCGAACGCGCGGTCGACAGGTATCAGCCAAGAGTGAGCAGCGCGAAGCAGAAGACGCCGAGCAGCGACCCGCCGAGTACGTGGCCGGTCGTACGTCTGTGAGCGCGACTCGCGGGTGGCGTGACCGGCGGGTCAGTTCTGGTAGGCCTCCATGGGCGGGCAGGAGCAGACCAGGTTGCGGTCGCCCTTGGCGCCGTCGATGCGCCGCACCGGCGGCCAGATCTTCGGCGCGTTCACGCCGGCCGGGAACACGGCCTCGTGCCGGGTGTAGGGGTGCTTCCACTCCTGCTCGGTCAGGCAGGCCGCGGTGTGCGGGGCGTTGCGCAGCGGGTTGTCGTCCACCGGCCACTCGCCCGAGCCGACCCGGTCGATCTCCCGCCGAATCGCGATCATGGCTTCGCAGAAGCGATCCAGCTCGGCCAGGTCCTCGCTCTCGGTCGGTTCCACCATCAGCGTGCCGGCCACCGGGAACGACATCGTCGGCGCGTGCAGGCCGTAGTCGGCCAGCCGCTTGGCCACGTCGTCCACGGTCACGCCGGTCGCCTTGCTGATGCCGCGCAGGTCGAGAATGCACTCGTGGGCGACAAAACCGCCCTCGCCGACGTACAGCACCGGGAAGTACTCGTCGAGCCGTCGGGCCACGTAGTTGGCCGCGGCCACGGCGGTCAGGGTGGCCCGGCGCAGGCCGTCGGCCCCCATCATCCGCACGTACGCCCACGAGATCGGCAGGATCGAGGCGCTGCCCCACGGGGCGGCGCTGATCGGGCCGACGCCGGTCTCCGGGCCGGCGGCCGGCTGGAGCGGGTGGTTGGGCAGGAACGGCGCGAGGTGCGACCGCACGCCGATCGGGCCGACGCCGGGGCCGCCGCCGCCGTGCGGGATGCAGAACGTCTTGTGCAGGTTCAGGTGCGAGACGTCGGAGCCGAACTTTCCGTACTGGGCCAGGCCGATCAGCGCGTTCAGGTTGGCCCCGTCCACGTACACCTGGCCGCCGGCGTCGTGCACCAGGCCGCAGACCTCGCGCACGGTGTCCTCGTACACGCCGTGCGTGGACGGGTAGGTGATCATGATCGCGGCCAGGTCGGCGCTGTGCTCGGCGACGGTGGACCGCAGGTGGTCCATGTCGATGTTGCCCTGCTCGTCGCACTTGACGACGACAACGCGCATGCCGGCCATCACCGCGCTGGCGGCGTTGGTGCCGTGCGCGCTGGCCGGGATCAGGCAGACGTCACGCTCGCCGTGGCCATGGGACCGGTGGTAGGCCCGGATGGCCAGCAGACCGGCGAACTCGCCCTGGCTGCCGGCGTTGGGCTGCAACGACACCGCGTCGTAGCCGGTGATCTCGGCCAGCCACTGCTCCAGGTCCTTGACCACGGTCAGCAGCCCGGCCGCGTCCTCGGCCGGCGCGAACGGGTGCAGCCCCGAGAACTCGGGCCAGGTCACGGCCTCCATCTCGGTGGTGGCGTTGAGCTTCATGGTGCACGAGCCCAGCGGGATCATGCTCCGGTCCAGCGCGACGTCCTTGTCGGACAGGGCCCGCAGGTAGCGCAGCAGCGCGGTCTCGGAGCGGTGCTGGTGGAACACCGGGTGGGTCAGGTACTCGGAGGTGCGGCGCAGGGCGGGCGGGATACCGTCGGCGGTGTCCGCGTCCAGACCGTCCACATCGGACACGGTGACGCCGAACGCCTGCCACACCAGGGAAAGGTGCTGACGGGTGGTGGTCTCGTCGCAGGCGATGCCGACGTGGTCGGCGTCGACCAGGCGCAGGTTCACGCCCAGCTCGCGGGCCTTGGCCACGACCTCGGCGGCCCGGCCCTCGACCTCGGCCAGCACGGTGTCGAACAGCTCGCCGTGCACGACGGTCACGCCGCCCTCGCACAGGCCGGCGGCCAGCACGGTGGCCATCCGGTGGGCGCGGGTGGCGATCGCCCGCAGGCCGTCGGGGCCGTGGTAGACGGCGTACATCGAGGCGATCACGGCCAGCAGCACCTGCGCGGTGCAGATGTTGCTGGTCGCCTTCTCACGGCGGATGTGCTGCTCACGGGTCTGCAACGCCAGCCGGTAGGCGCGGTTGCCGTCGGCGTCCTCGCTCACGCCGACCAGCCGGCCCGGCAGCTGCCGCTCGAAACCCTTGCGCACGGCCATGTAGCCGGCGTGCGGGCCGCCGAAGCCCATCGGCACGCCGAACCGCTGCGTGGTGCCGACCACGACGTCCGCGCCGATCTCGCCGGGGGCCCGCAGCAGGGTCAGGGCCAGCAGGTCGGCCGCGACGACCGCGGCGGCGCCGGCGGCGTGGATCTCGGCGATCACCGACTCGTGGTCGCGGATGACGCCGGAGGCGCCCGGGTAGGACAGCAGCGCGCCGAAGAAGTCGCCGCCCAGGCCGAGGCCCTCGATGCCCTGCGACAGGTCGGCCACCACGACCTCGATGCCCAGCGGCTCGGCCCGGGTCTCGATCACGGCGATGGACTGCGGCAGCGTGTCCGCGTCGACCACGAACTTGTTCGACTTCGACTTGCCGGCCCGGCGGACCAGGGTCATCGCCTCGGCGGCGGCGGTCGCCTCGTCCAGCATGGAGGCGTTGGCCACGTCCAGCCCGGTCAGGTCGCCGACCATGGTCTGGAAGTTGAGCAGCGCCTCCAGGCGGCCCTGGGAGATCTCCGGCTGGTACGGCGTGTAGGCGGTGTACCAGGCCGGGCTCTCCAGCACGTTGCGCAGGATGACGCCGGGCGTGATCGTGCCGTGGTAGCCGAGGCCGATCATCTGGGTCATCGGCCGGTTCTGGGCGGCCAGCGCCCGCAGCTCGGCCAGCGTCTCGGTCTCGGTGGCCGGGTCGGGCAGGCTCAGCGCCAGGGCATCGCTGCGGATGGCCGACGGCACTGCCCGCTGGGCCAGCTCCTCCAGGGAGCCGACGCCGATCACGTCCAGGATCTTGCCGAGCTCCGCGGCACGGGGACCGACGTGGCGGTCCGCGAAGGGCGTGCCGTGCTCGAGCGCGGCCAGGGGAATGCGGTCAGTCGTCATGCGTTGAGCCTCCGGGGCAAGCGGGCGCGGGCCGTTGGCCCTCCCCCTCTGTCCCCGCCCGTGACGGGCACCTGAGAGCTTCACCCACGCAGGTGGGCTTGCACCGTCGGCGGGACGCGGGTGTCACCCCACGCCCTCTTTCCAGAGGCGTCTGTCCCGTGCGGTCCTGGGGCCTGAGAGGTTCCGGGGAGGATTTGCTCCTTCGGCGCCGAACCGGCTGGTCACCGACTCGGACTCTCCCGCACGGGGTGTGCGACTACCCGCCGAGTTTACCCCGGGCGGGTTACCAGACCCAGCCTCGGTCGCCGCGTGTCATCTCGATCACGTTCGACGGCCGCGGCGTTCGGCTGCCCGGGGTAGGGCCCCTCAGCCGGTCCGGCGGGTCCGGCGGCGGTGGGTCAGCTCGTCCTCGGCCTGCGGCTCCAGCTCGACGCCGTCGGCCCGCTCGGCCTGGAACTCGTGGATGGTGCCGCTGATCTCCCGCATCGCCCCGCTGACCGCGATGCCGAACACGCCCTGGCCGCCCTGGAGCAGGTCGACGACCTCCTCCGGCGAGGTGCACTCGTACACCGTCGTGCCGTCGCTGAACAGCGTGATCCGGGCCAGGTCGGCCACGCCGCGGCGGCGCAGGTGCTCCACCGCGACCCGGATGTTCTGGAGCGAGACGCCGGTGTCCAGCAGCCGTTTGACCACCTTGAGCACCAGCAGGTCCTTGAACGAGTACAGCCGCTGGCTGCCCGAGCCGTGCGCGCTGCGGATCGTCGGCGCGACCAGCTCGGTGCGCGCCCAGTAGTCCAGCTGCCGGTACGTGATCCCGGCGATCTGGCACGCGGCGGGCCCCCGATAGCCGACGAGCTCGTCGGGCGCCGACGCGTCCGGGAACAGGGCTCCCTGTTCACCGGCGCCGGCGTGCGCGGGCGCACCCTCCACCACGACAGCCTCCCCTCGACCGGTCTGACGACCGGCGACCGGAACCAACGGTCCTCCTTCCGGGGAACCGTCGGTCACAAGGCCGCAACGATGGGGGTTCACACCGTCACGGCCGACTCCCCTCTGACGGTAAGTCCGGCCATCGGACGGGTCAACGCGACGCGCGGAGCGGCGAAAGCGTCATGTGGAGGCGGTCGTCACGGTGACGACTGCGTGTCACTGAACCGATGACAGCGTTGACAGTAAGTGTCTACCGGGGCGAGATCTGCACGTGCAGGATGTCGACCGGCAGGGTGGGGAAGCCGTCGCCGGTGCTGTTCTGGTCGTCCTCGCCGCCGGCCGCGATCTTGCGCAGCACGTCCTGGCCGCCGGTCACTCGTCCGAACGGGGTGTAGTTCGGGGACAGCTTGGTGTCCTCGGTGCAGAAGAAGAACTGGGAGCCGTTCGTGCTCGGCCCCGCGTTGGCCATGGCGACCGTGCCCGCCGGGTACGTCGCGCCGGTCAGGTTCTCGTCCGGGAACGAGTAGCCGGGGCCGCCGCTGCCGGTGCCGGTCGGGTCGCCGCACTGGAGCACGAAGATCCGCTGGGTCACCAGTCGGTGACAGTGCGTGAGATCGTAGTAGTTGTGCTCGGCCAGGAAGCGGAACGAGTTCGTGGTGCACGGCGCCTTGTCGGTCAGCGCCTGGAAGGTGATCAGGCCCTGGTCGGTGACCAGCCGCGCGGTGTACGGCTTGGCCGCCTTCACCGGGTCGAAGCTGGGCAGGCCCTTGAATCTGTCGGCCGGCACCGCCTTGGTGTAGACGCAGGCCGGGTTGTCGGCCGGCGCCGCCGGCACGGCCTTGGGCTTCACGGGCACGTCAAGCGTGTTCACGGTGGGCGCGGCGCTGGCCGAGACGACCCCGGACAGGCACAGCACGGCGGCAGCGGCGGCGATCGCGAGAACCCGACTGGAGATCATCGGGACACCCTAGAGCCTACGCCGTGACCCCGCCGCCCTCCGAAAGTCGGTCCTTCCCCATGATCAAGGGACCGATCCTCTCGCCCAACGCCAGGAAGGGCCCCTTCATGACGTCTGGTGTCATGAAGGGGCCCTTCCTCACGTTCAACGTCAGTATGGGGCCCTTCATGACACAAAAAACGCCAGGAGAGGCCCTTTCACTGCGCCCCGCGCCAGTATCGGGCCTTCCTGGCGTGAAGGTTCGCTGCTCTCCGGCTCCCGCGACAGCGCCTGCCGTTCGGCTCCGCGACAGCGCCTTTTATTCCGCTCCGCGACAGCGCCCTACTGTTCCGCGCCCCTGAAGTCCTCGGGCGAGACCGAGTCCAGGAACTCGCGGAACTTCTCGACCTCGTCCTCCTGCTCGTCCGGGATGACGAGGCCGGCCTCGGCCAGCACGGATTCCTCGGCGTGGATGGGCACACCCGCGCGCAGCGCGAGCGCGACCGAGTCGCTCGGGCGGGCCGACACCTTGATTCCGCCGTCGAACACCAGCTCGGCGAAGTAGGTGCCTTCCTGGAGGTCGGTGATACGCACCTGGGTGAGCTCCCGGCCCAGCGCGGCGATCACCTCTTTGAGCAGGTCATGGGTCAGCGGCCGAGCGGGCCGCACGCCCTGCTGCTCGATGGCGATGGCGGTGGCTTCCGCGTTCCCGATCCAGATCGGCAGGTAGCGGTCCCCCTCGGTCTCGCGCAGCAACAGAATCGGGCTGTTCGCGGGCAGCTCGACCCGAACTCCGACGACGCGCATCTCGCTCATCGGGTATCGCCTCCCTCAGCGGGCTGAACCTCGGCGTCCCCGCACCTACGAGGATCCCCCACGGACTGTCTCAACGCTACCCGCCATGCGGGCACGACGCTTGCGGGCGGACCGTAGCCAAGATCACCCGCCGGCCACGCCGCGCAGGCCGGTCTTGACCAGAAGTGTATGGAGCGCAACCGAGAGCGACGCCAGTTCCCGAACGATCTCGTCGGCGCGCTCCCGCGCGTCCGGATCGCGGTGCCGGTACATCGGGCCGACGATCTGGTGCAGCAGCCCCACCTCGCGGTCGGCCGACACCTTGAAAGTGCGCAGGTGGCGGGGCTCGATGCCGAACTCGCCCATGGCCACGACGATGCGCGCGACCAGCATGGCGTCCTGGTCGTAGAAGCCGGCCGCGCCGGACCGGACCAGGCCGTAGTTCTCCAACTCGGTCAGCAGCCGCTGATCGATGCCGGTCTCGGCGAAGAGTTCCTCACGGGTCATCCGCACCTCATGGCCGGCGGCGAAGTCCTCAGGCGTGGGTAAGCGATCGACCCCGACCAGGCCGCGAGCCGGCTGGTCGGGGTCGGATGCCGCGTCGAGCTGCTGCTTTATCACCTTGAGCGGCAGGTAGTGATCACGCTGGGCGGCCAGCACGTAACGGAGCCGGTCCACGTCCGCGTCCGTGAACTGCCGGTAGCCCGACGGTGAACGCGCCGGGCGCAGCAGCCCCTCCGACTCGAGGAACCGGATCTTGGAGATGGTCACGTCCGGGAACTCGGGGCGCAGCTGCGCCAGCACCGCCCCGATGCTCAGTCCGTCGCGCTGTGGCCGCCCGGCCGCCGTCACTGGCCCCCCTGACCCCCGGCTCCCGGGCCGGTGAGGAACACCAGGCGGAACTTGCCGATCTGCACCTCGTCGCCGTTGGCCAGCACGGCCTGGTCGACCGGCTCGCGATTGACGTAGGTGCCGTTGAGGCTGCCCACGTCGATCACCACGAACTCGCCGCCCTCACGCCGGAACTCGGCGTGCCGACGGGAGACGGTGACGTCGTCGAGGAAGATGTCGCTGTCGGGGTGCCGACCGGCGCTGGTGGTGTCCTGGTCGAGCAGGAAGCGCGAACCGGCGTTGGGGCCGCGCTTGACCACCAGCAGGGCGGACCCGGCCGGCAGCGCGTCGACGCCGGCGACCGCCGGCTCCTGGACAGGGGCCCCGACGCCCTCGGCGTCGGTGAGGAAGTCGGCCCGGAAGACAGTGGTCCGCTCCGGGGACTGCTCCGGCGGAACACCGGGCCCGTCGTTCGTGCTCACCTGAGCTCGCCTCCTGCTGGTGGATCCTTCGGGACCGCTCAAACCTACCGTGCTGGACTGATCGCGCCCCTGGCGGCTCCCCAACCAGCCGAAGAGCTTCTGGAAGATCGACATCAGCCCTGCTCCGTGAGTTCCGTGTAGTCGGCCGGCGTGAGCAGCGTCGCGACGGCGGCCTCGTCGACCGACCCCAGCTCGACCAGCCAGCCCTTGCCGTACGGATCGGAGTTGATCAGCTCCGGGGTCCCGTCCAGCTCGTCGTTGCGTGCCTTGACCTCGCCGTCGAGCGGCGCGTAGATGTCGGACACGCTCTTGGTGGACTCCACCTCGCCCAGCGTCTGACCGGCGGCGACCCGCGCGCCGAGATCGGGCAGTTGGACGAACACCACGTCGCCGAGCTGCTGCTGGGCGTAGCCGGTGATGCCGATGCGCACCGTGCCCGGCGCCGTCACCTGCACCCACTCGTGCTCACGGGTGTACCTGAGGTCCTGTGGAACCACCTAACGAGCCTTCCTTCTTCCTGGTCATCGCCGCGTCGGCCGCACCGACGAGGATGTCACCCGCCGCCGCCGAACCGCCGCCGGGAGTGCCCACCGTACCTGGATCGTGATCAAACGGAGGCGAAGGAAAGACACTCAGCGTGGTGGCGTGATCGCCCGTACGGAGCAGTGACCACTCCCGGGAGAGCGCTCTCCGCAACCGATCCCGACAAGGCGGTCATTCCGGGCAGGGTGGCCGGTAGTCGAAGCCCGGGAGATAGCGTTCCCAGTCCCCTTGACTGATCCGCGGCCACGCCAGCGCGCACAGGCGTTCGACCGCGTGCTCGGCGTCCGTGTCCCACAGCCCGATACTCCGATCGCTGCTGCCGGTGGCGAGCATCCGGCCGTCGGGGCTGAACGCCACCGCGGTGACGGAGCCGGTGTGGCCCTCCAGGGTTGCGATCAGGTCGAAATGGTGGGGATCGTGCACGTCCCACAGCCGCGCCGTGTCGTCGCCGCTGCCGGTGGCCAGCGTCCGGCCATCCGGGCTGAAGGCCAGCGCGTTGATCGGGCCGGCATGCCCGGCCAGGACGCCCACCGGCCTCGGCCGGGCGAGGTCGTTGACGTCCCACAGGTGCACTGTGTTGTCATCGCTCGACACGGCCAGCAGCCGGCCGTCCGGACTGAAGGCCACGGCGCGCACCGGGCCGGGCGCGAGGCCGGGCAGCAGGGTGATCAGGCGGGGCGAGGACGGCTTGGCCAGGTCCCAAAGGGCGGTGATCCGGCCGGCCCCGGCCCGCACGAGGAGGCGGCCCGTCGGGCTCAGCGCCACCGCCGTCGTCGGTTCCGAATCGGGCGGCAGTCCGCCCAGCATCTGCGGCGCTTGCTGATTGCCGATATCCCACAGGCCGACGTTGCCGAAGCCCACGTCGGCAAGGATGCGGCCGTCGCCGCTGACCGCGAGCGGACCGTTTGCCGTGGACAGATACGGCACGAGCGGCGCCGGGCTGGCCGGCCGGCGGATATCCGTTGTGTCCCACAGGGTTGTCGAGCCACCCGCATCGCTGATGACCATGAGGTTGCCCCGAGGCGCCAGCAACACCCGGGCGTCCGGGCCCACATCGGCCGGCGCACTCCACACGTGCCACGGATCCGCGACATCACGCAACTCGACCCCGCGCCGGTAATCTTCCGCAGCGACAAGGGTTTTGCTGTCCGGACTGAACGACAGCGACGTGACGATGCCACCCGTGCGCGCCGAGAACGTGTAGTCCGCCAACCGCTCCAGTCTCACGGAGCCGTCATCGCCCGCCACAGCCATGGTGCGGCCATCCGGCAGGTACGCCAGTCCTGAGACGTTGGCGCCCATTCCACTGAGAGGCGGCTGCACTGTCGGCCGCGCCGGATCCGTGATCGTCCATAGTAGAACGTTGCCGTCGGCGCCACTGGCCGCCAGCGTGCCACGGTCCGGACTGAACACCAGCGACCGGACACCACCGACCGGACCCGTCAGCGTCGCAACGTTTTTCGGCGCACTCCGGTCGCCCACGTCCCACAACCTGACCCCGCTGTCGACATTCCCCTCCGCCATCGCCCTCCCGTCCGTCGAGAAGGCCATGACCCACCCTTCGGACGAGGTGACCGGCAGCGACCCCAACAACCGCCCCGGATCATCGGCATCCCTGAGCTCGGCGACCGCCCCAGCCGCATTCACCCTGCCCACGGCCAGCACGTGATCGACGCCGTTGAACGCCACATACCGCACCTCACCGTCCACAGTGGCCGATGTCCCGCGACGCGGTTCTCCAGTGCCCTCCACGTTCCACACCTGCACCGATCCCTGCTCCGTCCCCGCCGCGAGCAGCCGGCCGTCGTGGCTGAACGCCAGTGACTCCACCGTGCCGAATCCCGGAAGATCCGCCCTGAGCAACGGTTTCGCCCCGCTGACGTCCCACACCAACACCGCCCTGTCCGGCCCGGCCGTCGCCAACGTCCGCCCGTCCGCGCTGAACGCCAGCGCATACACGGGAAACTTCGTGCTGACGCTCTCCCTTGCCTGTGGCCGAACCGTGTCGCCGATGTCCCACAGCCGCACTTCGTTTCCCTCGGCCACCCCCAGCAGCCGCCCGTTCGGGCTCACCGCCAGCCTGAAGGCCTCCGCACCCGCCCCCGCCACCCTCGTCCCGTACGGCGTGGCGAGCATCCCCAGCACCGCCCTCCTGCTCTCCTCCCCTGGCTCCAGCCGATACGCCGCCACCGCCAGCTGCGCCGCCAGCGCCGAATCGTTCGCCCTCAAATCCTTCACCTGGCTGAGGACCTTCCCGATCACCGCCTGGTCCCGCTCCCCATCCACCCCTCGCTGCGCCCCCACCCCCACCGCCGCCAGTCCCACCAGCACCACCAACACCGCTGCCAACCGCCCCAGCCCACGTGACCCTCGGAGAGCGCTCTCCCAGTTCGTCGGCCGCCTCTCGGGCCGCCCGTCCTCCGCTTCTCCCTCCCCGAGCCAGTCATCCCCCAGCACCTTGCTCAGCCCCGAACCCTCGCACCCCCTCTCGCCCTCGTCTTCTCCACGAGACCACTCCCCATCCCCGCCATCCCCCGAATCGGTACCCACGCGCCTCCCATCGCCCACGCCAACCTCCCGCGCCCCTCGCTCACCCTCTGCCTCCGATGCGATAGGCGGCTGCACATCCCCGTCATCAACTCACCGGCGATTGTGGCGAGGCGCCGGGAGAGGCTGGGCGGGCGTCACCGAAACGACATCGAGGAGGCGGGAATGGCGCGGGGTGTGGCGTGGCGGATCCATTCGGCCACGGAGAGCGCTCTCCGAGTGTTGGCAGCCGCGCGGGCCAGTGCAGCGGTAGCCCGGCGGCGCGCGCCTCCCGATCGAGGTTGTCGTACATCGTCCCGACCCGCGCCCCGCCTCGACGCCGCCGACGGGGATCTCCGGATGGATCCGGTACGGCAGGTGCACGACCTCGATCCCGTGCCGCTCAAGGATGGCGTTGCGACGCTTGGCCACGTAACAGAAGGGGCACATGAAGTCGAACCAGTGCCGGACCACGGCCACCCTCCTTCTGGTTTCGTTACAAGTGCTGACTGTAACTCGGCCAGATCAGGGTTACAAACAACTGCTGTAACTTATCCGGTACGGTGAGCCCATGCCCCACGACAGCGAGCGCAACCTCGGCGGGCGTCCCCGCGACGCGGCCATCGACGAGGCGATCATCCTGGCCACCCGGGACCGGCTGGTGCGGGACGGCTACTCGCGCATGACCATCGGCGACATCGCCGCCGACGCCGGCGTCACCCGTCCCACGCTGTACCGCCGCTGGGGCACCAAGTTCGACCTCGTCGTCGACGCGCTCGACTACGGTTTCCGCCGCCAGCGCGACATGTACACGATCGACCTGTCCGACCTGTCGCCCCGGGAAGCGCTGACCGAGGCCGTGCGGCGGCTCGATCCGGCCTACTTCAACCCCGACGCCATGGTGCTGATGGGCAACTTCGCCGGCGAGGCCATCCGCACCCCGGAACTGCTGGACATCCTGCGCACGCACGCCGTCGAGCCCCGCGTGTCGCTGGTCGAGGACGTCCTCACCCAGCTGCAGAACCGGGGCGAGGTGCGTGACGGCATCGACCCGCACACCATCGCGATCATGTGCTTCGGCAGCTACTTCGCCGCCTTCTACCGCGGCGAGCCCACCAAGGACCTGGCCGAGCGGGTCGTCGCCGTGCTGTGGCCGGCCGTCGGCCGGGAGTGATCATGGACGTGCGTGCCCACTGACGAGGGCTGGCAACTGACCGCCATGCTCGGCCGCTGGGCCGTCGCCGCCGACCGCCGGCCGGTGCACGAGGTCAGCGGCCGCAACCGCTGGGATCGTCCCTTCACGCCGGAACTCCCGGGGCCACTGTGGACCGGGCCCGAGGCAACAGGCCGATAGGCGAGAGCGAGCACTCGGGCACTGGGCCGGCGAGCGACAGGCGCCCGGGAAACGAGCCAACCTGACTTGGGGGCTGGTCGGGGCGACTGGCACTCCCTCCCACTTCAACATATAGCGCACCGGGGGGCTTGCGGCAAGACCCCGGTCTTGCCGCAGAATCGGCGGCCGCAAGCGGCACTGACGAGGTAATGGGGGGTAGGACGTGGGTGTGTTGTCCACGCACGGGGCGCCACGGGTGATTCGATCGAGGCGACGGGGCACGACCGGCTCGGAGGTGGCGCGATGATCGAGCGGTACGTGGTGGACCTGCGGGAAGTCGACGAAAAGCAGGTCGCGAAGGTAGGCGGCAAGGCTGCGCATCTCGGTGGGCTGGCGAGGATCGAGGGAGTCAGGGTGCCGGCCGGGGTCTGTGTGACCACGGCGGCGTTCCAGAGGGTCATGGCGGGGGCGGCGGTTGAGGAGCGGCTCGATGAGCTGGCGCGGCTGAAGGCGGATGACCGGGAGGGGATCCGCAAGCTGAGTGCGGAGATCCGGGGGATCATCGAGGAGACGGCGGTTCCGGAGGAGCTGGCGGCGGAGATCACGGAGGCGGTGAGCGGGCAGACGGCGTATGCGGTGCGGTCCAGTGCCACGGCGGAGGATCTGCCGACGGCGTCGTTCGCCGGTCAGCAGGACACGTACCTCAACGTCGTGGGCCAGCAGGAGATCCTCCGAAACGTCAGCCGGTGCTGGGCATCGCTGTTCACGGAGCGAGCGGTGACCTATCGCCAGCGCAGCGGCATCGACCACCGCACGGTGCGCATGGCGGTCGTCGTGCAGGAGATGGTTTTCCCGCAGGCATCGGGAATCCTGTTCACGGCCGACCCGGTCACCGGCAACCGAACGGTGTCCACTGTGGACGCGAGCTTCGGGCTGGGCGAGGCGCTGGTCTCCGGACTGGTGAACCCGGACGTGTTCAAGGTGCGCGACGGCGAGGTCGTCGACAAGACGATCGCGGCCAAGCAGCGGGCCGTGCAGGCCGAACCGGGCGGTGGCACGCGGGAAGTGGTGATCGACGAGCAGCGGCAGGAGCTGCCGGCGCTGACCGACGAGCAGGCCGTGCGACTGGTGGAGCTCGGACGGCGGATCGAGGCGGAATTCGGCTGTCCGCAGGACATCGAGTGGTGTCTGGTCGACGACGGCTTCCGGATCGTGCAGAGCCGGCCGATCACCACGCTGTTCCCCGTGCCCGAGCGCGACGACGACGAGAACCACGTCTACGTCTCGGTCGGCCACAACCAGATGATGACCGACCCCATGCGGCCCCTGGGGTACTCGATGTGGCAACTGACGGCCATGACCGACATGTACGAGGCCGCCGGGCGGCTGTTCGTCGACGTCACCCCACGGCTGGCCGTGCCGGCCAGCCGGGCCGCACTGCTGGATGTCATGGGCAAGGGCGATCCGCTGGTCAAGGACGCGCTGGAGACGGTCCTCGAACGCGACGATTTTGTGCCGTCGTTGCCGGACGCGGCTCCGGTCCGGCCGCAGGCCGGCGCCAGGCCCGCCCCGATCGAGACGGATCCGGCCGTCGTCACCGAGCTGATCGAACGCAGCCGCACGTCGATCGCCGCCCTGGAAAGGGAAATCCGCGCCAAGTCCGGCCCGGCGCTGTTCGACTTCCTGATGGCGGCGTTCGAGGAGCACAAGCGGTTCCTCACCGATCCGCTGAGCATGCAGGCGATCATGGCCGGGATGGAGGCCACGTGGTGGCTCAACGACCAGCTGTGGGAGTGGCTGGGCGAGAAGAACGCCGCTGACACGCTGACGCTGTCCGCCCCCGACAACATCACGTCGGAGATGGGCCTGGGGCTGATGGACGTCGCCGACGTGATCCGCCCGCACCCGGAGGTGGTGGCCTTCCTCCAGGGGGTCAAGGACGAGGACTTCCTGGCGGAGCTGGCCAAGCTGCCGGGCGGAGCCGAGGCGCGCGACGCCATCGAGTCCTATTTGGACCGATACGGCATGCGCTGCGTCGGCGAGATCGACATCACCCGGCCGCGCTGGCGCGAACGCCCGACCACGCTGGTGCCGGCGATCCTCGACAACCTCCGGAACTTCGAGCCGGGCGCGGCCGGGCGGCGTTTCGAGCAGGGGCGGCAGAAGGCCGCGGCCAAGGAGCGGGATGTGTTGGCACGCCTGCGATCCCTGCCCGACGGCGAGCAGAAAGCCGACGAGACCAAGCGGATGATCGACCGGGTCCGGACCTTCATCGGGTACCGCGAGTATCCCAAGTACGGCATCATCAGCCGCTACTTCGTCTACAAGCAGGCCCTGATGGCCGAGGCCGAACGCCTTGTCCGGGCCGATGTGCTGGCGGACAGGGAAGATGTGTTCTACCTGACTTTCCAGGAGTTCCGCGACGCCGTGGGCTCGCACCAGGTGGATCACGAACTCATCCGGCAGCGCAGGGAATCCTTCCGGTCCTACCACGCGCTCACCCCGCCCCGGGTGCTCACGTCGGACGGCGAGGCCCTCACCGGGGCGTACCGGCGAGACGACGTGCCGGACGGCGCCCTGATCGGAGTGGCGGTCTCCGCCGGCGCCGTCGAGGGCCGTGCCCGAGTGATCCTCGACATGGCCGACGCCGATCTCGACACCGACGACATCCTGGTGACGCCCTTCACCGACCCGAGCTGGTCGCCGCTGTTCGTCGGGATCGCCGGCCTGGTCACGGAAGTGGGCGGCCTGATGACGCACGGCGCGGTCATCGCCCGGGAGTACGGTCTGCCGGCCGTGGTGGGCGTCGAGCAGGCCACCCGGCTGATCCGGGACGGCCAGCGGATCCGTGTGCACGGAACCGACGGCTACATCGAGCTCCTGGACTGACCCAGCGCGTGGGGCCACCTCGGCGTGGCCCCACGCGTGGCCGGAGTTGGCCGTTTCGCCGTAAATCCAGCTCACGGCGGTTAGGGTGGGGCGGTGACATCGATCAAACAGGTCCAGATCGCCTTCGACTGCGCCGACCCCGCGCGCGTGGCGCGGTTCTGGTGCGAGGTGCTGGGCTACGTGATCCCGGCCAACTGGGACGAGTACGAGAAGACGCTGCCGCCCGAGCGCCAGGGCGCGGGTGCGGTGTGCAGCGATCCCACGGGTGTGGGCCCGCGGCTGTACTTCCAGCGCGTGCCGGAAGGCAAGGTCGCCAAGAACCGGGTGCACCTCGACGTTCGGGTCGCCACCGGCCTGGTCGGCCAGGAGCGCCTGGACCGGCTCGAGGCCGAGGCCGCACGGCTGGTGGCGCTCGGCGCGACCCGCGGCCGGCTGCTGCTCGCCGACGAGTACAACGAGTCGTGCCAGAACATGCAGGACATCGAGGGCAACGAGTTCTGTCTGGACTGAACCGACGCTAGTCGGCCAGCCATCGCCGCCAGACGGCCACGTGCAGGATCACGGCCAGGCTCAAGGCGTTCAGGGTGGTGTGGGTGGACCAGCTCAGCGCTTCCCGTTCGGACAGGCCGAAAAGCCGGGTGGCGAGGAGCGGGAGCAGGGTGGACAGGGCGGCGGTGAGGGCCGCCGCCAGCACCAGCACGAGGCCGCGGCCGGGGATCTCGGCGAGCCGGATCGCCGGCCAGCCCTCGAACAGCATGGCCACGACCAGGATTGCGGCGATGGCGGAGCCCGAGACTTCGGCGATCCGGCCGGGCTCCCAGCCCAGAACCCGTTCCGCCGCAAGGTAACTGACCCAGCCGCAGGCAATGACGGTGAGGTGGGCCGTCACCAGCCGGGCCGCGCGGCCACGGATGCGGGCGAACGGCCAGCCGCGCAGCGCCACGTACCAGACCATCTGCCAGACGCCGAGGGCGGCGAACCAGCTGACGAGGACCTCGCCGCCGACCACACGGACGAGTCCACTGTAGACAACCAATCCGATGAGCCAGCACAATGCCAACGCGGCGAGGCCGGACCACAGTCGAGGCAGGCCCCGCAGCGGCCAGCCTTCGCCGACGAGGGTGAGCTGGAGGATGACGCCGAAGATCGCCACGGCGAGCGGGACCTCCGCCGACGCGCCGCGCTGGAAAACCCCTTGCAGGTCAACGCCTTCGAGCAGCCCCTGGCCAAGCAACGCCAGCAGCACTCCCCCGACGGCGACAATGGCCGTGTCGCCGAGCCCGGACCATCCGCCGCCGAGCAGCGAGCCCGGCCAGTCCTGCCACCAGAAGGCGATCACCGCCACGATCGGCAACGCGAACGTCAGCAGCGGCCCGAGCACCGTGAACGTGGACACCGGTCCGCCCCAGCCCACCGCGAGCAACGCCGTGGCGGGCAACACGAACAGCAGCCCCAGCAGCCCTCGTCGCGGCTGCTCCCGCCGAGCATCGGCCAGCGCTTCCGGACCCAGCGCGTCCGGGGCACTCACCGACGGCCGGCCAGACGAAGCGCCCAACACACCCGAGCCACTCACCGACCGACCAGACGACCCAGCCAACGCATCCGGGGTGCTGGCCGGTGGACGGCCAGGCGAGGCGGGCGACGGGTTCGGGGTGCTGGCGGATGGGCGATCAGAGGACGTGCTCAAGGCGGATCGGCAGTCGGTGGTGGCGTCGGCCGGTGGCGTGGTGGACGGCGTTGGCCACGGCGGCCGCGGCCCCGACCATCGAGACCTCGCCCAGGCCCTTCACGCCGACGGGGTTGAACTGGTAGTCGGGCTTGTCGATGAAGTCGACGTCGATGCGGCGGACGTCGGCGTTGACCATGACGGGGTACTCCTCCAGGGTCGTGTTGAGGAAGCCGTGTCGGTCGTCCATCAGGGTTTCCTCGCGCAGCGCGGCGCCGATGCCCCAGATGACGCCGCCGCGGACCTGGCTGGCGGCGGTGACGGGGCTGGCGACCCGGCCGCAGTCGGCGACGCTGACGACTCGCGGCACCCGGATGCGGCACGTGGTGGGCTCGACCCGGACCTCGACGAAGTGGGCGATCCAGCTGAAGGTGACGAAGCCGGGGAACACCGGGCCGGCGATGGCCAGGTGACCGGACCTGGCTTGGCCCAAGACGTCCGGGGACTGGCCAGGGCCAAGGGAATCGACGGTGACCTGAACGGGCTGGCCGGCGATCGAGACCGCGGCGGCGACGTCGACGTCGCCGGAGTCTGCCACGTTCAGCAGCTTGCGAAGCTCGCGCAGTCCGGAGTGGACGGCCGGCAGCGCGGTGGCGGTGCCCCACGAGCCGGCGGTGAGGTGCTGGGTGCCGACTGTGGTGTCCCCGACCTGGACAACCACATCAGCGACGGGAATGCCGAGATCCTGCGCCACATGCAGGGCGATGGAGGAGCGGATCCCCTGCCCCATCTCATGTCCGTCGACGCTGACGGTGACCCGGCCGCCGGCGTCGGCGGTCAGCGTGGCCATGGCGGCGGCGACGTTGCCGGGATAGTTGCCGATGGCCACACCCCAGCCGACCAGCGACCCGTCCTCGGCCCGCATCGACCGAGGCTCGGGATTCCTTGCCGACCAACCGAAAAGCTCGGCCCCGCGCCGCAGGCAGTCGTCCACGTGCCGGCTGGAGAACGGCAGGCCGGTGATCGGATCGGTGTCGGTGTTGTTGGCCAGCCGCAGTTCCACCGGATCCCGTCCGACGGCGATGGCGAGCTCGTCGACGGCCTGCTCGAAGGCGAACATCGACGGGCTCTCGAACGGGGCCCGCATGTAGCCGGGGGTCTGCACGTCGGTCTGCACGAGGCGCTGCCGCCCCCGGAAGGCGGAGAACCCGTACAGCCGGCCGGTGACCTCGGTGTGCATGGCGGGAAACAGGTCGTGCCGGGAGGTCTGCTGGTCGACCTCGTGGATGGCGGCCAGGATCTGGCCGGACTCGTCGGCGCCGAGCCGGATCCGGTGCTTGGTGGCCGGCCGGAAGCTGCCGTTGTGGAAGGTCTGCGGCCGGGCCAGCACCAGCTTCAGCGGCCGGCCCAGCCGGCGGGACAGCACGGCCAACGGTCCGATGTGGAGCAACAGCGAGTTCTTCTGGCCGAAGCCGCCGCCGAGGTAGGGCGAACGCACCTCGATATCGGCCGGGTCGATGCCGAGTTGCTGGGCCAGGCCGAAGCGCACGGCGTTGGCGTTCTGCGTGCCCTCGTGCACGATCAGGGTGTCGCCCTGCCATTCGACGACGCCGCCGTTGAGCTCCATCGGCACGGCGTGCTGCGGCGGGTGCTCGTACACGTTGTCGATCTGGACCGGGCTGGCGGCGATCACCGCGTCCGGGTCGCCGACCTTGATGTCGGCCAGGAACGGCAGCGGGATCGCCTCCTCCTGGACGAGCGTGGTGGCGCCCTCGGAGTCCAGGTGCAGGGCGAACGGCTCCGGCTCGTACTCGGCGGTGATCGCCTCGGCCGCCTCGGTGGCGGCGACCGGGTTTTCGGCCACCACGATCGCGATCGGCTGGCCACGGTAGGCGATGTGGTCGCCGGTCATGGGTTGCAGGCTCTGGAAACCGAAGCCGCCGCCCATCACGAAACCGGGGCTGGCCAGGTCGAACCGGGTCTCCACGAGCAGCACGCCCGGCACGGCCTCGGCGGCGCCGGTGTCCACCCGGGACAGCCGACCACGGCCGATCTTGGCCAGGGCCAGGGCGGCGAAGCCCATCTCGGGCAGCACCCGGTCGGCCCCGTAGAGCGCTCTCCCACTGACCTTGTCGTACGCGTCGACTCTCATCGCACGGCTCGCTCCCCGGCGATCCGCACGGCCTCGGCGACCGTGCGGATGCCCAACTCGACTCGGAATGCATTGGTGTGGCCGGGGCGCGCGGCCGCGAACGCGATCTCGCCGGCCTGCCGGGCGACATCTTCGGAGAGCGCTCTCCCAAGCAGGGACTGCTCCGCTTCGACCGCCCGCCACGGCCGGGTGGCCACGCCGCCCAGCGCGATCCGGCTCTCGGTGACCACGCCGTCGTCGAGCACCAGCCCGACCGCGGCCGAGGCCAGCGCGAACGCGTAGGACTCGCGGTCGCGGATCTTCAGGTACGTGGAGCCCCGGCCGGCGGCGGTCAGCGGCACCCGGATCCGCACGATCAGCTCGTCGTGGGCCAGGACGTGTTCCCGGGACGGGTTCTCCCCCGGCTCGACGTGGAGGTCGGCCAGGGCCAGAGAGCGCTCTCCGAGCGGCCCGAGCACGTCCACGACAGCGTCGAAGGCCAGCAACGCGATGGCGAAGTCGCCGGCATAGGTCGCGCTGCACGAGGAGCTGGCCCCCAGCAGGGCGTTATGCCGGTCGTGCCCCTGCGTCGCGTCGCACCCGCTGCCCGGCTTGCGCTTGTTGCAGGCGAAGTCCGTGCCCCGGAAGTAGCTGCACCGGGTGCGCTGCAACAGATTCCCGCCCAGCGTGGCCATGTTCCGCAGCTGCTGCGAGGCCGCCCGCCAGATCGACTCGGCCAGCGCCGGATATCGGGCGCTCACCACGGGATGGTCGGACACGTCGGCCATCCGCACGCCGGCCCCGAAGATCAGCTCGGAATCCGTGACCGAGATGCCGGTCAGCTCCGGCAACCGGTGCACGTCGATCACCGCCGGCGGGGCCTCCACACCGAGCTTCATCAAGTCGTACAAGGTGGTGCCGCCGGCCAGGATCTTGGTTCCGGGCCGGGCGTCGCGCAACGCGTCGATGGCCGCCGGGACGCTATCCGGTGCGGCGTAGGCGAAAGGCTTCACGGCTGCCCCGCCGCCTGCCGCACAGCGGCCACGATTCCCACGTAAGCGCCGCAGCGGCAGACGTTTCCGCTGAGGTACTCACGGATCTGGTCGTCGTCGGCGGCATGCCCCTCGGCGATGCAGGCCAGCCCGGACATGATCTGGCCCGGCGTGCAGTAGCCGCATTGCAGGGCGTCGTTGTCGACAAAGGCCTGCTGCAACGGATGCAGCTCGCCGTCCGGACCGGCGACACCCTCGATGGTCCGCACTTGCTGGCCGTCGACCTGCACGGCCGGGGTCAGGCAGGACACCACGCGGCGGCCGGCCAGGTGCACCGTGCACGCGCCGCAGTGGCCCTGGTCGCAGCCCTTCTTCGTGCCGGTCAAAGCCAGCCGTTCGCGCAGCACGTCCAGCAGCGATTCCCGCGGATCCAGCCCGAGGCTGACCGCTTCACCGTTGACCGTGCAGGTCACCTTGACCAAGTCGTTCGTGGACACCCCGCACACCGTAGGGTGCCGACCGGGCCGGCGCATTCCACGGATTGCGTTGTCAACACTCGATTATTGCGGTGCGGCGGCCCGGAACTCGGACGGTGACAGGCCGGTCTCGCTGCGAAAGGCCGCGGTGAGCCTTGACGGCGAGGCGAACCCGCACAGGTGGGCGATCTCCGTGACCGACAGGCCGGGCCGGGCCAGGTGGCGGCGGGCCTGCTCGACCCGGACCTTGGTCAGGAACCGGTACGGCGTCTGGCCGGTGTGCGCCTTGAAAACGCGGAGGAAGTGGAACGGGCTCAGCTCGGCGACGGCCGCCATCTCGGCCAGGGTCAACGGAAGTTGGTGGTTGTCGCGGATGAACCGCGCCGCCCGCCGCACCCGGCGGTCCTCCCGGCCCGGCTCGCGTGGCGGCGGCGCGGCGGCGTGCGCGGTGAGCAGGTGGGCGGCCAGGAAGGTGGCCGCCGATTCGGCGTAGAACTCGTCCACCCCGGCCCGCGCCGCCGCGCACAGCGCGCCGATCACCGACGACAGCACAGGATCCTCCACGGCCAGCACGTCCGGCCGGCCGAGCCGGGTCGCGTCCCGACCCCACAGTTCCACGCAGACACGGTCGATCAGCGCCCCTGGAAGCTCCACATGCGTGGTGAAAGTCCGTTCCGGGCCGCGCCAGCGGATGTCGGTGGCCTGCCCCGGCGCGGTCAGGCCGAGGAGGCCGGGGCCGTATTCCGCGCCATGCCAGGAAGTTCCGTGCCGCGACTCGATGGTCGTCGCCCCGGAGTCGACCAGCACGATGGACTGGTCGTCGCTGGGCGGCAGACGCAACTCCGCCTGCTCGGCGTTGTCGAACTGCCTCAGCCGCAACGATGTCCAGCCGACCTCCGGCCAGTCATCCCGTCTTCGCCGCGCCTCGTTCATGTGCCGGAGTATGCGCCGCCGCCGTCGTGGAACATGGCGAACTCGGCGACCGGTACTCGGGACGTACGGCAACGAGTGGACGAATGGTCGGGGTCGCCGTAGCCCAGTGACAGCCCGCACACGACCAGTTCGTCGTCGGGGATGCCCAGGTTTCGCCGCAGCACCGGGGCGTAGTCGCTCAGCGCCGCCTGGGCGCAGGTGTCCAGACCCGCCGCCCGCGCGGCGAGCATCAACGCCTGAAGGAACAAGCCGACGTCGACCAGCGCGCCCTGCCGCCGGCCGCGGCCGACCGTGAGGATCATGCCGACCGGGGCGCCGAAGAACTCGTAGTTGCGGCGGTGATGGGCCAGCCGTCGCTCCACGTCGTCGCGGCCGATGCCCAGCGCTTCCCCGTACAGGCGTTGGCCCATCTCCCGCCGGCGGCCGAGGAACGGCTCCGGCCACCGCTCGGCCGGCGGCTGGTGGTCGTAGTCGGCGCCGCGATGGCCGGCCGCGTGGGCCTTGAGCAGATCCTCGCTCAGGCGGCGCAACGCCGGGCCGGTGACCACATGCACTTGCCACGGCTGGGAATTCGAGTTGCTGGCCGACTTCGACGCCAGCGCCAGCACCCGCTCCAGCACGTCGCGGGGCACCGGCGTGGGCCGGTAGGCGCGGCAACTTCGCCTGCTCGCCAACGCTTGCGCGAAGTCCACTGTGGACCTACGCGGCCGGCGGCGTGATGTCGTAGGAGATTCGCCCGGCCGGCAGGTAGAACAGCGCGATCAGGGCGCCGCCGCGGACCTCCGGGTAGTGGTGGCTGCCCGGGCCGGGCGCGGTCCAGCCGGGGCCCTGCCAGCCGCGCGGGCCCATCAGCTCGGCGCCGGGGGTCAGCGGCGCCACCAGGTTCAGTTCGCCGTAGGGGTGTTGGTGGTACTGGCCGCGCAACGGCTCCACGCTGTCCATGTAGACGGCCGTGATGCTGAAGTAGTTGAGGACGTCGGCCGGATCGGCGATGCGGCTGCGCCGGTAGTGCGGGCCGTCCACCTCGATGTTGGCCGCCCAGCCCGCGCGCACGCCGTCGCCGATCATGCGAGCCAGGTCGTCGTACAGGGCGGTGCCGGGGCCGTAGGTCTGGTTCAGCCAGGTCTCCAGCTTGCCGCCCGCGGTCCGGTTCTTCACCTCGTCGAGGAACGGGATGCTGCGGTCGAGCAACTCCTGGGCGGTGGTCACGTGCTGCCTCCTCGCTGCCGGTGGGATCCACCGTAGGGCCGAGGTTAGGTTACAGTCAATAGGTGTAACGAAACTAAGGCGGGCGAAGGCGCGCCCGCGCGGGCCGGCGGGGTGGAGCGGCGGCGTCAGCCGCGAATGGGGCGGCGGACCGCGTTCAGGCTCTGGAAGACGTACAGCGCCCCCGACCACACGTGCATGAGCAGGCCCCAGAAGGCGAAGCCGTAGCCGATGGGGCCGGCGATCATCGCCGTGCCCGGGCCGATCTGGGCCAGCAGCAGGATGGGCAGCGCGTAGAGCAGGCAGAAGGTGGCGGCCTTGCCGAGGTAGATGACCTCGGGCGTGTCGTAGCCGGCGCGGCGCAGCAGGGGCAGGCACAGGGACACGGCGGCGTCACGCAGCAAGATGAGGGCGAAGAACCACCAGGGCAGGATGCCGCGCACCACGAAGGCGAAGGCGGTGGCCAGGATGTAGAGCCGGTCGGCGGCCGGGTCGAGCAGGGTGCCGAGGCGGCTCGTCTGGTTGAGCCAGCGGGCGAGCTTGCCGTCGAGCCAGTCGGAGATGGCGGCCAGGGCCAGCACGACGATGGCCCACACGTCCTCGTGCGGGCCGAGCAGCAGCCACAGGAACAGCGGCACGCCGGCCAGGCGCAGAACGCTCAGCAGGTTGGGGATGGTGAACACCCGGTCGGACCGGACGTGCGCGTCGCCGTGAACCACGGCACAAGCCTAGGCGACGGCCGGGATCCCGCCCGACGGGATGGCACGGGCGGGCCTGCCGGAGACGTGCGTTCGGTCTGTCGCTGAGCGGGGGTCAGCGGGAGCGGGACCAGCCGCGGAGCTGGAGTTCGTCACCGGTGTAGAAGCGCGGGCGGCCGCGGTCGTCGACGCCGACCCAGCGGGCCCGGCCGTGCGATCCCTCCAGGACGTACGCGTGCCCACCGCTCCACACGACGCTGCACGGCGCGGTCGGCAGCGGACGGGAGTTGCGGTTCGCCTCGAACTGGCTGGTTGCCTCGGCAGTGACACTCATGACTAGCTGAATCCTCCGTGCGGGGTACGGTCCGGGAAGTCGTCCCGGTCGCTGTGCGCTACCCGATGGCGACGATTCTGGACCCGTTTCCCCCGCTCGAAACCGGATTGCCGGCCGCCCGCGCCCGCCGGGTCGGATACGTCGCCCAGCTGCGATCGGCATCACGTGATCGACTTGCGGCGGGGGTCACCACGGGTGCCGTTCGGCGCAGCTGTGCGACCGACCATCGGGTACCGCCGATCGGCCGCACTGGTCACCGGGGGCGTTCACACCGGGGTTGACCTGGGCAGTTGCGCCAGGCGGTCGCGCATGCGCCGCTGCCACGGCCCGAGCCCGGCCCGGGTGAACAGGTCGAGGGCGGCGGTCAGCCGCCGCCGGCCGAGCCGCTCGTCGCCGTCCCGCAGGGCCAGTTCGGCCAGGCTCCAGCGGCTGGTGGCCTCCCCGAACAGGTCCCCGATCTCGGCGAACGCCCGCTGGCAGCCGGTGAGCACCCGTTCGGCGCGGGCGGTCTCGCCGCGGGTGACCAGCACGTGCCCGAACAGCCGGACGCAGCGCAGCTCGCCGAGCCGGTCCCCGAAGCCCCGATACAGCACGGTCGCCTCCAGCAGGCAGCGTTCGGCGGCGTCCGGGTCGCCCCACTTGCTGTGCGAGGCGCCGAGGAACAGCAGCACCTGGGCCTGACCGTACGAGTCGCCGAGGCCGCGGAAGGCCGACAGCGCCGCCGCCAAGGCCGCCTTCGCGGCGTCGGCGTCGCCCCGGTCGCGGGCCACCAGCCCCAGGCAGAAGCCGACGTTGGCGGTGCCCCGCTCGTCGCCAGCCCTCGTGTAGCCGAGGGCGGCTTCGTCGAAGCAGCGCCGGGCCAGGTCCAGCCGCCCGTTGTGATGGTGCACGTCCCCGAGCGCCATCAACGCGTGCGCATGCGACAACCCGTCGTCCTCCCACAACTGAACGGCTTGGTTCAGCAGCCGCTCGGCCAGCACGTGCCGGTCCTGGGCGAAGCACAGCCGCCCCAGCCCGTACCGCATCCGCGCCTCGCCCCAGCGGTCGCCGGCGGTCACGGCGGCGACCAGGGCCCGCTCCTGGCACCGCCGCCAGTCGTCCCAGTACCCACGCAGCTCCAGGAATCCCTCGCAGGCGGCGGCCAACCGCCAGGCGTGGTCGGCGTATCCCTCGGCCGCCGCCTGCTCGATGGCCACGGCCAGTTCCTGGCGTTCCAACTCGAACCAGGCCATCGAGTCGTCGGTGGCCGGCGCGCCGTGCCCTGGCAGGTGCGGCAGCCAGCCGGCGTTGGGCAGCGACGCCTCCGCTTCCTCGGCGGCGGCCAGCCACGCGGCCAGGGCCCGCGACACGGCCGGATCCCGCTCGTCGTCGGCCTGTTCCCGGGCGTAGACGCGGACCAGGCCGTGCATCCGGTACCGGTCGGCGACCCCGGTCAGCTCCAGCAGTTGGGCGTCGACAAGGTCCTCGACCAGCCGTTCCGTCCGAAACAGCGGCCGATCCAGCACGGCGGCGGCCAACCCGGTGGAGTATTCGATGGTGTCCAAGGAACCCAACAGCCGCAGGGCCCGACGCCGTTCGTCGTCCAACGCCCGGTAGCCGGCGGCGAGGCTGGCCCGCACCTGCATGTCGCCGGCCTCCAGGCCGTCCAGCCGCCGTTGCTCGTCGGCCAGCTGCGCCACCAGCCAGCTCAGCGGCCGGGAAGTCCGCGCCGCCAACCGGGCCGCGGCGACCCGCAGGGCCAGCGGCAGGCCGCCGCAGTGCCGGACCAGGTCGCGAGCCGCATCGGCCTCAGCCGCCACCCGCGGCGAGCCGAGCACGGTTTCCAGCAGCCGCAACGACTCCTCGTCGTCGAGCACGGTCAGGTCGACGGTGCGGGCCCCGGCCAGCCCGGTCAGCCGGTTGCGGCTGGTGACCAGCACGGCCGAGCACTCGTCGCCGGGAATCAGCGGCCGGACCTGCGCCTCGTCGGCGGCATCGTCCAGCACCAGCAGCACCCGACGGCCGGCCAACCGGTCCCGCAGCAGCGTCGAACGGCCCTCCACACTGTCCGGAAGGTGGGTGCCGAGCACACCGAGCAGCCTCAGCAGCCGGCCCAGCACCTCGGCCGGGTGCACCGGCCCGGTGGCGTCGCTCAACGTGGCGTGCAGGCGGCCGTCCGGAAAGGACTCCCGCAGCCGGTGACCTATGTGGACGGCCAGGGCGGACTTGCCGACGCCGGACATGCCGGCGATCACCTGCACCACCGGCATTCCGCTGCGCGGGGACGGCGCGGCCAGCCGGCGGGTCAGCTCGTCGGCGAGCGCCGCCCGGCCGACCAACGGCACGTCCGGCGGCAGCGCCTGCGGCCGGGCGAAGGCCCGCTCGGGGGCCTCGGGCCGCCAGTCCAGGGCCGGATCCCCGGTCAGGACGCCGCGTTCCAGCTGGCGCAGCCGCTCCCCCGGCTCGATGCCCAGCTCGCCGACGATCACCGCGCGGGCGTCGCGATAGGTCTCCAGGGCGTCGGCGGTGCGGCCGGCGCGGTGCAGGGCCAGCATGAGCTGGGCTCGGAACGGCTCGTGCAGCGGCGAATCCGCGACCAGGCCGGCGAGTTCGCCCAGCAGGTCGGCGTGCCGGCCCAGCCGCAGGTCGGCGTCGATGCGCCGCTCCAGGGCGTTGATCCGCAGCTCGGCCAGCCAGGCCCCGGCGACCGCGTGCAGGGACGGCGACGGCACATCGCACAGCGCCGGCCCGCGCCACAGCTCCAGCGCCTCCCGCAGCCGGTCGGCGGCGATCGCCGCCGGGGCCGGCTCGGCCGTCGCCACCAGGGCCCTGAACCGGTCCAGGTCGAGCTGCTCCGGGCCGACCTCGATCAGGTAGCCGGGCGGCCGGGTGCGCACCGGGTCCACTCCGGAGGCGGCCAGCGTGCGGCGCAGCCGCAGCACGTAGCCCTGCAACGTCGCCTTGGCGCTGGCCGGCGGCCGCTCGCCCCACAGCCGTTCGGCCAGCTCGTCCACCGACACCGGCCGGTTGGCGCTGAGCAGCAGCGCGGCCAGCACGATGCGGTGCTTGGCGGCCGGCAGGGCTGTCGGCTTGGTGTCGATCGTCAGCTCGAGCGGGCCGAGGATCCCGTAGCGCACCCCCACAGTTGAGATGATGCCCTTGTCGACAAGCCCGAGTAGGGAGAAAACCGAATTGTCTCCAGTCACGATCGTCACCGGCGGCAGCCGCGGCATCGGCGCGGCGGCGGTGCGCCGGCTGGCCGCCGACGGGCACGCGGTGTGCCTGTCGTTCCGCGAGGACTCCGACGCCGCCGAGAAGGTCGTCCGCGAGGTGGTGGACGCCGGCGGCCGGTGCGTCGCGGTGCGGGCCGACGTCTCCCGTGAGGACGACATCGAGGTGCTGTTCCGCACCGCCCGCGAGGAACTCGGCCAGATCACCGGCCTGGTGGCCAACGCCGGCGTGACCAGTCCGATGATGCCGCTGGCCGACCAGCCGGTGAGCCAGCTGCGCTACGTCATCGAGGTCAACGTGCTCGGCGCGCTGCTGTCGGCCCGGCGCGCCGTGCAGTCGATGTCCACCGCCCGCGGCGGCAGCGGCGGCTCCATCGTGTTCATCTCCTCGTCCGCGACGACGCACGGCGGGCCCGGCGAGTACGTGCACTACGCGGCGTCCAAGGGCGCGGTGGACGTGCTGACCGTGGGGCTGGCCAAGGAGGTCGCCAAGGAGGGCATCCGGGTCAACACGGTGGCGCCGGGCATGGTCGACACCGAGATCCACACCGTCTCCGGCGATCCCGAGCGGGCCTGGAAGGCGGCCGGGCGGATCCCGCTGGGCCGGCCCGGCGATCCGGCCGAGATCGCCAACGCCGTCTCCTGGCTGCTGTCGCCCGAGTCCTCCTACGCCACCGGCGCGATTCTGCGGGTCGCCGGCGGCCTGTGAGCCGGCGGATACAGTTGAGCCGCCGGCCGGCGATCCCGTCCGGCGACGTGGAGCGATCAAGGAGGAACGATCCCTGTGGCTGAGATCCGCCGGGTGGGCGTCGTGGGCGCCGGACTGATGGGCTCGGGCATCGCGGAGGTGTGCGCGCGGGCCGGACTGGACGTGGTGGTCAGCGAGGCGAACCCGAGCGCGATGGAGGCGGGCCGCGAGCGGATCGCCAAGTCGCTGGGCCGGGGCGTGCGCAGCGGCAAGCTGACCGAGGCCGACCGGGACGCGGCGCTGGGCCTGCTGCGGTTCACCACCGACCTCGGCGACTTCGCCGACCGTGAGCTGGTGGTCGAGGCCATCGCCGAGAACGAGCAGCTCAAGACCGAGGTGTTCAGCACGCTGGACAAGGTGGTCACCGACCCCGACGCCCTCTTCGCGTCGAACACCTCGTCCATCCCGATCATGAAGCTGGGCATGGCCACCCAGCGGCCGGCCAACGTCATCGGCATCCACTTCTTCAACCCGGTGCCGGTGCTGAAGCTGGTCGAGCTGGTGCCGTCGCTGCTGACCAGTCCGGAGACCGCGCTGCGGGCGCGGGGCTTCGCGGCCGGGCAGCTGCGCAAGGAGGTCATCACCGCCCAGGACCGGGCCGGCTTCGTGGTGAACTCGCTGCTGGTGCCGTACCTGCTCTCGGCGATCCGGATGATGGAGTCGGGCTACGCCAGCGCCGCCGACATCGACCAGGGCATGGTGCTGGGCTGCGCGCATCCGATGGGGCCGCTGCAGCTGACCGACCTGATCGGCCTGGACACCACCAAGGCCATCGCCGAGTCGATGTACGAGGAGTTCAAGGAGCCGCTGTACTCCCCGCCGCCGCTGCTGCTGCGCATGGTCGACGCCGGCCTGCTGGGCAAGAAGTCCGGCCGCGGCTTCTACGACTACTCGGCCTGACCCCCGCTCTGCTGGCCCGATCCTGGCTCCGGACGCGGTGAACGGCCCTTTCCGGGCGCTTTTTGTGTCATGAAGGGGCCCTTCCTGGCGTTGAGCGAGAGGATCGGTCCCTTGATCTTGGGGTGAGTGCTTGGAAGGGGGCTTTCCTCCACTCGGAGTGGAGGAAAGCCCCCTTCCAAGCGTCGGGGGCAGGGTGAGGGCGAGCGCGCACAGGGCCGGCGCCAGCGGCCCGATGCGGAACGAGAGCCCGGCGAAGATCACCGGCACGCCGGCGCGGTGATGGCGTCGCGCCGGCGTGCCCTCGGTCACTTGCGGCGGAGGTGGATGCCCTCCAGGAGCTCGGGGATCAGCTGGGCGCCGCGGGCGCTGTCGACGGCGGTGGAGGTGACCGGGGCCATCAGCCAGGGCTGGCGGTAGCCCAGCACCGGGGAGTACACCGGCACGAATCCCTGGTCGTAGAGCCAGATCGCGAAGTCGGTGGACAGGGTGCCCTTCTCGTCGACCGCGGCGGTGCCGTGCCAGGGCAGCAGGGCGGAGCCGCCGAGGGCGGCGAAGCCGACGCGGCCGGGCGAGGGCATGCTGACGGTGAGCCGGACGCGGTGCTCGAACAGGTTGTCATAGCCCAGTTCCCGGTCGGTGAGCACGGCCGACAGGTAGCGCACGGTGTCGCTCCAGGCCTGCCGCAGCACCTGCTTGCGGGCCCGCACGATCTCGGCCGGCGTGGCCGGATCGGCCAGCTGGTACGGGTCGGTGTAGACGGCGCGGGCCCAGGACATGCGGTCCCGGCCGGGCGGCACGTCCAGGGCGACCGAGTGCAGGATGGACCGGAACATGTCCCGGAACGTCTGCCCGGCGCCGTATTCGGCCATCGGGTCCACATCGGACACCCGCGACAGCACGGCCGTGGGGTCGGCGGTGATGTCGAGCTCGTGGAAGGCCTTGCGGAAGATGTTCTGGTAGTACTCGATGAGCACGATGCGCTCACTGTCCAAAGTGGATCCGATGCGGGCCCTGGCCACGTCGTCGATGTCGGCGAACTCCAGGAAGTCCTGGCCGCCGACCAGCCGCAGGTACTGGTTGAGCTTGCGCAGGTAGGACTCGACGATCACGGTGGGCCGCGGCCGGAAGTGGTGCCCGTCGGTGAGCACGGTGATCTTCAGCCCCGGGCTGTAGACGCACTTCACGGCCTGCTGGAGCTCCCGCAGCCGCACCAGCACGCCCAGCTCGGCCAGGTCGGGCAGCACACCGGTGGCCTTGAGGCCGCTCTGGCTCTGCTTGACCGGGAAACCGGGCACCACCACCTGGATCGGCTTCCGCTCGCGCAGGAACGGCAGCAGGTCGGTGGCGGCCATCTCGGGCGTGTAGGTGGCCCGCGACCCGCGGTGGAACTGCTTGCGCATGAACACGTGGTGCAGCAGCAAGACGGTCTCGTCGAGCGGATCGGTCACGGTGGACAGCGCAGCCCGCAGGTGCCCGGGCGCGGCGGCCGCGGTGCGCTGGGCCGAGGTGTCGGCCTCGGCGACGAGCCGGTCGATCAGCGCCAGCGTCTGCGCGACGGACAGGTTGACGGCGTGGCCGCGGGCCGGCAGGCCGACCGACAGCTCGCCGACGTGCAGCTCGGCGATGGAATGGGTGTGGGACAGGGCGGGCGTGGCCGAGCCGGCCTGCCGGGGTAGTCGCTCGAAGGTGGCGATCAGCGGCGCGCCGTCCGGCGGCGGGCAGCCGGGCGCCCGATCGCTGGCGAAGCCGGGGGCCTCCACGGCGACCACCATCGCCTCGGGGAACGCGTCCCGCAAGACCTGGCGGTTCTCGGTCAGGTCGTCGAACACCGCGATCACGTCCAGCCCGGCCAGCCGGCGCAGGTTCTCCACCTTCAGCTCGGCGATCGGCCGCACCCGGTCGTCGGGCAGCGTGAGCAGCCGGACGTGGGTCAGCCCGCCGCGGGCCAGCACGGCGGTGGTGTGCTCGCGGACCCGGTCGCGCCGGCCGGTGTTGAACACGACCTCGCCGCCGGCGTCCTCCACGTCCCGCACGAACCGGACCAGGCCGGGGGCCAGCGAGTCGGAGCGCAGCCGCTCCCACGGCCGGTAGAACGCCGGGCAGAACTCGGCGTGCACGTCGTCCCACTCCACGTCCGGGTAGCGCCCGGCCACGCCGGACACCTCCAGGAACCGGTCCCAGGCCGGCTTGGAGTAGGAGGGCAGCGCGGCCAGCGTGTCCGGCCGGGCCAGCTCCGGGATGCCCCGCGGGGCGCCTTCGCGCGGCCCGGCCAGGGTGCGGGCGGCGTGCAGGGTCCGGGCCTTGGGGACCAGCCCGCACAGGTCCAGGTCGATGACCACGCCCGGCACCGGCAGCGCCGGGTCCCGACGGCGGGCGGCCGAGCTCTCCTCGACCCGGCGCAGCACCTCCCGCAGCAGCCGGTCCTGCTCCTCGGGCACGGAGTGCACGTGCCGGTCCAGCGGATGGTCGCCGTGCAGCAGGTCGGCGGTGGCCGGCGCGAGGTGGCGCAGCTCGGTCGACAGCACGGACTCCACGGCCGCGCGCACGGCCCGGCCCCGGTAGCGGCGGCCGTCGAAGGTGGACCGCTGGAAGCCGCCGGCCAGCGCGATCAGCGCGCCGTGCAGGTCGCGGGCGGCCCGGTCCACGTCGAGGGCGTCGACCTCGGCGGCCTCCCGCAGCTCGGCCGCGGAGGTGACCACCAGCCGGCCGGTGGCCCGCACGCCCGGCGTGAGCTCGAAGGTGAGGTGCTCGGCGTCCAGGTCGGCCAGGATCAGGCCGTGCCGGTCCAGCAACGCGCGCCAGACCGTGACGACCGGCCGCACGAAGTGCTCGACCAGGAAGTCCAGCGCGTCCACCGGCTCGTGCTGGTTGGCGATGACCTGCTCCAGCAGGCTGCGCTCGTCGGCGGAGCCCCGGGCCAGCAGCTCGGCCAGCGGCACGATGTGGACTCGGTCGGACGCGCGCGGATGCGGCGGCTGCGGACCGTCGCCGAGATCGGCGGACAGGTCGTGCGGGGGACGCAGCGCGAGATGCAGTCGCAACTCCGGATCACACCGCACCAGCTCGGCCAGCCGCCGCCAGCCGGCGGCGACCGCCAGGTGCTCGGCGCAGACGTCGCTGATGGGGCGCGACACCGCCCGCGGGGCGGCTCCGTCCAACATGCTCATACCAGGGCCCTAACGAACACGTGGCTCTCCACATATTCAGCCGCGGTTCTTGGTCCCCGGAATTCGCGGCACTGTCCCCGAGTATATCGAGGACCTGTCAGCGTGGAGCGCCTCTTTCGGGTGTTACGTGATCTACATCACTCGCCTCGTAAGCGAGCTTGACATGCCACCGACTCGGCCGCACCATGTCCGGCCGCGGCTTCGCCGGATACGTTGGCCCGGGTGAGACGCGGTTCCTCCCCCGGCTTTCACCCGGCATTCACCGCCGGTTTCTACAATGCCCGGGTCTGCCCACCCGGCCACGGTCACGATGATACGGCCGAGGCCGCCCCGGCAAGCCGGTGCCGTCGGCCGGGCCGGGAATTACCCGATCGGGTCCTGGTTGGGCCGGGAAACCGCCGTCGGGACGAACCGGGCGTGAACCGACCACCGTAAAGGGCACGGGCGGTCGTTACCCCGTCGGACCGATCGGTAAACATCGTCATCCACCCATGCCGAATTGAGACGCCCGGCAGGGTGAAATGCCGGTGACGTGAATCAGTGCTCGGGGCGCAACCGGGTGCTGAAGCTGAACCGGTCGCCCCGGAACAGCGACCGGACCCGCTCGATCGGCACCCCGTCCGGGTCCAGCGACCTGCGGTGCAGCAGCAGCATCGGCAACGCCGGGTTGGTGCCGATCAGCTTGGCCTCGCGCGGCGTGGCCAGCACCGTCTCCACCCGCTCCTCGGCCTCGGCGAACACCACGCCCAGGCGGTTGGACAGGCAGTTGTAGAGCGAGGTGGCCGGGTCGAACACGTCCAGCAGCGACGGGAAGCGGGCCGCGGCCAGGTAGGTCGACTCCAGCCCCACGTTCTGGCCGGTGGCCTCGACCGTGCGCTCGATGTGCAGCACCAGGTCGCCGGGGGCGATGTGCAGGTCGGCGGCCAGGGTCGGGTCGGCCGGTAGGTGCTCCAGGGTGACCAGCTTGCGGCCGGGCGTCGCGCCCTGCCGGCGCAGGCCCTCCGACAGGCTGGTCAGCGACAGCGGCTGCACGAGCTTGGGCGGCATCACGTAGGTGCCGCTGCCGTGCCGGCGTTGCAGCTTGCCCTCCAGCACCAGCTCGGAGACGGCCTGGCGCAGCGTCATGCGGGCCACGCCGAAGCGCTCGGCCAGCTCCCGCTCCGAGGGCAGCGCCGCGCCCTCGCCGAGCTTGCCGGTCAGCTCCAGCAGCTGGGTCTTGACCGCGTAGTAGCGCGGCACCCGGCCGTCCTCGGGGATGCCGGCGCGGACCGGCTCGCCGGCACGGTGCCGGGCCGGGTCGAACGGGTCGGTGGACAGGTTCTGGATGGTCGGGTTGACCCGGGCGGCGGTGATCGGCTCGCCGTCCACCAGCATCACCAGGCGACGGTCGGCCATCGGCTCGCGCAGGCGGACCCGCAGCGTCGACAGGGCCGCGTCCACCGGAGCGGCTCCGGCCAGCGTGGCCAGCTCCACCTTGACCTCGGCGCCGGCCTCGCTCACCGCGCGGTCGGCGAAGCGCGCCCCCTCCGGGTGCGTCACCTGGATGGCCAGCTCGGTCTCGTTCTGTTCGACCCACCAGATCGGATGCAGCGCAATGCCCGTTCCCACGGCAGCGACGCTACGGCCAGGCCAGGCCACAGCGGTAGCGCCGGACCAATGTTCCCACTGGTTGGCTGCGTGCGATCGGCCACCCGGCACCCAAAGTGTGCACGAATAGCCCAGACAGGTGTGACGAGCTTCTCCACCTGGGCTTATCTGCTTGTGGACGCAAACAGGCCGCGCCGGTTTCTCGCCGGCGCGGCCCTCTGTGCTGAGCTGTTCCCCCGGAGCCGCGCGGACGCGACCCCTCCGGACCGACCCCTCCCAGTGCCGGGCCCGGAATCCCCCTGTGGCCGACGGCGGCCTAGAGGTCGAGGGCGAATGCCGCCGAGTTCACCGGGGCGCAGGGCCAGACCTGACCGCAGTCCTGGCAGTGCTCACCGGTCCGCACGTGCGCGTTGAGCACGTCCGCGGCGATGTGGTGGTACGAGTCGAGCAGGGCCTCGAGCCCGCGCTCGCCCGTGGGAGTGGCATCGGGGTGCTGTACCGAGAGCACCATCCGTGCTCACCGCCTTCCGAGTTCGCCCCTCAACTACTCTGTTGAGGTGTGGCAGCCGCCACAACGATTACCATGCGCGCATGCACCGTCAAGGACATCCGCCATCCGGCGGAGAATTGTGACCGTCACTCCACCCCGTGGTGACGCAGAGTCGCCGAGCCCCGGTGAATTGGTCCATACCAGCACGCTCCGCACACGGACCGGTGAGCGCTGGCGTCCGGGTGGTGGACGAGCGACCCGGCTCAAGATCCGTCTACTCTCTCACTCTATGGGGCCTACCGCGGCGACCGAGACCTTCGTGGGACGGCACGCGGACGTTGCCCTGCTCGGCCGGCTCTCCCGCGAGGTGGTGGCCGGCCGCGGCCAGTCCGTGCTGGTCGAGGGCGACCCCGGCATCGGCAAGTCGGCGCTGCTGGCCGCCGGCCTGCGCACCGCCCGGGACCTGGGCTGCGAGGTGTTCTGGGCGGCCGCCGACGAGCTCGGCCAGCCCTTCCCGCTGCGGGCCGTGCTGGACTGCCTGGACGTGGTCGGCCGGGCCGAGGACCCGTGGCGGGCCGACATCCTGCGGCTGCTGCGCCAGGAGCACTCCCCCGGCGTCACCGGCACCGGCGACGCCGTGCTCGGGGCGGCCGAGCAGCTGCTGGCGCTGGTCGACCGGGCCTGCGAGGCCAAGCCGGTGCTGATGGTGCTGGACGACCTCCAGTGGGCCGACCAGGCCAGCCTCCTGGTCTGGCACCGGCTCACCCGGGCCACCGAGCAGCTCCCTTTACTGCTCGTCGGCGCCTACCGGCCGGTGCCGCGGCGCACCGAGCTGGACCAGCTGCGGCGCAGCGCCGCCACCCGCGGCGGCGTGCAGCTGTCGCTGCGGCCGCTGGCCGCCGACGAGGTGGCCGAGCTGATCGCCGTGCGCACCGGCGGCCGTGAGGTCGGGCCGGAGCTCACCCGATTGGCCGAACGGGCCGCCGGCAATCCCGGCTATCTCACCGAGCTGGTCGACGCCCTGCTGCGGGAGAACGCCGTCCGGGTCGTCGGCCGGGTCGCCGAGCTGGCCGGGCGGGCCGTCGGCTGGAGCGCGCCGGCCTCGCTGGCCGCCGCCGTCGCCGACCGGCTGGGTTTCCTGTCCGACGAGACCACCTCGGCGCTGCGGGTGGCGTCGCTGCTCGGCGCCGAGTTCGCCGTGCACGATCTGGCCGTGGTCGCCCGCATGCCGGCTGCCGAGCTGGCCCTGCTGCTGGCCGAGGCCGTCGGCGCCGGCGTGATCACCGAGGCCGGCAACCACCTGGCGTTCCGGTATCCGCTGATCCGGCAGGCCCTCTACGACGGCACCCCGATCGCCGTGCGCACCGCGCTGCACCGGGAGGCGGCCAAGGCCCTGGCTGAAGCCGGCGCGCCGACCTCGCAGGTCGCCCAGCAGCTGCTGCCGGCCGCCGGCAGCGAGGACGAGTGGTTCCTGGACTGGCTGGCCGGGGCGGCCCCCATCCTCACGCACCGTGCGCCGCAGACCGCGATCGAATTGCTGCGGCGGGCCATCGACCAGGTCGGCTCGGACGATCCGCGCCGGGACGTGTTCGCCAGCTGGCTGGCCACCTCGCTGGCCGGCATGGGCCGCAACGCCGACGCCGCGCAGCAGGCCCAGCAGGTGCTGAGCCGGACCACCGATCCCGACCGGGTCGCCGAGATGAGCTGGGTGCTGGCCTACACGTCGCTGCGCACCGGGCGTTCGGCCGAGGCCCTGGAGGCGTTGGCCCAGGGGCTGGCCACCTCGCTGGCCCCGGGCTGGCGGGCCCGGCTGCTGTCGCTCACCGCGCTCGTGCAGGCCGTGGACCTCGACACCACCACCGCGCTGAGCACCGCCGCCGAGGCCATCGAGGCCGGGCAGGCCGCGCCCGACCGCTTCGCCGTCGGCATGGCCCTGCACGTGATGTCGCTGGACCGCAGCTTCGTCGGCGACGAGCGCGGCAACCGGGAGCTGATCGACCAGGCCCTGACCGTGCTCGGCGACGACCGTGAACACCTGGACCTGCGCCTGCTCCTGTTGTGCAACCGCATCGTCGCCGACCTCAACCTGGACGAGACCGCCGGCATCGACGAGCGGATCACCAGCGTCCGCGCGCTGGCCGAGCAGGCCGGGGCCGCGCGGTTCACGCAGGTGCACGTGATGATGGCCGCGTACTACAGCCAGCTCGGGCGCTGGGACGACGCGCTCAGCGAGCTGGAGTCCATCCCCGAGCTGACCGAGGGCCGGTACTCCTTCCTCAACCTGCACGGCATGCTCGCCCTGATCGCCGGGCACCGCGACGACCGCACCACCGCCGCCGTGCACCTCAAGGCCGTGCAGACCGAGCCCCTGGCCATCGCCGACGACCGCCGCAACGCCGGCTACGTGCTGCTGGCGCGGGCCCTGGCCTGTGAACGGGACGGGCTCTCCGTGCAAGCCGTCGCCGAGCTCTCGCCCGTGCTGCTCAGTCCGCAGACCGGTCTGGAGATGAACGTCCGCTATCTGTGTCTGCCCGAGCTCACCCGCCTGGCCCTGGCCGCCGGCGATCGGGAGACCGCCCTGTCCGCCGCCCAGCAGTGCCTGGCCGAGGCCGACGAGGCCCCCATGCCCGTCAAGGAGGCCGCCGCCGCCCGCTGCCAGGGCCTGCTGGAACGGGATCCCCAGCGCCTGGTCACCGCCGCCGAGCACTTCCGCTCCGCCGGCCGCCGCCTGGAGCTCGCCAACGCCCTGGAAGACGCCTCCGTCCTCTTCGGCGAAGCCAACGACCTCGTCCGCGCCCGGGCCGCCCTGTCCGAGGCCATCGAGGTCTACACCGAACTCCGCGCCGACTGGGACATCCGCCGCGCCGACGCCCGCACCCGCCCCTACGGCGTCCGCCGCGGCCAGCGGGGCCGTCGCGCCCGACCCACCACCGGCTGGGAAAGCCTCACCCCCACTGAGCTCCGCGTCGCCCACCTCGTCGCCCAGGGCCGCTCCAACCCCGACATCGCCGCCGCCCTGTTCCTGTCCCGCCGCACCGTGCAGACCCACGTCTCGCACATCCTCGTCAAGCTCGCCGCCCACTCCCGCAGCGAGATCGCCCGCGAAGCGGCCCACCATCCCGTGTCCACAGTGGACTGATCTCACCCCCGCGAGTCGCGCTCTGGGACAGGGCGAATGCAGGTTTGGGGCGGAAAGGACCGCCGGCTAGGCGTTCTGCTCCAGCCAAGGGACGACTGCCTGGACGAAGCCGGCGGGGCTGGTCATCTCACGGCCGTTCATGGTGGCGACGAGGTGGCCGACGCCGAGCAGGCAGTCCCAGGTGCGGGCGCGGTGATAGGTAGCCGGCGACACGGCCTGGCGGACGGTGGGCCAGCCGTGCCAGGCCATCAGGGCGGCGTCGATGGCGGCGTCGCCGGGCATGGCCATGTCCCAGTCGAGGATGCCGAGCAGCTTGCCGTCGGACGAGTAGTGCACGTTGGAGCCGCCGAGGTCGCCGTGCACAAGGGCATCGGGGACGGGAGGCAGGGCGAGGGCAGCGTCGAGGCGGCGGCGGACTTCGGGTTGCCAGCGGGGCGGCAGAAGGGGCAGCACGGAGGACTCGATCACGGTGTGCCAGGCGGGCCCCTCGGAGCGGCCGTCCAGGGCGGCCAGCAGCGGCGGGGTCAACGGCACGGAGCGGACGGCGTCGAGGACCTCGGCGATCTGGGTCGGAGAGCCCTGCCCCTCGGGCAGAGCGACGCCGTCGACCCACGAGACGGCGACGGCGGCGCGGCCCTCGAAGAGGGTGACGGGGGTCAGCGGCTCGGGGACCTGGAACGGCAGGCCGGAAGAGGCCAAGTGCCGCAGGACTTCGACGCGACGAGGCATGAGTGAGGCAGCCAGGGGACGCTTGCTGACGCGGACGGCGGCGATGCCGGGAATCAGCAGCACGTCATGGACATTGCCGTCGGCGGCCACGAAGGCGGAGTCGAGACGGACACCGGGCAGCAGCGCAGAGGCGATCTCGCGCAGTTCCATCGACTACCGCCGGATCAGCCGGGCGATCTCGGTGCGCAGCCCCACGAACGTCTCACTCCCCCGGGTGCTGATCTGGTCACGAGGCGAAGGCAGGTCGACCTTCAGCGTCTCCACGACAGTAGCGGGCGACGGCGACAGGACGAGCACCCGGTCGGCCAGGTAGACGCTCTCGTCGATGTCGTGGGTCACCAACAGCACCGTCATGCCGACGGAGGCGCGGACCTGGAGCACGAGGTCCTCGAGGTCGGCGCGGGTCTGGGCGTCGACGGAGGCGAACGGCTCATCCATGATCATCAACGCCGGGCGGTAGGCCAGGGCGCGGGCGATGGAGACCCGCTGCTGCATGCCGCCGGACAGCTCGAAGGGACGCTTGCCGGCGGCCGAGGAGAGCCCGACCCACTCCAGGGCCTCGGACACCCGGGCCCGGCGTTCCACAGTGGACAGACCACGGTCCCGAAGGGGGAACTCGACGTTCGCGGCGACGGTCTTCCACGGCATCAGGGAACGGCTGTAGTCCTGGAAAACGACGGCGAGATCGGACGGCACGCCGGAAACCCGGTCCCCGTGCAGGAAGATCTCGCCCCGCGTCGCCGGCAGCAGGCCGGAGACGGCCCGCAGCAGCGTGGACTTGCCGCAGCCGGAAGGCCCGACGATGCAGACCAGCTCCCCCGGCTCGACGGAGAAGGACACGTCCCGCAAGGCGTGGTGGGATCCGTAGGCGTGGCCCAGCCCGGCCACTTCGAGCATGCTCACGGCCGGCTCCAGGCCAGCGCCCTGTGCTCCACGGCGAGCAACCCCCTGTTGAGTAGGTATCCGAGCAGGCTGATCAACGCGATCCACGACCACATGCCGGGCAGGTCGGACGCGCCCTGGGCGGTGCCCAGCTGGTAGCCGATGCCGCTGGTGGACCCGACCACCTCGGCGATCACCATCAGGATCAGCGCGATGGACAGGCTCACCCGCAGCCCGGCGAAGATCTTCGGCCCGGCCGCCGGCAGCACCACACCGAGGATCCAACGCCTGCGGGAGAAGCGGAACACCCGCGCGGTGTCGGCCATCACCGGGTCGACCGAGCGAGCGCCGTCCACCGAGTTGAGCAGCACCGGCCACACCGACCCGAACACGATGGTGGCCACCTCCATCTCGGTGCTGATGCCGAAGATCAGCATGAACACCGGCACCAGCAGCGGCGGCGGCAGCGTGCGCAGGAAGGTGAAGACGTACTCGAAGTAGTCGGCGGCGGCGCGCGAACGGCCCAGCGCCACACCCACCACAACGCCCAGCGCGGACGCCGCCGCCCAGCCGCCCAGCACCCGCAGCAGGCTGGGCAGCACATCGCCGGTGAAATGCTCGGACGGCCATAGCCGAACGGCCGCCTCGGCGATTCGCAAGGGTGGCGGAAAGTAGGGATTGGCGGTGACCAGTGTTACCAATTGCCAGACGACAACGGCGCCGAGAAGGACGAGCCAGGTCTTCACGCCGCCACCTCTCCAGTGCCCCATGACACCCATCGCCGTTGCGCGGCGAGAAATCCGGCGTTCACCAGACAACCGAACAAACCGGCGAACACGGTGGCGGCCAGCACCACGTCCATTCGACCGCCGCTGGTGCCCTGGAGGAACGCGTACTGGCCCAGCCCGATGCTGCCGCCGGCCAGGAACTCGGTGCCGACGACGGCGATCAGCGTGATGGACGCGGAGATCCGCACCCCGGTCAGCACGAACGGCCCGATGCTGGGCAGGGTCACGCCGGTCAGCAGCCGCCACCGCCGGACCCGGAAGCACCGGGCGGTCTCCACCAGCCGCGGGTCGACCTCGCCCAGCGCGTAGCCGGTGTTGAGCAGGATCGGCCAGGTGGCGGCGAACGTGGCCAGCACGATCTTGGTCTGGGCCTGGGTGCCGAACAGGGCGATGGCCAGCGGGATCAGCGCGACCGCGGGCAGCGGCCGCAGGAACTCCACCACCGGCATGCTGATCAGACGCAGCGCCGGCACCGAGCCGAACAGCATGCCCAGCCCCACCCCGATGACGGTCGCGCACACCAGGGCGATCAGCCACGACAGCACCGTGGAGACGACGTCGGCGACGAAGCGCTGGTCGGTGAACAGAAGCGCGAACCGCACCAGCACCTGCGAAGGCGGCGGCAGCACGCGCGCGTCGACCAGGCCCAGCCGGCTGGCGGCCTCCCACAGCAGCAGGAAGCCGACCAGGCCGGTGAGCTTGCGGACGAACGGGGGCGCCACGGGTCAGCTGTTGGGCGTGGGCACGACGAGTGCGCTCACGTCCATCGACTGCTGGAGGTAACCGTAGGTCTTCATCAGTGTGACCACGCGCTGTAACCGAGTGGCGTCCACGGACGTGGGATAGACGCCGAGCTTGAGCAGCGCCGATGTCTGCTTGTCCACGCCGGTCAGGTCGGGCAGCACCGAGCTGATGGCGCTGCGGTCGGCCGCCGCCTTCTGGGCCTTGACCATGGCCCGCTGGAACGCCGCCACGCTGTCGGGGTGGGCGGTGATCCACTTGTTGGTGGCCACGTAGCCGGACAGCGGGATGTTGTCGGTGGCGCCGGTCACGATCTTGAACGTGGGCTGCACGCCGAACTGCTGCTCACCCTGCGTGATGTACGGCTCGAGATCGCCGCCGGCGTCGATCTGGCCGTTGGCCAGCGCGGCCGGGATCTGCGGGAACTTGACCTCCAGGTAGGTCACCGAGTTCGGGTCCACGCCGCTGTCCTGGAGCACGGCCTTGATCAGCAGCTCCACGATGTTTCCCTTGGCGTGCACCGAGACCTTCTTGCCGGCCAGGTCCTTGGGGGCGCGGATGCCGGAGTCGGGCTTGGCCAGCAGCACCAGGGAGTCGGGAGTGCCCTGGTAGGCGTCGGAGACGACCTTGCCGTCCAGCGTCTTGGCCGCCTCGGCCTGGAAGAACGAGACGTAGTTCATCAGCGTGACATCGATCTCGCCGGACTGCAGCGCCGGCATGGTCTGGGTCACCGAGGGATAGACCTTGACGGTGGCGTCCAGGCCCTCCTCGGCGAAGTAGCCCTTGGCCTGGGCCAGCTTGACCGGCGCGTCGTCGACGGTGGCGATGATGCCGACGTTGATCTTGGTGTGGCCCGCCGACGGCGCGGACGTGTCGGACGTTGCCCCGTTGAGCAGGCTGCACCCGGAAGCGGCGAGAACGGTCACGGCGAGCACGGCGGCCCAGCGAGTGGCGCGGGTAGCCATCGAGGACTCTCCTTTAATCAACGGTTTTGAGTGGAGCTCGGGGTGCGGTTGTGAAGGGAATGACCCATTCCCGGGCACATCTGGCCCGCGACGGCGACCACCGTAGCCGGTCGAACACCCTGCGTGATTCAATCATGCACACAGATGACACACGGACAGGTGATGTATTGCGGTAGGTGCCAATTTTCCTTCCCCCCGCACCGCTACCGGACGTCACCGCCCCTTCACGGTGCAGGATCATCCCGACCGGCCGCCACCGCCGTCCAGACCCCCCGAACGCTTGATCAGATTGGCCCGAAGGCACCACTATGCGCGTGACCGTCCTCTCCAGTACTCCGATCGGCGGTACGGAATGAGCCTGAAGCACTCCAAGATCCACCTTCGGCGATGGAGTGGACGAACCGTGGGGGAGTGCTGACCGTGCGTGGTCCGGCCGAGGAGGCTGTGTCCGAGCGGCGCGGGCGGACCGGTTCGAGCCCGGGCGCCGGGTGGCGGCTGCGCAACTGGAAACTGGGCCGCAAGCTGGTGGTCATCCTGCTGGTGCCGGCGCTGAGCACGCTCACGCTGGCCGGCCTGCGCCTCTACAGCCAGCTCGACGACGCCCGCCAGTACGGCGACGAGCGCCAGCAGCTGGCGGTGGCCGGCCAGGCGGCCACGGTGGTCGACCTGCTGCAGGCCGAGCGGGACGGCGTCGTGGCCTACGTCGCCGCCGGCCGGGTCGACCAGGCCCCGAAGTTCGGGCCGGTGGACACCGCCATCGACGCCCTGCGCAATGACGACGACCAGGTCGGCGTGACCGGCCCGGTGCGCGAGGCCGTGGACAAGGCCCTTGAGGAGCTGGACGGGCTGTCCGCACTGCGCAACAGCTCGCTGACCACCCGGCTGCCGGACGTGGCCGCGATGACCTCGTACACCGAGATCATCGACTCGCTGCTGCAGATCGTCCGGGTCACGGCCACCAACGTGAGCCACCCTCGACTGTCCACTTTGGACGCCTCGGTGCAGGCCCTGACCGACGCCAAGGAGCAGCTGCGGCTGCAAAGCACCATCGTGGTCTCCGCCGCGCTGCACAAGGAGTTCGCGCCCGACCTGGTCGACCAGCTGCGGGCCACGCAGGCCCGCTACGGCGCCGACATCGAGGACTTCACCAACGCCGCGAGCGCCGACAACCGCCAGCTGTTGCAGGACACCGTCAGCGGACCGGACGTCGACGAGCGCAACCGCGTGGTGCAGCTGGCCCTGGTCCAGGCCGGCGAGGGCAACGGCGCGGTCGCCGTGCGGGCCGCCGACGTGCAGTCGCTGTCCACCACCACCGCCTCCCTGTTCACCAAGGTGATCGGGCAGATCCAGCAGCAGGCCAACGACGCCGTCACCAGCCTGATCGGCGCGGCCCGCGTGGACGCGTTCCGGGACGGCGCGCTGGTGGTCGTGGCGCTGCTGATCGCCTTGGCGGTGACCGTGATCGTCGCCCGCTCGATGGTGATCCCGCTGCGGGTGCTGCGCCGCAGCGCGCTGGAAGTGGCCCGCACCAAGCTGCCCGCGGCGATCGAGCGCATCCTGCGCGACCGCGAGGCCGAGGGCGAGGCCGTCGAGCCGGTGCCGGTGCACACCACCGAGGAGGTCGGCCAGGTCGCCCGCGCCTTCGACGCCGTGCAGCGGGAGGCCGTGCGTCTGGCCGCCGAGCAGGCGGCCCTGCGCGGCAACGTGAACGCGATGTTCGTCAACCTGTCGCGGCGCAGCCAGGCCCTGGTGGAGCGGCAGATCGGCGTGATCGACCGGCTGGAGCAGGAGGAGCAGGACCCCGACCAGCTGGCCAGCCTGTTCGAGCTGGACCACCTGGCCACCCAGATGCGCCGCAACAGCGAGAACCTGTTGGTGCTGGCCGGAACCACGCTGACCCGGCGGGTGAACCGGCCGGTGCTGGTCTCCGACGTGCTCGGCGGGGCCGTGTCCGAGGTGGAGAAGTACGCCAGGGTGCAGGTGGCCCCGGCGCCGGACCTGACCATCCAGGGCCGGGCCGTCAACGACATCACCCACCTGATCGCCGAGCTGCTGGACAACGCCACCGCCTTCTCGCCGCCCTCCAGCAAGGTCACGGTGCGGTCGGCCAAGATGCGCCGCGGCGAGCTGGCCATCGAGATCCACGACCGCGGCGTCGGCATGCCCGAGGCCGAGCTGGCGGCGGCCAACGAGCGGCTGGCCGAGCCGGGCGAGGTCGACGTCACGGCGGCCCGGCAGATGGGCCTGTTCGTGGTGGCGCAGCTGGCCAAGCGGCACGACATCAAGGTGCGGCTGCGGGACAACGCCGACATCGAGGGCGGCGTGACCGCGCACGTGATCGTGCCGGCGGCGCTGGTGGACGTGGCCGAGGCCCTGCCGCTGCCGCCGGCCGCCCCGCCGACCGTGGCCGCCGCCGCCACCCAGCGCACTCCCCTGCCCGAGCCGGACCTGCCGCAGGACATCGTCGGCCTGCCCAAGTGGGCCCCGGGCCAGCTGCCGCCGATCGTCACACACCGGCCGACCGAGCCCGAGGTCACCGAGTCGGTCGACCTGTTCGCGCCGCGCCGCAAGTCGACGCCGGCCGAACCGGAGGTGACGCCGGCGACCAGCGTGGAGCCGTGGCCGACGCCGCAGCGGCGGTTCGACTACGACGACCCGCCGACCGAGCGGCTGCCGATATACCAGGAAGTCCTGTCGCAGTGGTTCTCCACGGCCACCGACGGGACCCCGGTCAAGGACTCCCCCGCCGAGCCCGCCGAACCCGAGGAGACGGCCGGGCCCAAGGAGACCGCCGAGCCCGAGCAGATCGCGGAGGGCGAGGCCGAGAGCGCCGTCCCGGCCCCGCGCGAAGAGGACGCCGAGCCGGCCACCCAGACCCTGACCGCGCCCGAGCCCCCGCCGCCGGTCAACGGCAACGGCAATGCCGACGCCAACGGCCACGGCTGGCGTTCGGCCGGCGACGAGGGCTGGGCCGCCGCCAACACGCTGCTGGCCCGCGAGCCCGAGACCGTCACCGAGGCCGGCCTGCCCAAGCGGGTGCCGAAGTCGCAGCTGGTGCCGGGCTCGGCCGCGCCCCGGCCGCAGGCCGAGCCGGCCCGCGGCACGCCGGCCGTCCCCCGCCGCTCGCCCGACGCGCTGCGCAACCGGATGTCCACCTACCAGCACGGTGTCAGCCTCGGCCGACACTCCGCCCCGACGGCCGCCCCCGACGAGGCCATCGACGCCGGCTATCAGGAGCCGGCCCCCGAGCACGGCAAGGAGCAGTCTTGAGCACCGCCCAGGACCAACAACAGGTCACCGATTTCAGCTGGCTCATCGACGACTTCGTCGACCGGGTGGCCGGCGTCGCGCACGCCGTGGTGGTCTCCGCGGACGGCCTCGTGCTCTGCTCGACGGAGGGTCTGCCGCGCGACCGAGCGGAGCAGCTGGCCGCCGTCTCCTCTGGTCTGATCAGCCTCACGGCCGGGGCCGCGCGGTGCTTCGAGGCCGGAAGTGTGAACCAAACGGTCGTCGAAATGGAGCGCGGGTATCTTTTCCTGATGTCCATCAGCGACGGGTCGTGCCTCGCGGTGCTCGCGGCGCCCGGCTGCGAGATCGGACTGGTCGGGTACGCCATGGCCAGGCTGGTGGAACGGGTCGGCCAGCAGCTCACCCCCGAGCTGCGGGAGCAGTTGCAGTTGGCCGCGGCGCGCAGGTGAGCGACGCGGCGGTTCTAGAGGGCTGGAGCCGAGTGGAATCTGGACAGGGCCGGGGCGCGCAGGTCGCCCGGCAGGCGACGACGTCGGCGAAGATCGTGGTGGCCGGTGGCTTCGGGGTCGGCAAGACGACTTTTGTCGGGTCGGTGTCCGAGATCGTGCCGTTGACGACCGAGGCGGTGATGACCGAGGCCAGTCTGGGCGTGGACGATCTGTCGGCCACGCCGAACAAGGTCACCACCACGGTGGCGATGGACTTCGGTCGGGTGTCGCTGGACAGCGATCTGATCCTCTATCTGTTCGGCACGCCCGGCCAGCACCGGTTCTGGTTCATGTGGGACGACCTGGTGCGGGGCGCGATCGGCGCGGTGGTGCTGGTCGACACCAGACGCCTGGCCGACGCGTTCGCCTCGATCGACTTCTTCGACGACCGGCAGCTGCCCTACGTGGTGGCGGTCAACTGCTTCGACGGCATGTTGCACCACCGGATCGACGACGTGCGCGAGGCGCTGACCATCGACGAGTCGGTGCCGATCGTGACGTGTGACGCCCGCAACCGGGAGTCGACCAAGCAGACGCTGATCACGCTGGTCGAGCACTCCATGCGGAAGTGGATGACTGTGCGGGCCTGACATGGGTCACCGCATGCTGGCGGGTTGAGACGGGGTTTCGCGGGGCCCGCATGGCACCATGGTGCCGTGCGGGCCCCGTGGCGTGTCCGGGGTTACCCCGGTTCCGGGAGCACGCCCCGAAACACGTAGTCTGAGAACAGCTTAAGATCTTGCTGTCGACTGATGGGTGGCCGATGGATCCGAGGAGCAGCGGGCTGGACGTGTCGTCCAGCCATCTGGGCGGTGACCTGCCGACCAGAACGGCGGCCGCGGTGAAGGCCGGCAACCTCGCCTCCCGGCTGTCCAAGGCGGCCGGCCGCGCCGGCGGCATCATCGGCGGCCGGGTGACGCTGGCGCTGGACCCCAACGCCCTGGCGCAGCTGTCCCGGGACCGCACGGTCGCGCTGGTCACCGGCACCAACGGCAAGACCACCACGACCATGATGCTGGCCAAGGCGATGAGCGTGATCGCCCCGGTGGCCACCAACCACACCGGCGCCAACATGCCCGACGGCCTGGTGGCGGCGCTGTCCACCGACCAGACCGCGCCGGTGGGCGTGCTGGAGATCGACGAGAACTACCTGCCCAAGATCGCCGACGCGGTGCAGCCGGCGGTGATCGTGCTGCTGAACCTGAGCCGGGACCAGATGGACCGGGTCGGCGAGGTCCGGCACACCGAGCGCAACCTGCGCACCGCCATCGCCCGGCTGGCCACCACCACCGTGGTCGCCAACTGCGACGACGTGCTGGTCACCTCGGCCGCGATCGACTCCCCCACCCGCGTCATCTGGGTCAGCGCCGGCGGCAACTGGCGCGGCGACTCCACCTCCTGCCCGCGCTGCGGCATGCGGGTGCACGGCGGCGCCACCGACTGGTACTGCGACTGCGGCTTCGCCCGGCCCACCCCGAGCTGGTCGGTCGTCGACGGCAAGATGACCAGCCCGGACGGCGAGTCCTTCGAGCTGAACCTGCGGCTGCCGGGCAGCGCCAACGAGGCCGACGCCACCCTGGCCCTGGCCGCCTCCACCCACCTGGGCGTGCCGCTGCGGCCGGCCCTGGAGCGGATCCGCACCATCACCGGCGTCGGCGGCCGCTACACCACGCTGACCCGCAACGAGCGGGTGGTGCGGCTGCTGCTGGCCAAGAACCCGGCCGGCTGGGCCGAGACGCTGCCGCTGCTGGACAAGAGCCCGGACCACCCGGTGATCATCGCCATCAACGGCCGGGAGGCCGACGGCCGGGACAAGTCGTGGCTGTGGGACGTGCCGTTCGAGCGGCTGCGCGGCCGGACCGTGATCGCCACCGGCGAGCGCTCGGCCGACCTGGCCGTGCGGCTGACCTACGCCGACGTGCGCCACACCCACATCCCCGATCCGTACCAGGCGATCGACTCGATGCCGCCCGGCCCGATCGAGCTGGTGGCCAACTACACCGCGTTCCGGGACCTGAAGACGGGGTTGACCAATGGTTCGTGACTCTGTCGTGCGCATCGGCCTGGTCATGCCGGAAGTGCTGGGCACCTACGGCGACTCGGGCAACGCCACCGTGCTGCGCAAGCGGCTGGAGTGGCGCGGCTACCAGGCCGAGGTCGTCGACCTCCCGGTCGGCGAGACCGTGCCCAACTCGCTGGACTTCTACCTGCTGGGCGGCGGCGAGGACCGGGCGCAGACGCTGGCCGTGGCCCACCTGACCGCCAATCCGGGCATGCAGGAGGCGGCCGGGCGCGGCGCGGTCGTGCTGGCCATCTGCGCCGGCCTGCAGATCCTCGGCCACGACTTCACCGGCTCCGACGGCATCACCCACCGCGGCCTGAGCCTGCTGGACCTGCGGACCACGCCCGGCCCCGGCGCGCGGGCCGTCGGCGAGCTGCTGACCACGCCGGACCCGGCGCTGCTCCAGTCGTCCATGACCGGCTTCGAGAACCACCAGGGCCACACCCAGCTCGGGCCGGGGGCGCGGCCGCTGTCCAAGGTCGTCTACGGCACGGGCAACGGCGACGGGGTCGACGGGGCCTACGCCGGGCGTGTGGTCGCCACCTACATGCACGGCCCGGTGCTGGCCCGCAACCCCGAGTTCGCGGACCTGCTGCTGAGCTGGGCGGTCGGCGAACCGCTGGCCCCGCTGGACATCCCGGTGATCGAGAAGCTGCGGGACGAGCGGCGCAAGGCCGTGCAGGCGATGGCCGCCCGGCGCAAGCGGCTGCTCAAGTTCTGATGTCCCTTGACGGGTCCGGGCCGACCATGCCGTCGCTGGGACTGAGTCCGCTCAGCCCGGTGGCCAGCCGGGCCGACCTGGTGGCCGAGGCCATCCGGGCGGCCGTGCTGGCCGGCCGGGTCCGGCCCGGGGACACGCTGGTGGAGCGCCGGCTGGCGGCCGAGCTGGGCGTGTCCAAGACGCCGGTGCGGGAAGCGCTGATCATGCTGGCGGCCAGCGGCCTGGTCGTGCTGACGCCGACCCGCGGCACCTCGGTGCGGCTGCTGGACGCCGACGACCTGCGCAAGATCCAGGAGGTCCGGCTGCTGCTGGAGCCGTGGGCGGTGGCCGCGACGACCCGGCTGGGCGACGAGGACGCGATCACCCGGGCCCGGGCGGCGCTGACTCGGTCGGCGGCCAATCTGGACACCGTGGACCACGGTGAGCTGAGCGTGGCCAACCGGGACTTCCACCGCGCCCTCTATGCCGGGTGCGGCAACGAATTCGTGGTCGGCAGCCTCGACGGCGTGCGGGATCTGGCCGCCTTGGCCGCGGTGAGCCTGTTGTGGCCGCATTGGCCGACCTGGCGTGAGGAACACGTCGAACACGAACGGATCCTCGAGGCGGTCGAGGCCGGCGACGCCGAATCGGCCCAGCGGCTGACCCGTCGGCACATAGAACTGTCGGGGCAGCGGGCCGTGGAAGTCGTGGCCTCGGCGGCCCAGCCCGCTGCTCCGTTCGACTCAAGGCGTTGACCGGCGATTCTTGGCGTTCAATGTCGCTCGATCGAGCGACGGTTTACGGGCAGGGTGACTCATTCACCCTTTACGCGCTGACGGCCTTCAGCCAGGCGGCGACCTCGGCCTGACCGGCGGCCGGCAGCTCGCTGATCGGCGGGCGGACCGTGCGGCGGCACAGGTCGAGCTGGGCCAGGGCCTCCTTGACCACGGTGACGTTGTCCGCGCTGCCGTTGGCGGCGCGCAGGTCCTCGAACGGCTTGAGCTGCCGCCACAGGTCGCGGGCGGCGGCGGGGTCGGTGCGCAGCGCGTCCAGCAGCCGTAGCGACAGCTCCGGGGTGACGTTGGCCAGGCCGGAGGTGAAGCCCTCGGCGCCGACGGGCCAGAAGAACGGCGCCCAGGTCTCGGCCAGGCCGCAGATCCAGACCAGCCGGTCGGCCCCGGCGGCCTCGTCGACCACCGTCACCGCCTGCCCGAAAGCGACCGGGTCGGGCACCGCGTACTTGACGCCGACAAAGTTGGGGGCGACTCGGGCCAGCTCGGCCAGCGCGCCGGCGGGGATGTGCGGGCTGCGCAGGTAGCAGACGACGCCGAGCTCCGGCACGGCCTCGGCGACGGCGCGGTGGTAGTCGACCCAGCCGTCGGCCGACAGGTAGGGGTGGACCGGCTGGTGCACCATCACCGCGCCGGCGCCGGCGGCACGCGCGGAAACCGCCGACTCCACGGCGGTCCGCATGTCGTAGCCGACGCCGGCGACCACCAGTGCCCGGCCCGCGGCCTCCTCGACGGTCAACGCCAGCGCCTGGTCCCGCTCGACGGCGGTGAGCGAGTAGAACTCGCTGGTGTTGCCGTTCGGGGTGACCACGTCGATCCCCGCGTCCAGGGTCCGCCGCAGCACCGACCGGTAGCCGGGGCCGTCGATCTGCCCGGCGCCGTCGAACGGGGTGACCGTGATCATCACCACGGCGCGCAGCGCCGGCTTGACGTCCTCCAGCATGACCGCCCTCTCTCGTTGGTATCTGGTATACCAACATAGACGACCAGCCCGGCGGCGGCAATATGGCTGTCGAATGGCGCATTGCCGTGCTCCCCACGCATGCACCTATCCGTGGTATTCAGTCGGCGAGTCCGCTCCAAAACCGGCGACCGTGCGATACGGTGGAATCGAGCCCGAGTTATTGGCATACGTCAGGTGGAGCAACGATGGCACAGAAGACGATCGTCGAACTCGTCGACGATCTGGACGGCGGTGTTGCCTCCGAGAGCGTCGTATTCGGCCTCGACGGCATCGAGTACAGCATCGATCTGTCCACGGAGAACGCGAAACGGCTGCGAGAAACGCTCTCGGCCTATGTGGACGGCGCACGCAGGGTGGGCGGCCGCAAGCAGCGCGCGATCGGCAAGCCCACCGGCCGCACCGGCGACAAGGCCCAGAACCAGGCCATCCGGGAATGGGCGCGCAGCCAGGGCGAGAAGATCTCCGACCGCGGCCGCATCCCAGCAGAACTGGTGACCCGTTTCCAGGCCGCGCATTGAGTGTGGATTGATGGCAGAGGTGTGCCCTGGCATGGAGCCGCCAGGGCCTCCTCGCGCTTCGAGCTCGTGGGTGAGGTGTGCCAGCGGAAAGCGCTGGCCCGCCCGAGCGCGTGGGCGAGGTGTGCCAGCGGAAAGCGCTGGCCATCTCGCTCGGTGTGTCTTGTGGGGCTCGCGCCCCACACCCCCAGGCAGGGCGGGCTTCGCCCCCCTGCACCCCCCATGGCAGCGTGGCGGTGCGGCTAGCTGGGGGTGATGACTGGCTGTGTTCCCGGGCTGCTCACTTAGTCTAGCCTTACCTTACCTATGACGGGGAGAGGGAGGCGCGGGTGAGCACTACCGGACGGGAAGTCCTCCGCCGGTCGATCGCCGGGCAGCGACGGTCGGTGACGCTGGCATCGCTGCTGACGGCGGGCCATCAGGGCGGCGAGGCGCTGGTGCCGGTGGTGATCGGCGTTGTCATCGACCAGGCCGTGGCCGGGGCATCGGTGAGCACGCTGGTGCTGTGGCTGGCGGTGCTGGGCGTGCTGTTCGCGGCGCTGTCGACCAGCTACCGGCACGGCGCGCGGTTCGCGCTGCGCGCGGCCGAGCTGGCGGCCCAGGAACTGCGCCAGGACATCGCCCGCCGGGTGCTGCACCCCGCCGGCGGCGCGGAGGCCGGCAACCTCGCGGGTGAGCTGGTGAGCGTCGGCACCTCGGACGCGAAGCGGGTCGGCCAGGTCAACCACGTGCTGCCCTTCGGCGCGGCCGCGCTGGCCGGGCTGCTGGTCACGGCCGTCGCGCTGCTGACCCGGTCCCTGCCGCTCGGGCTGCTGGTGCTGCTCGGCACGCCGCCGATGCTCTACCTGGCCCACCTGATCGGCAAGCCGCTGGAACGCCGCAGCGAGGCGGAGCAGGAGCGGTCGGCCTACGCCTCCGGCGTGGCCACCGACCTGGTCAGCGGCCTGCGGGTGCTCAAAGGCATCGGGGCCGAGCGGGCGGCGATCGACCGCTACCGGCGGACCAGCCAGGACTCGCTGCGGGCGACGCTGCGGGCGGCCCGCGCCCAGGCCTGGCACAACGGGGCGCTGCTGGCCCTGACCGGGATCTTCATCGCGGTGGTGGCGCTGGTCGGCGGCAACCTGGCGGCGGCAGGGCAGATCAGCGTCGGCGACCTGGTGGCGGCGGTCGGCCTGGCCCAGTACCTGATCACGCCGTTCTCCATCTTCTCCTGGGTCAACGGTGAGCTGGCCCAGGGCCGCGCCTCGGCCGGACGCATCGCCGACGTGCTCAACGCTCCGCCGGCGGTCGAGGCCGGCGCGGCGGCGCTGCCCACTCCCCCGGCCGGGCACGTCCGGGTCGACGGGCTGAGCCGGGGCGCGCTGCGAGGCGTCGAGTTCGAGGCCCGGCCGGGCGAGCTGGTGGGCGTGGTCGCCACCGACGCCGCCGCCGCGACCGACCTGCTGGACTGCCTCGGCCGCGCCGCCGACCCGTCGGCCGGCGCGGTGTTCGTCGACTCGATCGATCTGTCCACTGTGGACCCGAGCCGGGTCCGCGAGGTGGTGCTGGTGGCCGCGCACGACGCCGACCTGTTCGCCGGCACGATCGTCGAGAACGTCGGCGACGGGCCGAAGGCCGGCGAGGCGCTGACCACCGCCGCCGTGGACGAGGTGGCCAGCGCGCTGCCCGACGGCGTGCACACCGCCGTCACCGAGCGCGGGCGGTCGCTGTCCGGCGGGCAGCGGCAGCGGGTCGCGCTGGCCCGGGCGCTGGCCGTCGACGCGCCGGTGCTCGTGCTGCACGATCCGACCACGGCCGTCGACACCGTCACCGAAGCCAGAATCGCGGCCGGACTGGCGCAGTTACGGCGTGGCCGAACGACGATCCTCGTCACCACCAGCCCGGCCCTGCTGTCCGCGACCGACCGGGTCGTGCTGCTCGACGGCGGTCGTGTCGTCGAGCAGGGCAGCCACGCCGAGCTGGTCGTGCGCTCCGACTACCAGGCGGCGGTGCTGGCATGACGCGCGAACTCCTGCCCGTCGCGGACGGGCGCCGCGTCCGCGCGGTCGTCGGCGAACTCCTCGGCCAGGCCAAGGGCCAGACCGTCGCGGCGTTCGCCATGCTGGTGATCGCCACCGCCATCGGCCGGTTCACCGCTCCCCTGCTGGGCCGGGTCGTCGACCTGGTCACCGCCCACCGGCCGGCCACCGAGCTAGTGACGCCGGCGGTGGAGCTGGTGCTCGTCGCCGTGGGGCAGGCGATCGCCACCGCCATCGGGGTGTCGCTGGTGGCGCGGCTGGGCGAGACCATCCTGGCCACGCTGCGCGAACGCTTCGTCGAGCGGGCCCTGGGGCTGCCGCTGGACCAGCTCGAACGGGCCGGCTCCGGGGACCTCACCAGCCGAGTCACCAACGACGTCTCGGTGATCGCCGAGGCCGTCCGGGAGGCGCTGCCCGAGCTGGGGCAGTCGGTGCTGACCGTCGTGCTCACACTGGGGGCGCTGGCCGTGCTGGACTGGCGGTTCCTGCTGGCCGCCCTGGTGGCCGTGCCGATCCAGGTCTGGACCGTGACCTGGTACGTGCCGCGCGCCAAGCCGCTGTACGCCCGCCAGCGTGAAGCCGTTGGCACGCAACAACAACAGCTGCTGGACACGATCGGCGGGGCCGCCACCGTGCGGGCGTTCCGGCTGGCCGACACCCACCTGGACCGGGTGCGGCAGCGTTCCACCAGCGCCGTCGACCTTGCCCTGCAAGGGGTTCGGCTGGTGACCCGGTTCTACGCGCGGCTCAACCTGGCCGAGTTCGTCGGGCTGTCGGCCATTCTGGCCATGGGTTTCCTGCTCGTCGGCGCGGACGCCGTCACCGTCGGTGTGGCGACCGCCGCCGCGCTGTACTTCCACAGCCTGTTCGGGCCGATCACCGCCGCCCTGGCGCTGGTCGACGACGCCCAGGCCGCCACCGCCAGCCTCGCCCGGCTGATCGGCGCCGCCGACCTGCCGCCGGTCGCCGAGCCCGTGCAGCCGGCCCGTCCGGTCGACGCCTCGGTGAAGACCGCCGGCGCCAGTTTCTCCTATGTGGACGGTCATCCCGTGCTGCGGGACGTCGACCTGTCCGTCGCCCCCGGCGAACGGGTGGCCCTGGTCGGCGCGTCCGGCGCGGGAAAGACCACGCTGGCCAAGCTGATCGCCGGCATCCACCGTCCCTCCGCCGGCTCGATCACGCTCGGCGGCGTGTCCCTGAACGAGCTCGGGCCCACCGGCACCAGCCGGACCGTGGCCCTGATCAGCCAGGAGGCGCACGTATTCGCCGGGCCGCTGGCCGACGACCTGCGCCTGGCCCGCCCCGACGCCACCGACGCGGAACTCCTTGCCGCACTGGAGAAAGTCGGCGCTCGGTCCTGGGTGGACGGTCTGCCTGACGGGTTGGCCACCGTGGTCGGCGAGGGCGGTCACCAGCTCACCGTCACCCAGGCCCAACAGCTGGCCCTGGTTCGGCTCGTGCTCGCCGATCCGCCCATCGCCATCCTCGACGAGGCCACCGCCGACGCCGGCAGCGCCGGGGCCCGGGTGCTGGAGGCCTCCGCCGCCGCGGCACTGGAGGGCCGGACCGCCCTGGTGGTGGCCCACCGCCTCACCCAGGCGGCGGCGTCGGACCGCATCGTCGTCCTGGACGCCGGCTCCGTAGTCGAAACCGGTACCCACAACGAGCTGGTCGCCGCCAACGGCCAGTACGCCACCCTCTGGTCCGCCTGGTCCGGCCACCGCCCCTAACCCCCAAATCCGCGCTTGGAAGGGGGCTTTCCTCCACTCGGAGTGGAGGAAAGCCCCCTTCCAAGCGTCGATGGGGCCTGTGCGGGGGGCGGCCCGGGGGGCCGGTCTGGGGGGCGGCGGTCAGGAGTCCATGGTGTCGGCGAGGGACTTGGGGCGCATGTCGGTCCAGTTGGCCTCGACGTAGTCCAGGCATGCCTGGCGGGCGTCGGGGCCGAAGGCGGTGGTCCAGCCGGCCGGCACGTCCACGGCCACCGGCCAGAGGCTGTGCTGGTTCTCGGCGTTGACCAGCACCAGGTAGGTGCCGTCCTGGTCCTCGAACGGGTTGGTCACGGCCGGCCTCCTCAGGCGACGATGTCGGTGCGGGCGTTGCGGACGACCTCGACCATCTTCTGGATGACCGGGGCGGCGAGCACGGGGTTGAACCGGGGCTCGGTGGACCAGTCGGCCAGCTGGTTGGCCTTGACGGCGGGCAGCTGGGCCCAGGTGGGGATGGCGGCGAGCTGCTGGCGCGACAGGGCGAAGGTGCGGCTGTCGACCAGGATCAGGTCGGCCGGGTACTTGCCGGCCTGCTCCCAGCTCAGGGTCTCGAAGTAGTCGTCGGGGCCGCCGCCGGCGACCAGGTCCATGCCCAGGTCGCGGTAGTACGACAGGTCGGCGAAGAACTCCGGCTTGCAGACGTACATGTTGTCCTTGTCGCTGGACACGACGAGGACCTTCAGCCCCGGCTTGGCCTTGATGGCCGCCTTGAGGTCGTCGGAGGCCTGCTGGAAGTCGGCCTTGGCCTTGGTGATCGTCGCGGACTTGGCGTCGCCGCCGAGCGCCACGGCCAGGTCCTCGTAGCGCTGCATGACCTTGGGCCAGGTGACTTTGTACTCGGAGAGCGCGGCGATCGGGGCGATGGCCTGCACCTTGGTGCCGAGGTCGTCCTTGAGCACCCACAGGTCGGTGGGCTTGGTCCCGGTCAGGCCGGTGACCACCAGATCCGGCTTGAGGGCGACGAACTTCTCCATGCTGAAGTCGTCCCAGGCGTTGCCGATGGAGGTCTCGGAGTTCAGGTCCACGTTGCCGACCTGCACCTCCTTCTTGCCGTCGGCGGTCTTCTGCGGCCCGAACACGCCGACCGGGTGCACGCCGTAGTCCCACAGCGCGGCGGCCGAGCTGGCGTAGGCCACGACCCGGGAGGGCCGCTGGTCGCGGGAGACCTTCTGGTTGCGGTCGTCGGTGAACGTCCACGGGCCGCCCGAGGCGGCCGGGGTGGACTGCGCGCCGTTGCCGCACGCGGCGAGAGCCAGCGCGGCGGCGACGCCGCCCGCCCCGACCAGGAATCCGCGCCTGCTCAGCCCGGCGGCGCCTTGAAACACGGACATGGTCACCTCTCGCCAGTTCTTAGGGTAGGCATACCTTAACTCACGTCCCGTCAGCGCCGGCCGGACAGCTGCTTCTCGGCCCCGGGCACCGGCTCGGCCGGGTCGTGACCGAAGTGGACCTGGCGGTTGTCGGCGTCCACGTGCACCACGTTGGGCCGGTGCCGCGCCCGCTGCGACTCCTCGACCTGGGCGTAGGTGATGATGATCACCAGGTCGCCCGGGTGCACCAGGTGCGCGGCCGCGCCGTTGACGCCGATCACGCCGGAGCCGGCCTCGCCGGTGATGGCATAGGTCTCCAGGCGGGCGCCGTTGGTGATGTCGACGACCTGGACCCGCTCGCCCTCCACGATGTCGGCGGCGGCCATCAGGTCGGCGTCGATGGTCAGCGAGCCGACGTAGTGCAGATCGGCCTGGGTCACGGTGGCCCGGTGGATCTTGCCGTTCATCAGGGTGCGGTGCATCGACTACCTCGGGTCTCGGGTCAGCAGCGCGGCGAGGCCGGCGGCGGTGGGCGTGCGGAAGAACTCGGCGATCGGGATCTCGGTCCCCAGCCGTGCGGTGATCCGGTTGCGCAGGACCACCAGCAGCATGGAGTGACCGCCGAGGCTGAACAGATCGTCGTCGGCGCCGACGGAGTCGGCGCCCAGCACCTCGGCGAACACCTCGCAGAGGGACTTCTCCAACGGCGTCTCGGGGGCCCGGCCGCGGGCCCCCAGGTCGGGCACGGGCAGCGCAGCCTTGTCGAGCTTTCCGTTGCGGGTCACGGGGAACGCCGCGAGCGGGACGATGGCCGCCGGCACCATGTACTCCGGCAGCGAGCGGGCCACGTGCTCCCGCAGCCGTCGCGGATCGGCCGTTTCCGGTGTGGTGTAGGCGACCAGGCGCTTGTCCCCCGGCCGGTCCTCACGCACGACGACCAGCGCCTGGTCCACCTCGGAGTGTCGCGATAGGACGGTCTCGATCTCGCCTGGCTCGATTCGGAAGCCGCGGATCTTGACCTGGTCGTCGCCACGGCCGAGGTACTCCAACTGCCCGTCGGCCCGCCAGCGCGCCAGGTCGCCGGTGCGGTACATGCGAGAGCCCGCAGCCCCGAAGGGATCGGCCACGAACCGTTCGGCGGTCAGCTCGGGGCGGCCGAGGTAGCCGCGGGCCAGGCCGGCCCCGGCGATGTAGAGCTCGCCGCGAACGCCTGGGGGCACGGGGTTGAGCTGCTCGTCGAGGACGTAGGCCTGGGCGTTGCCGACCGGCCGGCCGACGACCGGACGATCGGCGTCGCGCACCCGGCCGACGAGGGCGTCAACGGTGGCTTCCGTTGGGCCGTAGAGGTTGTAGGCCTCGGTCCCGGGCAGCTCGCGGAGGGTTTCCCACAGCGGCTGGGGAATGGCCTCGCCGCCGACACCGACCACGCCGAGCGAGCACTGGCCGTCCTTGATCACGCCGGCGGCAGCGATCTGGGCGAAATGCGACGGCGTCAGCTCGATGAAGTCGATACCCCGCTCGATCACCACTGCGGCCAGGCGGTCCGGGTCTCGACGGGTGTCGTCGTCGACCACGTGCACCTCGTGTCCGTCCAGCATCCACAGCTGCGGCTGCCATGAGGCGTCGAAGGCGAACGCCCAGGCGTGCCCGACCTTCAGTTGCCGTCCGCCGGCGGCGGCGACCGCCGGCCGGTAGAGGGTTTCCCGGTGGCTGTGGAACAGGTTCACCAGGCCGGAGTGCGGGATGACCACGCCCTTGGGCTTGCCGGTCGAGCCGGACGTGTAGAGCACGTAGGCCGGGTTCGCCGGGGCCGGCGGTGTGATCACCGCGTCACTGTCCACAATGTCCTCGACGAACAGGACTCGATCGCCGGAAAGCCCGAAGGCCTTGGTCGTCAACACCAGTGCGGCGCCGGAGTCCTCGATGACGGCGGCGATGCGTTCGGCCGGCTGGTCGGGGTCGACCGGCAGGTACGCGGCACCCGACTTGAGCACGCCGAAGATCGCCTCGATCACCATGGCGGAACGCGGCAACACCAGGGCCACCACGGTTTCCGGGGCCGCGCCGTGGCAGGCCAGCCACCGGGCCAGCCGCTCGGTGCGGGCGGCGAACTCGGCGAAGGTGACGCTGCCGTGGGCATCGCTCAGCGCGGTCGCGTTGGGCGTCGCCGCCGTCTGCGCGGCCAGCCGGTCCACGACCGTCGGCGCGGTCATGGTGAGCGGCTGCCCCTCGCCCCACTCGTGCAGGATCCGTTGCCGCTCAACCGGTTCGAGGACATCGATGCGGCTCAGCGGCTGGTCCGGGTCGGCGACGACCGCGGTCATCAGCCGCACCAGGCGTTCGGTCAGCGTGCGGGCGGTGGACTCGTCGAACAGGTCGAGGCTGAACTCCAGCTCGCCGTCGATCCCGTCCGCGCCGGCGGTCTCGACCAGGTCGAAGGACAGGTCGAACTTGGCCTGCCGCAGGCCGGTGTCCCGATAGGACGATGGCAGCCCGATCAGCTTTTCCTTACCCGCAGCCGAATGATAGACGGCGAGCATGACCTGGAACAGCGGGTGCCTGGCCAGCGAGCGGGGCGGGTTGAGCAGCTCGACCAGGTGCTCGAACGGCAGGTCCTGGTGGGCGTACGCGGCGAGGTCGGCCTCGCGCACCCGGGCCAGCAGCTGGCGGAAGGTCGGGTCGCCGGCGGTGTCGGTGCGCAGCACCAACGTGTTGACGAAGAAGCCGGCGAGGTCCTCCAGCGCGTGGTCGGTGCGGCCGGCCACCGGAGTGCCGAGCGGGATGTCAACGCCCGCGCCGAGCCTGGTCAGCAGGGCGGCCAGCGCTGCCTGCAACACCATGAACGTGCTGGTGTCGCTGCCGTTCGCGAGTTCACGCAGCCCACGGTGCACGGCCGCCGGCACGGTGAACGGCACCGCCCCGCCCTGGTTGGTGGCGCGCGGCGGGCGCTGCCGGTCGGCCGGCAGGGTCAGCTCGTCCGGGATGCCGGCGAGGGTGTCCCGCCAGAACTCGGCCTGCTGACCGAGCAGGCTGTCCGGGTCGTCGGCGCGGCCGAAGACCTCCCGCTGCCACAAGGTGTAGTCGACGTACTGGACCGGCAGCGGAGTCCACTGTGGAGCCTCGCCTCGGCGGCGGGCCGCATAGGCGGTGTCGAGGTCCCGCTTCAGCGGCGGCAGCGACCAGCCGTCGCCGGCGATGTGGTGCACCAGCAGCACGAACACGTGCCGTTCCGGCCCGGTCGACACCAGCGTGGCCCGCACCGGGATCTCCGCGTCCAGCTCGAAGCAGTGCCCGGCCGCCTCGGCCACCCGGCCGGCGACGTCCTTCTCGCTCACCAACGCGGTTTCCAGCACCGGTCGGGCCTCGGGCAGCACGACCTGTCGCGGCGTGCCGTCGTCCTCGACGATCACCGTGCGCAGGATCTCGTGCCTCGCCACGACATCGGCCAGCGCCAGGGCCAGGGCCCCGGCGTCGACCCGGCCGGTCAGTTCCCACGCCCACGGGATGTTGTACGTGGGCGTGCGGCCGTCCAGCCGGTCGAGGAACCACAGTCGTTGCTGCGCATAGGAAAGCGGCAGCACCTCGGGCCGGGTCGCCCGGGTCAGCGCCGGCCGCCGGCCGCGTCCCGGGTCGAGCAGCTCGGCCAGCCGGGCCGGTGTCGGCGCGTCGAACACCGCCCGGATCGGCGCTTCCACGCCCAGCATGGCCCGGATCCGGCTGACCAGGCGGGTCGCCAGCAGCGAATGCCCGCCCAGCGCGAAGAATCCGTCGTCCGGGCCGACCGCCGGCACGCCCAGCACGTCGGCGAACAGCTCGCACAGCGCCTGCTCGACCGGGGTCCGGGCGGTGCGCTCCGAGGCCTGGATCTCGGGGGCCGGGAGCGCTCGCCGGTCCAGCTTCCCGTTGGCGTTCACCGGGAACTGCGGCAGGACGACAACCGCGGTCGGCACCAGGTACTCGGGCAGCTGGTCGGCTACCAGCTTGCGCAGCGCGGCCGGATCACCAGCGGGCTCGACGTAGGCCACCAGGCGGACGTCGCCGGGCCGGTCATCGCGGGCGATCACCACGGCCTTGGCCACCGACGGGTCCGTCAGCAGAACCGCTTCCACCTCACCGGGTTCGACCCGGAAGCCGCGGATCTTGATTTGCTGGTCGGCGCGGCCGAGGAAGTCGAGCGAGCCATCGGTCCGACGGCGGACGAGGTCGCCGGTGCGGTACATGCGGGAACCCGGCTCCCCGAACGGGTCGGCCAGGAAGCGCTCGGCAGTCAGGGCCGAGCGGCCCAGATAACCCCGGGCCAGCCCGGCGCCGGCCAGGTAGAGCTCGCCGCGAACGCCCGGGGGCACCGGGTTGAGTCGATCGTCGAGGACGTAGGCCCGGGTGTTGGCGATGGGCCGGCCGACCGGAACGGCCCCGTTCTCGTTGGTGCACATGTGCATGAGGCTGTCGCCGGTGGCCTCGGAGCAGCCGTAGAGGTTGACCAGCCGGGCCTGCGGCCACCGGGCGGTCACCCGCTCGGCCAGGGTCGAGGACAGCGCCTCGCCGCTGGTGATCCACGTGGTCACGGACTCGAACGCGCCGGCCGGCGCGTCCTCGACGAAGCTGGCCAGCAGGCTGGGCACCACGGTCAGCACCTGGGCCCCGCTGTGGCGGACCAGGTCGGCCAGGGCCAGCGGGTCGGTGGCGGTGGCGTCGTCGGCCAGGATCACCGGGTCGCCGGCCACGAGCCCGCCGAGCAGTTCGGTCGAGCCGTCGATGAACGTCAAGGCGCTCTTGGCGATCCGCACGCCGGCCAGCTGATCGCGGCCCCAGTGCAGGCGGTTGGCCAGCGCCCGCTGAGTGCCGGCCACCGCCTTGGGCCGGCCGGTCGAGCCGGACGTGAAGATCACGTACGACGGGTTGTCCGCGCTGATCACCGGCCAGGCCGACGGTTCCGGCCCGGTCGCGTCCGGGCGGACGAGCCGGTCGCCGAAGCCGTCTTCGGCGATCACCAGGTGCGGGGCGGCATCGGTGAGCATGAGCGCGATGCGTTCGGCCGGGTGGTTCAGGTCCAGCGGCAGGTAGGCGGCGCCGGTCTTGAGCACGGCCAAGATCGCCGTGACCAGCTCGACCGACCGCGGTAGCGCGATGGCCACCACCCGCTCCGGACCGGCGCCCCGAGCCAGCAGCCCACGGGCCAATTCCGTGGCCCTGGCGTCGACTTCGGCGTAGGTCAGCCGCTCGGCACCGATCACCAGCGCGGTGGCGTCCGGAGTGCGAGCGACCTGGGCCGCGAACAGCTCGCCGGCCGTTTCCGCCGGCAACGACGTCACGGTGTCGTCGACCAGGAGGTTTCGCTCGGCCTCGGTCAGCAGGTCGATATCGCCGATCCGGACGTCCGGGTTCGCGACGGCGGCGCGCAGCAAGTCGCGCAGCCGGGCCAGGATCGCCTCCACGTCGGCTCGGTCGAAGACGTCGCTGTTGTACTCGGCGGTGCCGCGGATGCCGCCCTGGTCGCCGACGAAGAACACCAGGTCGGCCCGGGAGGTGCCGGTGCCCACCGGTTCCTCGGTGACGGTCAGGCCGGGCAGCACGATGTCGGCGACGGCGTTGTTCTGCCAGGCCAGCATGGTCTGGAACAGCGGGTGGTAGGCCAGCGACCGCGCCGGGTTCAGCGCCTCGACCAGCCGCTCGAACGGCACGTCCTGGTGGGCGTAGGCGTCCAGGCTGCGGTCCCGCACCCGCGACACCAGGTCCCGGAAGGACGGGTCGCCGCCGGTGTTCACCCGCAGCACCAACGTGTTCACGAAGAACCCGACCAGGTCGTCCAGGGCCTGATCGGTCCGGCCGGCGATGGAGGTGCCGATCGGGATGTCGGCGCCGCCGCCCAACCGCGACAGCAGGGCCGTCAGGCCGGCGTGCACGACCATGAACACGCTGGCCCCACAGGCGCGGGCCAGGTCGACGATTCCACTGTGGAGCTCGGGTTCCCAGGCGAAGCCGAACTGCTCGCCCCGGTAGGAGGCCTCAGCCGGGTGCGGCCGGGTCGTGGGCAGCTCGATCCGCTCCGGCAGGTCGGCGAGGGCCTGCCGCCAGTAGGCCAGCTGCGGCTCGATCACCGACTCGCACAGGGCTTCCCGCTGCCACAGCGTGTAGTCCGCGTACTGCACCGGCAGTTTGGTCCACTGTGGAGCATCGCCAGCCCGGCGGGCGGTGTAGGCGGCGGCCAGGTCGTGCCACAGCGGGGCGGTGGACCAGCCGTCGGAGGCGATGTGGTGGAACACCAGCACCAGGACGTGCTCGCGTTCCCCCAGGCTCAGCAACGTGGCCCGGAGCGGGATCTCCGATTCCAGCTGGAACACGGTGTTGGCCGCCTCGGACACCGCGGCCGCCAGCGTGGCCTCGGTGACCCGGTGGACCGGCAGCGCCACCGTCACGTCCTCGACGACCAGCTGTCGGGCCTCACCGTCGATCTCCGGGAACACGGTGCGCAGCGCCTCGTGCCGGGTGATCACGTCGGTCAGCGCGAAGTGCAGCGCCTCGACGTCGAGCACGCCGTTGAGCCGGACCGCCGTCGGCATGTTGTACGTCGGCGACGGCCCTTCGAGCCGGTGCAGGAACCACAGGCGCTGCTGGGCGAAGGACAGCGGCAGCACCTCGGGTCGCGGCTCGACCCGCACCAGCGCCGGGCGGGTCGTCGACGAGTCCGCAGTGGACAGTAGCGCGGCGAGGCCGGCGACGGTCGGCGTCTCGAACACCGACCGCACCGGCAACTCGACGCCGAACACCGCCCGCAGCCGCGCGACCAGGCGAGTAGCCATCAGCGAATGGCCGCCCAGGGCGAAGAAGTCGTCGTCGATGCCGATCGACCGGGCGTCCAGGACCTCGGCGAACAGGCCGCAGAGCACCTCTTCCACCGGGGTCCGCGGCGCACGGCCGGACGTGATCGCCTGCTGGTCCGGGCTCGGCAACGCCCGCCGGTCGAGCTTGCCGGAAGCCAGCAGCGGCAGTCGGTCCAGCACCACGAAGGCCGAGGGCACCATGTACTGCGGCAACCGATCCCGCACGTGGGCCCGCAGCGAGGAGACCAGCGCACTGGTGTCCCGTTGCCCCACGGGGTTGTTGCCCAGGGCGGTGCGAGCGGCGCGGGAGCGGTAGATCCGCGTCGGCTCGCCGGTGGTGAAGACGGCCTCCAGCTCACCGGCCTCGGCCGTCACCGTGACAGCCACCCGGAAACCCGCCCGCTCCCCAAGCCGGTGCAGATCCTCCGGATCAATCCCAGAACGATCATCAAGCGCGGTAAGACCCAAACCCGGGTTCGCCTCGTACAGCGCGCGGACCGCCGCCAACTCCCCCGACAGGCGCGCATCCGGCACACCAGTCACCCGCAACCGAGACACCCGCCCCTGGAGAACGTCCGCCAACTCGTCGATCGAGGTGAACGGAACAACCTTCTCCTCGGGCGCCGCCGGCCGGGAAGCCTTGCGCAGAACCACGTCGTAACGGTGCCGGGTGAGCTCGTTGTGGGCGACGCCGCGCTTGACCAGGACATCGACATCGTCGAGGCCGGCGAAGCCAGCGAAGAAGTCGGGGTCGAGCACGAGCTCACCCTCACGAGCGATCGCCTGATCAACAGCCGCGACCGTGCGGCGACCGTGCCGGAGTTCAGTGGCAGTCCGGAAGGCCCGCAGCGAGCGGAGGTTACGGATGTCGCCCATGAAGATCACGCCGCCCGGCCGGACCCGCGCGGCCGCCGCGCGGATGACCTCGGCCAAGTAGTCGGTACTCGGGAAGTACTGGGCGACGGAGTTGATGATCACGGTGTCGAACGGCTCGTCCGGCAGCTCACCCAGGTCGTGGGCCGGCCGCGCGGCCAGGTGCACCTTGGCCGCCAGCTCGGGCGGCATCTCCCGGCGCAGGTTGGCGATCGCCTTCTCGGACAGGTCGACGCCCCAGTACTCGTCGGCGATCGGGGCGATCCGGGACAGGATCAGGCCCGAGCCGACGCCGATCTCCAGCACCCGGCGGGGGTTTAAGGAAGAGATGCGGTCGATGGTCGCCGCGTGCCACTCCCGCATGTCGTCGAGCGGGATGGGAGTGCCGTCGTAGCTGGAGTTCCAGCCGGCGAAGTTCTCCTCCATGCCACCGGCCGCCGCGTCGGTGAACACGTTCTCGTGCAACTCGTGCCATTCGCCGACGTGATCGAGCTCGGATTCCTCGTCGCGGCCGGCCACCGGCACCGCGTAGGCGATCAGCTTGCCGTCCTGGGCGATCACCACCGACTGCCCGATGCGCTCGTGCTCGACGATGACCGACTCGATCTCGCCGAGCTCGATCCGATAACCCCGGATCTTCACCTGGTCATCGGCCCGACCCAGAAACACCAAGCGACCATCCGACAACCACCGCACCAGATCACCGGTCCGATACAAGCGACCACCATCACCGAACGGATCCGCGACAAAACGCTCAGACGTCAACGCCGCACGGCCGAGATACCCCCGCGCCAAACCCGAACCAGCCAGATAGAGCTCACCGACCACACCCGGCGGCACCGGCCGCAGCGACGCATCCAGCACATACGCCTTGGTCCCCGGATCCGGAACACCAATCGGCACAATGGGACTGGCCGGATCACACAGGCCGAGCGTGGAATTGGTCGTCGCCTCAGTCGGACCGTAAGCGTTGAACATCCGACGACCCGGAGCCCAACGGCGAACCAGCTCCGGCGACACACGCTCGGTACCGGCCAGCAGCACACTATCCCGAGGAAGGTCAAGATCCTCCGGCATCTCGGCCAGCAGCGCCGGCGGCAGGATCATGAAGTTGACGTCGTTGGCGAACGCGTAGTCGACCAGCGCCGCGCCGGGGAACCGCAGCTCGGACGGCACGACGACGAGCCGACCGCCGGACAGGAGTCCCAGGCACAGGTCCCAGAACGCCACGTCGAAACTCGGCGACGCGAACTGCAACACCCGGCTCCGCGGCCCCACCCCGAACCGCTCCACCTGCGTCGCCACCAACTTGGCCACGCCGGAGTGCTGGAGCACAACACCCTTGGGGCGGCCCGAGGATCCCGAGGTGTAGATGACGTACGCGGCGTTGGCCGGCCGCACGTCGACCTCAGGGTCCATAGTGGACATCAACGGCAGGGCCAGGTCGTCCGTGAACACCGTCGGCACCTCGGCCGGCAGCTTGGCCGCCACCTCAGGTGTGGTGACGACGCAGACCGGGGCCGAGTCCTCGACCATGAACTCGATGCGGTCGGCCGGATAGTCGGCGTCCAGCGGCAGGTAGGCCGCGCCGGCCTTCAGCACCGCCAGCTCGGCGACGATCATCTCGATCGACCGCGGCACCGCCAGCCCGACCACCCGCTCCGGGCCCGCGCCCCGGGCGATCAGCAGGTGTGCCAAACGATTGGCTTCGGCGTTGAGCTCGGCGTAGGTGAGCCGCCGGTCGTCGAAGACCAGCGCGACCTCGTCCGGCCGGGCCAGCACCTGGGCGGCGAACAGGCCGGGGAAGGTCTCGGCGCCGGCCGGCTCCAGACTGCCGGCCCACTGCGTCAGCACCCGATCGCGCTCGTCGCCGGCCAGCAGGTCCAGCGCCCCGACCGGGCGGTCCGGCGCGGCCAAGGCGGCCCGCAGCAACACTTCCAGGCGGCGCAGGATCGCGTCGGCGCCGGCGTGGTCGAACACGTCGTTGTTGAACTCCAGCACACCGGCGATGCCCGCGTCCCGCTCGGTCAGCGAGATCGACAGGTCGAACTTGGACGTGCCGGTGGTCACCGGGACCTCGGTGACGGTCAGGCCGGGCAGCACCACCTCGGCCCGCGCGTTGTTCTGGCCGGCGATCATCACCTGGAACAGCGGGTGGTACGACAGCGAACGGGTCGGGTTGAGCACCTCGACCAGCCGCTCGAACGGCACGTCCTGGTGCGCGTAGGCATCGAGGTTGCGCTCGCGGACCCGGGCCACCAGCTCGCGGAACGACGGCTCGCTGGAGGTGTCGACCCGCAGCACCAACGTGTTCACGAAGAAGCCGACCAGGTCGTCCAGCGCCTCGTCGGTCCGGCCGGCGATCGGCGAGCCGATCGGCACATCGGTGCCCGCGCCCAGCCGCGTCAGCAGCGCGGCCAAAGCGGCGTGCACGACCATGAACACGCTCGCCCCGCACTCGCGCGCCAGCGCCGCCAGGCCGGCGTGTAGGTCGGCGTCCCAGTCGAAGGTGTGCAGTTCGCCCTTGAACGTGGCGGTTGCCGGGTGCGGCCGGTCCAGCGGCAGTTCGATCCGGTCCGGCAGGCCCTCCAGCGTGCTTCGCCAGTAGTCCAGCTGGGCCGACAGCGCGCTGTCCGGGTCGTCCTCGCCGCCGAGCAGCTCCTCCTGCCACAGCGTGTAGTCCGCGTACTGCACCGGCAAATCGGTCCACTGTGGAGCCTTGCCGGCGCGGCGAGCCGTGTAGGCGGCGGCGATGTCCCTCCACAGCGGGGCCATCGACCAGCCGTCGGAGGCGATGTGGTGGAACACCAGGGCCAGCACGTGTTCCCGCGCGCCCAGCCGCAGCAGCTCCGCTCGCATCGGCACGTGTCGTTCGAGGTCGAACGGCCCCCGGACCAAGCCGGTCAGGACCTCGTCGAACTCGTCCGGGGCGATGTCGCGGACCCGCAGGCGTACCCCGGCGTCGTCCAGAATGTCCTGGTACGGCACGCCGTCGCGCTGCGGGAACCTCGTGCGCAACGCCTCGTGCCGACCGACCACATCGGACAGTGCGGCGTCCATCGCCACAACGTCGATGTCGCCTTCGAGCCGCATGATCAGCGGCACGTTGTAGGTCGCGGACGGTCCTTCCAGGCTGTCCAGGAACCACAGCCGCCGCTGAGCGCCGGACAGCGGCACCAGTTCCGGGCGGTCCCGCCGGGTCAGCGCCGGTCGCGCGGCCGAACCGGCTGCGCCGAGCAGGCCGGCCAGGCCGGCGGCGGTCGGCGTCTCGAACACCGAGCGCACTTCCAGCTGCACGTCGAAGGCGGTCCGGATGCGGGCGATCAGGCGGGTGGCCAGCAGCGAATGCCCGCCCAGCTCGAAGAAACTGTCGTCCGGGCCGACCTTGGGCAGGCCGAGGACGTCAGCGAACAGCTCGCACAGCTGCCGCTCGGCCGGGGTCGCCGGCTCGCGCTCCGAGGTCGGGGCCACCGGGTCCGGCGAGGGCAGGGCCCGGCGGTCGAGCTTGCCGTTGGCCGTGACCGGCAAGGCGTCGAGCACGACGATCGCCGACGGCACCATGTGCTCCGGCAGCCGGTCCTGCGCCAGCGCCCGCAGTTCCGTGGACAGGGCGGTGATCCGGCGGAAGCGGCCGGGGTTTCCGGTGTAGGACAACGGCTGCTCGATGCCGGGCCGGAACGCGCCGACTGGGAACCGGTCATCGGCGGCGAACACGACGTCCACCGAGCCGTCGCCGGTGGCGGACCAGGTCACCACCGCGCCCAGCTGGTACCAGGTCTCGGGGTCGATGCCGTTCTCGGCGGTCCGGCCGTTGGGCACGCCGTTGATGCGGAGCTCGCTGTCGTCCTGGAGCAGCGCCGCCACCTCGTCCACTGTGGACACATCGACACCCCAGTCCAGGGCGGCCGCCGGCACCGGGCACACCCGGGCCGGATCGGTGTGCAGGACGACGTCGTAGCGGTACTGGGTGAGCTCGTTGACCGCCCGCCCTCGCTTGACCCGGACGTCGGCCCCGGCGATCCCGTCGAGGCCGGCGAAGAACTCCGGCGCCACCAGGAGTTCCTTCTCCCGCAGCAGCCGCTGCTCGACGCGGTCCTCCTCGCCCCGGGCCCGGGCCACGGCGGTGTGGAAGGCCCGCACCTGGCGCAGGTCGCGGACGTCGCCGATGACCACCGCGCCGCCGGGGGCGACGATGTTCAGCGCGCCGCGCAGCACGTCGAGCAGGTAGGTCCCGCTCGGGAAGTACTGGACGACGGAGTTGAGCACGACGACGTCGAAGAACCCGGCCGGCAGCTCGGAGAGGTCGGCGGCGTCGGCGGTGCGCAGCTCGACCCGGCCGGCCAGCCTCGGGTCGGCGGCGACCCGCCGGCCCAGCGACGCGATGACCTCGGCCGAGAAGTCGGTGCCCCAATAGCTTTCGCACTCGGGCGCCAGCTCGGTCAGCAACAGGCCGGTGCCGACGCCGAGCTCCAGGACCCGGCGCGGCCGCAGCTCGCGGATGCGGTCCACCACCGCGTCCCGCCACTCGCGCATCTCGGCCAGCGGGATGGGTTCGCCGGTGTAGCTGGAATCCCAGCCGGTGAAGTCGTCGCCCTCCTGGCTTTGCCCCAAATCTGTCGATACCGCATACATGGAGTCGTAGAGCTCGCGCCACTCGCCGATCTGCTCGGTCTGCGCCGCCGGCTCGGCATCTTCGGCCGCCGGCACGACGTAGCCGACGAGCCGGACATCGCCGGGCCGGTCCTCGCGCGGCACGACCACGGCGTGGGCGACGCCGTCGTGGGCGGCGAGGGTGGCGGCAATCTCCCCCGGCTCGATGCGGAAACCGCGGATCTTGACCTGCTCATCGCCCCGGCCAAGGAATTCCAGCACCCCGTCGGGGCGGAACCGGGCCAGGTCGCCGGTGCGGTACATGCGTGAACCCGGAGTTCCAAACGGATCGGCGACGAACCGCTCCGAGGTCAGCGCGGTGCGGCCGAGGTAGCCGCGGGCCAGCTGGACGCCGGCCAGGTACAGCTCCCCCGGGGTGCCCGGCGGGACCGGGCGCAGCGCGGCGTCGAGCACGTAGGTGCGGGTGTTCCACACCGGCCGGCCGATCGGCACGCTTGCGTCCACAGTGGACGTCTGCCACGCGGTGACGTCGACCGAAGCCTCAGTGGGGCCGTACAGATTGTGCAGCTCGGCGTTGAGGGTGCGGTGGAACTGGGCGACCGCCTCGGGTGGCAGCGCCTCGCCGCTGCACACCACCCGGCGCAGGCTCGTGCATTCGGCGGCGGCCGGCTCCTGGAGGAAGACCTGGAGCATCGACGGCACGAAGTGGACGGTGGTGACCCGCTGGTCGCGGATCAGGCCGGCGAGATAGGTCGGATCCTTGTGGCCGTCCGGCCGGGCAACCACCTCGGTGGCCCCGACGATCAGCGGCCAGAGGAACTCCCAGACCGAGACGTCGAAGCTGGACGGCGTCTTCTGCAACACCTTGTCGTCGGGGCCGAGGCCGTACTCGTGCTGCATCCACAGTAGACGGTTGACGATGCCGGCGTGCGGCACGACAACGCCCTTGGGCCGGCCGGTGGAGCCGGAAGTGTAGATCACGTAGGCCGGGTTCTCCGGCCGCAGCACGGCATCGCGCGGCGGAGTCGCCGGCAGCCCGGCCAGTTCGTCGACGGTCGCCGGATCGTCCAGCAGCAGCGCGCCGGGCACGCTGGTCTCGGCGACGGCCAGCACCAGCGCCGGATTCGCGTCGCCCAGCATGAATTCGATGCGGTCGGCCGGATAGCCCGGGTCGAGTGGCAGGTATGCGGCCCCCGACTTGAGCACGGCGAGGATGGACACCACCAGGTGCACCGAACGCGGCAGCGCCAGCGCGACCACCCGCTCCGGGCCGGCCCCGCGCGCGATCAGGGCGTGCGCGAGCCGGTCGGAGGCGGCGTCCAGCTCGGCGTAACTGAGCTGTTCCCCCTCGAAGTACAGGGCCGGGTGGTCAGGCGTGCGCCGGACCTGCGCGGCGAACAGCTCCGGCACCGTGATCGCCGGAACTTCCCGAACATCCCCGGACCACACCGTTTCCAGGCGGTCCCGCTCGGTCGCAGTCAGCACGTCCAGGCCGCCGATCCGACGGTCCGGGTTCACCACGGCCTGGCGCAGCAGCACCACCAGCCGGTTCAGCAGCGCGGTCACGGTGACCCGGTCGAAGACCTCGGCGTTGAACTCGGTCTGGCCGTGCAGGCCGTCGGCCTGTTCGGTGAAGGAGATCCACAGGTCGAACTTGGCCGTGCCGGTGCCGACCGGCTGCTCGGTCACGCTCAGGCCCGGCAGCTCCACATCGGACGCCGGCGCGTTCTGCCAGGCCAACATCGTCTGGAACAACGGGTGATAGGCCAGCGACCGCGCCGGGTTCAGCGCCTCGACCAGTCGCTCGAACGGCACGTCCTGATGCGCGTAGGCATCCAGGCCGCGCTCGCGAACCCGGGCGACAAGATCCCGGAAGGTCGGGTCGCCGCCGGTGTTCACCCGCAGCACCAACGTGTTCACGAAGAACCCGACCAGGTCGTCGAGCGCCTGGTCGGTCCGGCCGGCGATCGGCGTGCCGATGGGAATGTCGGCGCCGCCGCCCAACCGGGACAACAAGGCCGTCAACCCCGCGTGCACGACCATGAACACGCTGGCCCCACAGGCCCGGGCCAGCTCGGCCAGGCCGGCATGGACATCAGAATCCCAGACGAAGGTGAGGAACTCGCCCCGGTACGAGGAGACCGAGGGGTGCGGCCGGTCAACCGGCAGCGCGATGCGCGCGGGCAGCCCGTCGAGGGCCTTGCGCCAGTACGCCAGCTGCGCGGCCTCCTCGCCGGCCAGGATCTCCCGCTGCCACAGGGCATAGTCCGCGTACTGCACCGGCAGCTCGGTCCATTGTGGAGTCGAGCCCGACCGCCGAGCCGCATAGGCCCGGGCGATGTCCCGCCACAACGGGGCGATCGACCAGCCGTCGGCGGCGATGTGATGCACCACAAGCACGAACACGTGCCGGCTCTGGTCGATCTCCAGCAGCTCAGCCCGGACGACCGGGCCGGACTCCAGGTCGAACACGCGGCGGACCAGGTCGTCCACGGCGGCGTCCACTTCGGACTCCGCCACCGGCCGCACGGCCAGCTCGATCTCGGCCGAGGGCAGGATGTGTTGATACGGCACGCCATCGGCGGTCGGGAAGATGGTCCGCAGCGACTCGTGCCGGTCGAGCACGTCGGCCAGGGCCGCCCGGAGCGCCTCGACGTCGAGCTCTCCGTTGAGCCGCAGCACGAATGGGACGTTGTAGGTCGCGGAGCCGCCCTCAAGGCGGTGCAGGAACCACAGTCGTTGCTGGGCAAAGGAAAGCGGGCACTGCGCCGGCCGCTCGGCCCGGGTCAGCGGCGGCCTCGCGGTGCCCGACACCGTCCCGGCCAGCAGGTCGGAGAGCGCGGCGGGGGTCGGCGCGTCGAACACCGCCCGCACCGACACCTCGGCCCCGATGGCCGAGCGGATCCGCTGGATCAGCCGGGTGGCCATCAGCGAATGCCCGCCCAGCTCGAAGAAATCGTCCTCCGGCCCGATGCCCGGCACGTCGAGCACGTCCGCGAAAAGCTCGCACAGCAACTGCTCCACGGGGTTGCGCGCGGCCCGCCCGGGCCCGGCGGTGGCCCGTTCCGGCGTGGGTAGGGCGTTGCGGTCCAGTTTGCCCGAGGCCAGCACCGGCAGGTGGTCCAGCACCACGAAGGCCGAGGGCACCATGTACTGCGGCAACCGATCCCGCACGTGCGCCCGGACCGCCGACACCAGCGCGGTGTTCGTGCGCCGGGCCGCCGGGTTGTTCGCGTACGCGGCCTTCGCCGCCCCCGGCCGGTAAGCGGGGCCGTCCTCCCCCTTCGTGAAGACGGCCTCCAGCTCACCGGCCTCGGCCGTCACCGTGACAGCCACCCGGAAACCCGCCCGCTCCCCAAGCCGGTGCAGATCCTCCGGATCAATCCCGGAACGCTCATCAAGCGCGGTAAGACCCAAACCCGGGTTCGCCTCGTACAGCGCGCGGACCGCCGCCAACTCCCCCGACAGGCGCGCATCCGGCACACCAGTCACCCGCAACCGAGACACCTGCCCCTGGAGAACGTCCGCCAACTCGTCGATCGAGGTGAACGGAACAACCTTCTCCTCGGGCGCGGCCGGCCGGGAAGCCTTGCGCAGAACCACGTCGTAGCGGTGCCGGGTGAGCTCGTTGTGGGCGACGCCGCGCTTGACCAGGACGTCGACGTCGTCGAGGCCGGCGAAGCCGGTGAAGAAGTCGGGGTCGAGCACGAGTTCGCCCTCGCGGGCGATCGCCTGGTCCACCGCCGCCACCGTGCGGCGGCCGTGCCTGAGCTCGGTCGCGGTCCGGAAAGCCTTGAGCGAGCGGAGGTTACGGATGTCGCCGAGGAAGATCACGCCGCCGGGGGCGAGGTGGGCGGCGGCTGTTCGAATGACCTCGGCCAGGTACGCCGCGCTCGGGAAGTACTGCGCGACGGAGTTGATGACCACGGTGTCGAACGGCTCGGCCGGCAACTGGCCCAGATCATGGGCGGGACGGGCCGCGAGGTGCACCTTGGCCGCCAACTCGGGCGGCATCTCCCGGCGCAGGTTGGCGATCGCCTCGGCCGAGAGGTCGACACCCCAGTACTCGTCGGCGATAGGGGCGATCCGGGACAGGATCAGGCCGGAGCCGACGCCGATCTCCAGCACCCGCTTCGGGTTCAGCGACGAGATCCGGTCAATGGTCGCCGCGTGCCACTCCCGCATCTCGTCGAGCGGGATGGGAGTGCCGTCGTAGCTGGAGTTCCAGCCGGCGAAGTTCTCCTCCATGCCACCGGCCGCCGCGTCGGTGAACACGTCCTGGTGCAGTTCACGCCATTCGCCGACGTGATCAAGCTCGGACTTCTCGTCGCGGGTCGCGGCCGGCACCGCGTAGGCGATCAGGCGACCGTCCCGGGCGATCACCACCGACTGGGCCACCTGCGGGTGCTCGGCCACCACCGACTCGATCTCGCCGAGCTCGATCCGATAACCCCGGATCTTCACCTGGTCATCGGCCCGACCCAGAAACACCAAGCGACCATCCGGCAACCACCGCACCAGATCACCGGTCCGATACAAACGACCACCATCACCGAACGGATCCGCAACAAAACGCTCAGACGTCAACGCCGCCCGACCGAGATACCCCCGCGCCAAACCCGAACCAGCCAGATAGAGCTCACCGACCACACCCGGCGGCACCGGCCGCAGCGACGCATCCAGCACATACGCCTTGGTCCCCGGATCCGGAACACCAATCGGCACAAGAGAACTAGCCGGATCACACAGACCAAGCGTGGAATTGGTCGTCGCCTCAGTCGGACCGTAAGCGTTGAACATCCGACGACCCGGAGCCCAACGGCGAACCAGCTCCGGCGACACACGCTCGGTGCCCGCCAGCAGCACACTATCCCGAGGAAGGTCAAGATCCTCCGGGATCTCCGCCAGCAGCGCCGGCGGCAGGATCATGAAGTTCACCTCGTGGGCGTGGGCGTACTCCACCAGCCCGGCCCCGGGAAAGCGAAGTTCCGACGGGACAACGACAAGCCGCCCACCGGACAGCAAACCCAGACACAGATCCCAGAACGCCACGTCGAAACTCGGCGACGCGAACTGCAACACCCGGCTCCGCGACCCCACCCCGAACCGCTCCACCTGCGTCGCCACCAACTTGGCGACACCGGAGTGCTGGAGCACAACACCCTTGGGACGCCCGGTAGAACCAGACGTGTAGATCACATAGGCGGCGTTGGCCGGCACGATCGCGGCCGCGGGATCAGTGGCCGGGGCGGTGGTCAGGTCGAGCTCGTCCAGCAGCACGACGTCGCCGTCGAAACGGTCGGCCAGCTCGCGCGTGGTCACCACACACACGGGCCCGGCGTCGGAGACCATGAACGCGATGCGCTCGGCCGGATAGTCCTGATCCAGCGGCAGGTACGCGGCACCGGCCTTGAGCACGGCCAGCTCGGCGACGATCATCTCCATCGACCGCGGGACCGCCAGCGCGACCACGCGCTCGGGGCCGGCGCCGTGGCCGATCAGCACGTGGGCCAAGCGGTTGGCCCAGGCGTCGAGCTCGCGGTAGGTCAGCTGCCGGTCGCCGAACACCAGCGCGACCGCGTCCGGCGCTTCGGCGACGCGGGCCGCGAACAGCTCCGGCAGCGTCGCCAGCGGCGTGCTCAGATCGGTGTCGTTCCACTCGACCAGCAGCTGCCGGGTTTCGTCATCCGACAACAGGTTCAGCTGCCCGACCGGGCACTGTGGACGGTCGAGGCCGTCGGCCAGCAACTGCTCGAAGTGCCGCAGCATCCGGTCCACTGTGGACGCATCGAGCACGTCCTCGCGGTAATGGGCGGCGAGCACGGCGCCGTCCAACGACAGCACAAGATCCAGCGGGCGGTCGGTCTCGGCGGCGAAGCCGACGTTCACCAGCACCGCGCCGCCGCGACTCTGCTCCGGCTGCAACTCGCCGACCAGCTCGTCGAACGGAACCTGGTGGGCGATCGCCTCGGCATGGGCGGCCCGCACCCGCGCGACGACGTCGGCGAAGCCGGGCGAACCGCCGAGATCGACGCGAACCGGCACCAGCGAGCCGGTGCCGAAGACGATGTCGGCAGTGCCGGCATAGCGGTGCAGCAACACCACGAACGCCGCCATCAGCGTCGCCTGCCGGTCGCCGGTCAGCCGGTCGGCCAACGCCAGCTGCCGAGTGCGCACCGCCCTCGGCGGGGTCGGCTCGGCCGGGTGCGGCCGGTCCACGGGCAGCAGGAGCTCCTTCGGGGCGGTGGCCAGGCGATCAAGCCAGAACCCGAGGTCCGCGACCTGTTGCACAGCGTCACCGTTGCTCACCGATAACCAGCCTCTCGCTGCTCACGGTGCCCACGACCGGGCACAAACTTAGGTGACCCTAACAAAAGGAAGGTAAGGATGCACTCCTGTACCATCGGTTAGCCTTACCTAAATTTTGTACCCATCGGAGGCGTGGTGCGGCCAGACCCCGAAGGCGTCGTCCTGGCGCGACGTCCGCCACAGCAGGCGGCCCGGGCGGTCGGTCTGGTGGCCGCGCTCGGCGTGCTGGTCTTGCTGTGCCTGCTGAGCATCTGGCTGGGGTCCAAGGAGATCCCGTTCGGCGAGGTCTGGCGGGTGCTGCTGCACAACGACGGCTCGGCCGACGCCGTCATCATCCACAGTGTCCGGATGCCGCGGACCGCGCTCGGCGTGCTGGTCGGCGCGGCGCTGGGCCTGGCCGGCACGGTCATGCAGGCGATCACCCGCAATCCGCTGGCCGATCCCGGCCTGCTCGGAGTCAGCGGAGGCGCCGCGTTCGCCATCGTGTTCTCGATCACCGTGGTCGGCGTGAGCTCGCTGTACGGCTACATCTGGTTCGCCTTCGCCGGGGCGCTGGCCGCGACCGCCGTCGTCTACTTCCTCGGCACCCGCGGCAACGCCGGCTCCAGCCCGGTCAAGCTCACCCTGGCCGGCGCGGCCGTCACGGCGCTGCTCGGGTCGTTCACCAGCGCCATGGTGCTGACCGATCCGGTGGCGCTCAACCGCTTCCGCTTCTGGTCGGCCGGCTCGCTGACCGGGGTGGACGCCGGCGCGCTGCTCCAGGTGCTGCCGTTCATGCTGGTCGGCATGGTGCTGGCGATCGCCAGCGGGCCGGCGCTGAACAGCCTCGCCCTCGGCGACGACGTGGCCGTCGCGCTCGGCCGGCGGCTCGGGCCGCTGCGGCTGCGCGGCGCGCTGGCGATCACCCTGCTGACCGGGGCCGCCGTCGCCGTCGCCGGGCCGATCGTGTTCCTGGGCCTGCTGATTCCGCACGCGGTGCGGTTCGTCATCGGCCCCGACCACCGCTGGCTGCTGCCGTACTCGGCGGTGCTCGCGCCCTGCCTGCTGCTGGCCGCCGACATCCTCGGCCGGATCCTGGCCCGCCCCAGCGAGATCCGGGCCGGCGTGATCGTCGCGTTCCTCGGCGCGCCGTTGTTCATCTACCTGGTCCGCCGGCGCAAGCAGCTGGAGTCGTGATGAGCCTGCCGCTGCTGCGCCGCGACCGGATCACGGTCCGCCTGGCCCGGCCCGAGCTGTCGGTCCGCGTCCGGCCGCGCCTGGTGCTGGTCTGCCTGATCCTCGCCCTGCTGGTGTTTCTGTTGGGCTGCTTGGGAATGACCATCGGCGACGTCCCGCTGGGGCTGTCCGACGTGCTGTCGGCGGTGTTCGGGGCCGGGGACGCCGGCGCCACGTACATCGTGCAGGACCTGCGGATGCCCCGGGCGCTGACCGGGCTGCTGGCCGGGGCCGCCTTCGGCGCGTCCGGCGCGGTGTTCCAGACCATCACCCGCAACCCGCTGGCCAGCCCGGACATGATCGGCATCAACGCCGGCGCGGCCACCGCCGTGGTCGCCGGCATCGGCTTCGGTTTCGGCGACGGCCTCGGCACCACCACGCTCGGCCTGCTCGGCGGCCTGCTGACCGGGCTGCTGGTGTACGTGCTGGCCTGGCGGCGCGGCACCACCGGCTACCGCATCCTGCTGGTCGGCATCGGCGTGTACGCCATGGCCACCAGCCTCACCGACTACCTGCTCAGCCGGGCCAACATCACCGACGCGCAGGCCTCGATCGGCTGGCTGGTCGGCAACCTGGCCAACCGCGGCTGGGAGAACGTGATCCCGCTGCTGATCGCGTTCGCCGTGCTGTGCTCGGTGGCACTGGGCCTGTCCCGGCTGATGGGCACGCTCCAACTCGGCGACGAGGTCGCCGCCGGCCTGGGCACGCCGGTGCAGCCGGTGCGGCTCGGGCTGATGCTGGCCGGCGCCGGGCTGGTCGCCTTCGCGACCGCCTCGGCCGGCCCCATCGCCTTCGTCGCCCTGACCGCGCCGCAGATCGCCCAGCGGCTGGCCCGGCTGCCCGCGCCGCCGATCACCGCGTCCGCGCTCGGCGGCGCGGTTCTGGTGCTGGGCAGCGACATCATCGCCCGCGTGATCACGCCGTCCGGCCTGCCGGTCGGCATCGTCACCGGCGCGCTCGGCGCACCCGTCCTGCTCTGGCTGCTGATCAGGGCCAACCGATCCGGCTCCGGAGGCTGACAATGACATCTGAGACGCCATCGCTGCGCGTGCGGGGGCTGCGGGTCGCCTACGACGACCGGGTCGTCATCGACGGGCTGGACCTGGAGATCCCGCCCGGGCAGATCACCGCCATCGTCGGGGCCAACGCGTGCGGCAAGTCCACTCTGCTGCGCACCCTGGCCCGGCTGCTGACACCGAGAGCCGGCGGGGTGTACCTCGACGGCAAGTCCATCCACTCGCTGCCCACCCGCCAGGTCGCGCAGCGGCTGGGCATTCTGCCCCAGTCCCCCGTCGCCCCCGAGGGCATGACCGTCGCCGACCTCATCAGCCGGGGCCGGGCCCCGCACCAGAACTGGTGGCGGCAATGGTCCACTTCGGATGAAGGCGCGGTCACGGCTGCTTTGGCGGCAACGGAACTCACCGACCTGGCCGACCGCCGCGTCGACGAGCTGTCCGGCGGGCAGCGGCAGCGGGCCTGGATCGCCATGGCCGTCGCCCAGGGCACTCCCGTGCTGCTGCTGGACGAGCCGACGACCTACCTGGACCTGGCCCACCAGATCGACGTGCTGGACCTGGTCGTGGACCTCAACCGGGACGAGGGCCGGACCGTGGTGATGGTGCTGCACGACCTGCCCCAGGCCTGCCGCTACGCCGACCACGTCATCGCCATGAAGGCCGGGCGGATCGTCGCCGCCGGCCGGCCGTCCGAGGTCATCACCGAGGAGCTGGTCGACACCGTGTTCGGCGTCCGCTGCCAGATCTCCCCGGACCCGGTCAGCGGCACCCCCCTGGTCATCCCCATCAGCCGCCACCACCGCACCCCGGCCTGACCTCCGCGCTTGGAAGGGGGCCTTCCTCCACTCGGAGTGGAGGAAGGCCCCCTTCCAAGCAACGAAGGGTTGACAGTGGGGCGGGGTGGGGCTAGTGGGCGCTGATGGCGTATTCGGCGGCGGGGGTGGCGGCGGCGCGACGGTCCACAATGGACGCCAGGATCTCGCCGACGCGGACGGCGGTGTTGGACAGCAGCGACGACGTGATGCCGTGGGTGTGCTCGGTGCCGCCCTGGAGGTAGATGCCGCCGCGCACCTCGGGGTGGGTGGTGATGCGGTAGTCCCGCTCCACGCGCAGCCGGCCCTCCTCGTCGCGGGCGCACTGCGGGCCGAGCTCGCCGAGCAACGGCGTGGGGTCGGCCGGCAGGTAGCCGGTGGCGTAGATGACGGCGTCGGCATCGAGGACGGTGCGCTCGCCGGTGGTCAGCGACTCGATGGCGGCGGTGACACTGGCGCCGGTGTCGACGACCTCGACCGGCCGGGAGACGTTGAGCAGCCGCAGTCGCTGCGTGCCGAGCACCCGCTCCCGGTACATCCGCCGGTAGAGCTCGTCGATCAGGTCCACGTCCACGGCCGAGTAGTTGGTGGAGCCGTGGTAGCGCATGAGGCGGTCCTTGACCGGCTCGCCGGCCCGGTAGAACTGGTCGACCGCCTCGGGGTCGAAGATCCGGTTCGCGAACGAGCTGTCGTCGGCCGGGCTGTAGCCGTAGCGGGCGAACACCGCGCACACCTCGGCGCGGGGGAACTCGTCGTGCAGCAGGGCGGCGACCTCGGCCGCGCTCTGCCCGGCCCCGACCACCACGAAGCGCCGGGGATCGCTGTCCCGCAGGCGTTCCACGCGGTGCAGCAGCTCGTTGTTGTGCCAGATCCGGGGCCCCACCTCGATTCCGGCCGGCAGCTGGGGCCGCAGGCCGGTGCCCATCACCAGGTTGCGGGCCCGCAGCGTGCCCCCGTCCGATGTGGTCACGTCGAAGAAGGCGATCTCGTCGCCGTCGCGCATCGGTTCGACCGAGGTGACCTCGACGCCGTAGGAGACGACGTCGTCGACCTTGGCCGCCGCCCACTCGAAGTAGTCGTGGAACTCGACCCGCAGCGGGAACAGGTTCTTGTGGTTGATGAAGTCGACCAGCCGGCCCACCGAGTGCAGGTAGTTGACGAAGCTGAACTCGCTGGTCGGGTTGCGCATGGTGACCAGGTCCTTGAGGAACGAGACCTGCATGGTGGCGGTGTCGATCAGCATGCCCCGATGCCAGCCGAACTGCGGTTGCCGTTCCAGGAAATGCGCCGTCACCGGCTCGGCCGAGCTGCCGTTGTGCTCGGCGAGCGCGATCGCGAGCGCCAGGTTCGACGGCCCGAACCCCACCCCTACGACGTCGTAGATCGGGACCTGTTCGCCGGCCTCAGCAGTCATGTCGCTCCCTAGACTGTCCCCACGGTTCAGGGAACCCTAACCTAACTTAGGTCAGCCTATCCTAGTACGATCGTGGTGATGTTCGTCCCGCCGGCAGTGAAGAGTTAAGGCATCCGGGGGACCGTTCGGCGGCGGAGAATCAACACCGGACGACCGCCGCGTTGGGGAGTACCGTGCCGACGATTCCCGCCCCCAGAACCACCTGCGACCCTCTGGATGCCGCCGACACCTTCATCGTCTCGCTGCACACCGTCGTCCACGCGCCCCGGCAGACCGCCCGCACCCGGGCCGTGCTGCGCGCCCGCCGCGACGGCGTCGACCGCTTCCTGCCCGGCATCGAGCCGGGAGCGCGGGTGATCGACACTCATAACTGCCGGGCCGCCGGACCCGTGCTGCTACTGGACAACCCGCTGCTCACCGGCGAGACGTGCATCGTCGAGTACGAGCAGAACCGGCTGCCGGCCGATCACTGGGAGCAGGTCCTCACCGCACCGGCCTGGGACCTGGTCATCCAGGTCCGCTTCCATCCGGCCGCCCCGCCGGCGCGATGCCTGGGGTACCAGGGAATCGGCGCCGCCATGGTGGAGACGCCCATCGCCCTCACCGGCGACCTCTCGGCGCACACGGTCACCCTCGACGCCCGGCCCGGCGTGCACGGCATCCGCTGGGAATGGACCTGACGCCACCTGTGCGCCTTTGCCCCACGTGAGTGGCTCATTTGCGCCATCGGCCCCACGTGAGTGGCTTAGGTGGCCGTGGAGGCGAAGTAAGCCACTCACGTGGGGACAAAGGCGAGCGGGGTCAGAGGGCGGCGGCGATGCGGTCGAGGTGTTGGGCGATCCAGGGCAGCGCGGTCGGGTTGTCGCTGCGGAGGGCCTGCTCCTTCTGCTCGTCCGTTTCGCCGTAGAGCTGGCTGGTGGCGACGCGGATCATGCCGGCGGCCGGGTCGTCGCCGAACTCGGAGCCCGGTAGCACGACGATTCCGTTGCGGGACAACAGGTGCTCGGCGATCTCACGGTCGGTGCGGAAGCCGGGGACGTGCGGGTAGAGATAGAAGGCGCCGTCGGGGGCGGGCGTGCCGAAGAGCTCGGCGACGGCGGAGGCGACGGCGAGGTGCAGTTTTCGGCTCTGGGCAACGCGTTCCACCAGCGCGGGCGGCTCGGCGAAGGCGAGGGCGGCGGCGTGCTGGACCGGACGGGCCGGGGCCGACCAGACCTCGCTGGCGACGTCGACGACGGCGTCACGCAGGTCCTCGTCGGCGAAGCGGGCGACGCCGAGCCGCCAGCCGCCGAGGGCGAGGCTCTTGCTCAGGCCGGAGGTGACGACCGTCCGATGCGGCGCGATCTCGGCCGGGCTCAGGAACTGGGCATCGGTCAGGTCGCGGTAGATCTCGTCGGAGATGATCAGCAGGTCACGGCGCTCGGCCACCTCGCACAGCTCCCGGATCACCGGCGGCGGGGCCAGCCGGCCGGTCGGGTTGTCCGGCAGGGTGACGATCACCGTGGACAGCCGCAGGGCCGCGGCGACGGCGTCGAGCTCGGCCGGGTCGGGCACCCCGCCGATGCTTCGGATCCGAACGACGTCCAGCCCCTGCATGGTGGCCTGCGCGGCGTAGCTGACCCAGCTCGGCCTGGGCAGCGCGATGACGCCGCGCCGGGCGCCGAGGATCGCCCACAGCAGGGGCTTGCTGCCCGGCCCGGCGACGACCTGCGCCGTCGAGGTCGGCAGGCCGCGCCGGCTCCAGTAGCCGGCGGCCGCCTCGCGCAGCTCGGGAATGCCGGCGACCGGCCCGTACCCTGCGCTGCCGGCGGCCTCGCCCAGGGCCGCGGTCAGCAGCGGGTGCACCGGCAGGCCGGCTTCCCCGAAGCCGAGCGGCACCACCGGCAGGCCCTCGGCCCGGCGGCGGGCGATCACGTCGTTGGCGGCGAGCGTTGCGGAGACGGCCATGACCCCACCGTGCCGTGACGGGAGCATCACGTACAGCGCGAATCGTCGAGGCCGAGCATAAGCTGTGCCGATGCTCGATCTGCACCGTCTCACCCTGCTGCATCGGTTCGCCGCCCTCGGCAGCATCGCCGCCGTGGCCGCCGCCACCGGTTACTCGGCCTCGGCGGTCTCGCAGCAGCTGGCCGTGCTGGAACGGGAAGCGGGCGTCGCCCTGCTGGAGCGCACCGCCCGCAGCGCCACCCTCACCGAAGCCGGCCGCCGCCTGGCCGGGCACGCCGCCACGGTGCTGGACGCGGTGGAGGCGGCCGAGGCCGATCTGGCCCGGGCGGCCGACGACACCAGCGGCCGGATCGTCATCAGCACCATCCCGACCGTCGCGGTCGCCGTCGCGCCCCGGCTGGTCGAACTGAGCGGTCCACGGGTCGTGCTGCGCCAGCACACCGACGACACCCAGGCGCTGGACCGGCTCCGCGCCCGCGAGGTGGACATCGCCGTCATCGACACCTGGCGGGACGCTCCCCCGCCGCCCGGCCTGGTCCGCACCCGGCTGATGGTCGACCCGGTGGTCATCGCCGGACCCGTGGACCACTCGACCTGGCTGGTCGCCCCGGACGACCAGCCGTCCCGCCGGGTGGCCGAGGAGGTGATGGCCGAACTGGGGGTGCGGCCCGATTCCCGTTGGGAGTTCATGGGTCTGGCCACCATCGCCGGTCTGGTCGCGGCCGGGGTCGGCGCGGCCGTGCTGCCCCGGCTGGCGCTGCGGCACGCCGACGTGCCCGTCACGCCCACCGACCGCTCGCGCAGCATCGACGCGGTCGTGCGGGCAGGCTCCCGGACCCGCCCCGCGGTGGGCGCGGTGCTGGCCGCGCTGGCTGCGGTACCGTCCGTGCCGTGATCTTCCGGATTATCCTGCTGCTGGACGAGCTCGCCCTGTTCATCTTCGGCTTGTTCGTGTTCTTCTCGGAGAACGAGACATACCTGGCGATCTGGGTGATGCTCGCGTTCATCTACGTGCTGCTGGGCGCGTGGCGGGTGCGCCACTCCGCCGCCGGCGACGACCTCATGCCGGTGACCGCGGGGCTGTTCGCCCGGCTCGGGCTGCTGTTCACGGTCTTCACCAGCCTGGTCGGCGTGGGCGCGGCCTTCACCATCATCCTCGGCGGCACGCTGGAGGAGAAGTTCATCGGCGTGCCGGCGGTGCTGCTGGCCTGGGCGATCCTGCACTTCGGCTACGCCGAGCGCTACGCCACCGCGTACTACTCGGCCCTGCCGGTCAAGCAGTTCGAGTTCCCCAACACCGAGCAGCCGGGCTACGCCGACTTCGCGTACTTCGCCTTCACCGTCGGCACCACCTTCGCCGTGTCCGATGTGGAGACCCGGACCACGGCGGTGCGGGCCCGGGTCCTCTCCCACGGCGTGCTGAGCTTTCTCTACAACACCGCCACCCTGGGCGTCGCGATCAGCGTGATCACCAGCGCCGGCGGCAACTAGCGAGGCGGAATCAGAAACCGGGCAACGCCCGGCGCGGGTCGTCCAGCGTGGGTTGTCCCGGGGGGTCGGGAAAAGTGCCCGGGTGCGCATGTGCGCACCCCCTGGTGGCCGGGAAGCGCCGGGACCGAGGGTGATCGCCATGACCGACTCCCGCCGGGCCTTCCTGGCCAAGGCTGCCAAGATCACCGCCGTCGCCGCCACGGCGGCGGTCCTGCCCACCGCGCTGGCCGGCCCGGCCTCGGCGTCCGCGCACAGCTACTACTTCTTCTGCACCAAGTGCTTCGGTATGACGGTCGGCGTGATCACGCCCCCAGGTGGGCTGAACATCTGTCCGGCCGGGGGCAACCACACCCAGGCCGGCTACAACTTCATCCTGCCCTACAACGTCTCGGAGACCGCCAACGCCCAGGCCAACTGGCGGTTGTGCCAGAAGTGCTTCAGCTTGTTCTGGCGGGGCTACCCGACCGACGGCGTGTGCGCGACGGGCGGCGGCCACGACTCGGGTCCCGACGGTGACCAGCAGTCCTTCTTCCACAACTTCGTGCTCAACCACGACGTGCCGCCGGGCCCGAAGTCCCAGGACGCCTGGCGGTTCTGCGTGAAGTGCTACGGGCTGTTCTTCTTCGGCTACTCCACCAACGGCCGCTGCCCGGCCGGCAACGAGCACAAGGAAGCCGGCTTCAACTTCGTGCTCGACCACCTCTGATCAGCCGAACAGCCGGCCGCCCATCTTGGCCAGGAAGGCCAGGGCGGCCGGCTCGTCGGTGTCGGGCACGCCGATGACGATCTCGTCCACACCGATGCCGGCGAGGTGCTCGACGCGGTCGGGGGTGGCCCGGTCGAGGGCGACGATGTACGGCTTGCCGGCCCGCCCGGCCTTGGCCCAGCGCTCGGCCAGCAGCCGCACGCTGCCGTCGACGTCGCCCTCCTGCGGGGTGGTGATCCAGCCGTCGGCGTGGGCGGCGATCCAGTCGAAGGTGCGCTCGGTGCCGCCGGCCCCGATCAGCAGCGGCAGGTGGGCCTGCACGGGCTTGGGGTAGGCCCAGCTGTCGCCGAAGGACACGAACTTCCCCTGGTACGAGGCGACGTCCTCGGTCCACAGCGACCGCATGGCCGCCATGTACTCCCGCAGCGCGGTGTACCGGAACCGGCCGGGGATGCCGTGGTCGGCCAGCTCGTCGGTGTTCCAGCCGAAGCCGGCCCCGAGCGTGACCCGGCCGCCGGACAGGAAGTCCAGGGTGGCGATGGTCTTGGCCAGGGTGATGGGGTCGGACTCCACCGGCAGCGCGACGGCGGTCGCGAGCCGGATGGTGGAGGTGACCGCGGCGGCGGCGCCGAGGCAGACCCACGGGTCCAGGGTGCGCAGGTAGCGGTCGTCGGGCAGGTCCGCGCCGCCGGTGCGGGGATGGGCGGCGTCCCGCCGGACCGGGATGTGCGTGTGCTCGGGCACGTAGAACGAGTGGAAGCCGGCGTCCTCGGCCGCCTTCGCGCACACGGCCGGCGCGATGCCCCGGTCGCTGCTGAACAGCACCACACCGAACCTCATGACACCTCACCGTGTACTAGAACGTGTTCTAGTACACGGTATCAGCGGACCGCGATCGCCGTCACCACATAACCGTCGCGAATCAAGTAGCGGCCGGTGAAACCGGTCAACGGCACGCCGCGCACCAGCGGCGGCTCGACCAGCAGTTCGACCGAGAACCGGTTCTCGTCCAGGTGGAAGGTCAGCCGGGCGTCGTCGAAGCCCAGCCACTTGTGGGTCAGCGGGAACCAGGCCTTGTACACGCTCTCCTTGGCGCTGAACAGGATCCGGTCCCAGTGCGTGCCGGCCGGCAGCCGGTCCAGCATCTCCCGTTCCTCGGGCAGCGTGACGATGCCCAGCACGCCCTCGGGCAGCACGTCGTGGGTCTCGGCGTCGATGCCGACGGTCAGCATCTCCTCGGCCCGCGCCACCGCCGCCGCGTAGTAGCCCCGGGTGTGGGTGATGCTGCCGACGATGCCGTCCGGCCACAGCGGCTGCCGCTTGGACCCGCGCAGGATCGGCGTCTCGGGCAGGCCGAGCTTGCCCAGCGCCCGACGGGCGCAGCTGCGGGCGATGGTGTACTCGCGCACCCGCTTCTCCACCGCCCTGGCGACCTCCGGCTCCTCCTCGGGCAGCAGCCGGGCGTCGGGGTCGTCGCCGAGCACGTCCGCGGAGACCACCTCGGCGGGCAGCAGATCCTCGATCACGGTCGTGACGTTACCGTTCTCGCCGGAAGATGAGCGCCAGGACGCGGAGGACGAGCACGGCGCTAATGATCAGCAGGCTGTACCCGCACAGCTGCAACAGGGTGATCTGCGGGGTCACGGTCTCGGCGGTGAGCAGCATGACGGCCATCACACCGGCGGTCGCGCCCAGCGCGGTCAGCAGCACCTGGTGCAGCAGCCCGGTCACGTGCTCGCGGTCGCGCTGGTCGGCGAACAGCCGGATGTTCAGGCTCAGCCGCCCGTTCTCCAGCGCGCCGGCGATCCGCTCGACCCGGCGCGGCAGCCGGCGCAGCATCGGCACCAGGGTCACCAGCTCGTCCATCGCCGCGCGGCGCAGGGTGTCGCCGTCCAGGCTCTGGCGCACGTACCCGGTGGCCACGCCGCGGGCCTCGGCCACCAGGTCGAAGCCCGGGGCCAGCTGGGTCAGGCCGCCCTCCAGGGTGGCCAGCGCGCGGAACACCGCCGCCACCTCGGGCGGCACCGACAGCCCGAAATCGGCGACGATCTTGAACAGGTCGGTGAACATGCGCACGCCGGCCGAGGAGCCGGGGCCGAGGTGGCGGGCCAGGAACTGGCCGACCGCCCGCTCCAGGGCCACCTGGTCGATCTCGTCGGGCCGGCGCACCACCTCCAGCAGCGCGTCGGCCACGCCGAGCGTGTCGGCCTTGTCCATGGCCAGCAGCAGCCGCTGCAACGCCTCCCGCAGCGCGCCGTCCAGCCGGCCGACCGAGCCGAAGTCGATCATGCCGAGTCCGCCGTCGGCCAGCAGCAACACGTTGCCGGGATGGGGATCCGCGTGGAAGACGCCGTCCATCATGACCTGGCGGAGCATGGTGTCCAGCAGCGTGCGGGCCAGCCCCTCGCGGTCCGGGGTGTCCGGGCCGGCCTCGCTCAGCGACACCCCGTCCAGCCGCTCCATCACCAGGATCCGCCGGCCGCTCAACGACTCCTGCGGCACGGGATACCGAACCCCGGTACGGCTTCCGGCCGCCACCGCCAACATGTTCGCCGTCTCCACACGGAAATCCAGCTCCTCGCGCATGGCGTCGGCGAAGCCGGTGGCCAGCTCCCGCACGCCGATCGCGCGCCCCCAGCGGGTCCGGGCGTGCAGGGTCGCGGCCAGCCGGGCCACGATGTCCAGATCGCGCTCCACCACCGAGCCGATGCCCGGCCGCTGCACCTTGACCACGACCCGCTCCCCCGACTTCAGCGTCGCGGCGTGCACCTGGGCGATCGAGGCGGCGGCCAGCGGCTCCCGGGTGAACTCGGCGAACACCTCCGCCACCGGGCGGCCCAGCTCCGCGACCAGCACCGCCTCCACCTCGACCCACGGGGCCGGGGCGACCCGGTCCCGCAGCCGGCTCAGCTCGGTCACGAACTCCGGCGGCAGCAGGTCGCGGCGGGTGGACAGGATCTGGCCCAGCTTCACGAAGGTCACGCCGGCCTCGTCCAGGGCCTCGGCCAGCGAGGCGGCCAGCCGGGACCGGCCGCTGGGCAGCTCGAAGTCGGCGCGGCGGCGGCCGGACAGGTAGGGGCCCAGGCCGTGCTTGACGGCGATCCGGGTGATCCTGGAGTACCGCCGGGCCCGGGCCAGCCGGCCGCGCAGGCCGCGCGCCAGCTCCATCGGCTGCGGCAGGGAACCGGTCGGCACCAGCACCTCGGCCAGCACCAGGAAGATCATCGCGCCCAGCACGCAGACGCACAGGCCCAGCAGGCTCAGGAACAACTGCGCGGCCGCGCCGGCGTCGGCGATGGTCGACCGCATCCCGTTGAGCACCGGGTCCAGCAGCGCGATGGCGATCGCGCCGGCGGCCAGCCGCCGCACCAGCCCGAAACTCATCCCGAGCAGCCGGGACACCATGGCCGCGAACAGCAGCGAGGTCACCACCGTGAACACCACGACCGAGATGGAGGTCAACACCGGTTGCATGGGTGGAGGCTACGGCGAACGGCCCTAGCGCGACCGCCGGAGGGTCCCGCACCATGTGCACGGCTGCCACCACCACAATGGAGCAGCCACATGTTCAGACGCCTCACCCTGCCGGCGGCGGCCGTCCTGGCGCTCGCGGCGATCGCCGCGGTCCCCGCCGCGGCGGCGACACCCGGCGCGGTCAGCGCCGACTTCGCCCAGACCTCGACCTGGGGCGGCGGATACCAGGGCCAGTACACCGTCACCAACCAGAGCAACCACGGGATCACCAGCTGGAAGGTCGAGTTCGACCTGCCCGCCGGGACCACGGTGTCGTCATCCTGGGACGCCACCGAAACCGTGAGCGGCAACCACTACACGTTCACCAACAAGAGCTACAACGGCACGGTCGCCGCCGGGGCGACCGCCGCTTTCGGCTTCGTGGCCGCCGGATCCGCCGTGCCGACGAACTGCCTGCTGAACGGGGCCACCTGCGCCGGGGTCGTGGACACCACGCCGCCGTCGGCCCCCAGCGGCCTGAAGGCCGGCGCCATCACCACCACCGGCGTCTCGCTGTCGTGGTCGGCGGCCACTGACAACATCGGCGTCACCGGCTACGACGTCTACAAGGGCACGACCAAGGCACTGACCATCGCCGGCACCTCGGCGACGGTCACCGGGCTGGCACCGTCCACTTCGTACACGTTCACGGTCAGGGCGCACGACCTCGCCGGCAACCAGTCGGCGGCATCCAACGCCATCACCGTCACCACCCAGGCCGGCTCCGGCAGCGGCAGCACCTGGCCGCTCAAGGTCGCCCCGTACGTGGACATGGGCTCGTGGCCGACGCCGGTGCTGACCGACACCGCCAACGCTTCCGGCCTGCAGAACTTCACCCTGGCCTTCGTCACCGGCAACGGCTGCAAGGCGACCTGGTTCAACGCCTACGACCCGACCACCGGCTGGGACCGCGACGACATCGACGCGCTGCGAGCCCAGGGCGGCGACGTGACGATCTCCTTCGGCGGCGAGGCCGGCACCGAGCTGGCCGGCTCCTGCACCGACCAGGCCGCGATCCAGCAGCAGTACCAGGCCATCGTCACCGCCTACGCCGCCAGCCGCATCGACTTCGACATCGAGGGCGCGGCGGTCGTCGACCACACCTCGGTGGACCGGCGCAACGCCGTGCTGGCCAAGCTCCAGGCGGCCAACCCCGGCCTACAGATCTCGTACACGCTGCCGGTGATGCCCTACGGCCTGACCGCGGACGGCGCCTACATCGTGCAGTCGGCGGCGAGCCACGGCGTGAACCTCAGCCTGGTCAACGTGATGGCCATGGACTACGGCCAGCACGACGGCGTGGACATGGGGCTCAAGGCGCAGCAGGCGGCGCAGGCCACCCACGACCAGCTCAAGACGATCTACCCGGCCAAGACCGACGCCCAGCTGTGGGGCCTGGTCGGGGTGACGCCGATGCTCGGCGTGAACGACGACTCGTCCACGTTCACGCTGGCCGACGCCTCGGCGCTGGCCACCTACGCCAACGGCAAGCACCTCGGCGAACTGGCGTTCTGGGAGGTCACCCGGGACCGCAACGCCTGCCAGGGCAGCCTGACCACCTGCACCAACGTCACCCAGCAGCCGTGGGACTTCAGCAAGCGCTTCGAGGCCTTCACCGGCTGAGGCGCTCCATCTGCGCTACGTGAGTGGCTCATTTGCGCTCCAGGGCCACCTGAGCCACTCACGTAGAGCTGACAGGGGCCGCTACTGGCGGGGGTCGCCGTCGATGAGGATCTGGCCGTTGTAGCGGATCACCTTGATGTTCTTGTGCACGGTGACGCCGGGCTGGCCCTGCTTGGTGTACGTGACGTCGACCGGCACGTTGTCCGAGCCGTCCGGGTTGGCGGTGACGCCCATGGCGTTGTTGCCGACCACGTTGCTGTACTGCGCCCAGTAGGCGTTGAACTGGTCCTGGCTGCCGAACAGGGCCTGGGCGTTGGGCGAGAGCATGGCCCAGTGGGCCGACGGCCCGGGGTCCTGGTCGAAGAAGTTGATCACCAGCGTGCCGGCCTGGCCGAAGTCGATCGGGCCGCCGGTCGGGTCGTTGGTGACGCTGCCGGGGGTGGTCGTCGTGGTCGACGGCGTCGTCGTGGTGGTGGAGCTGCCGGTGGTCGAGGACGAGGTGGTCGGCGTGGTCGGCGACGGGGTGGTGGTCGTCGCCGGCGGGGGCGCCTGGCCCGCGCTGGTCGTCGGCGGGTTGGTCGTGTTCGACGGCGGCGGCGTGGTCGTGTTGTTGTTGAGCAGCGCGATCACCGTCAGCCCGGCGGCGATCACCAGCACCACGGCGACCGTGCCGATGATCAGCGCCCGCCGCGACGCCGGCTTGTCGTCCACCACCCGCGCGCTCTGGGTGGTGGCGCTGGACTGGTCGGCCGGCATCACCGCGGTGGCCAGGAACAGCGGCGGCTCCGGGTCGGCGGACTCGGCGGCCAGCACGGTGGTCCGGGCGGTGGGCGTCCAGCCGGCGGCGCGGCCGGCGCCGACCTCGGTCAGCGCCGCGGCGGCCTCACGCATGGTCGGCCGCGCCTCGGGCTCGGCGTCGAGCATGCCCATCAGCAGCGTGGTGACGGCGCCGGCCTGCTTGGGCGGCGGCACCACGCCGGTGGCGACGGCGTGCAGCAGCGCCAGCGGGTTCTGGCTGGTGCCGAACGGCGGGCGGCCCTCGACGGCGTTGTAGAGCGTGGCCCCGAGCGAGAAGACGTCGGCGGCCGGGCTCGGGTCGTGGCCGCGGGCGACCTCGGGCGCGATGTAGGCCGGGGTGCCGGCCGAGATGCCGGTCTGCGTCACGGTGACATCCCCGACCGCGCGGGAGATGCCGAAGTCGGTGATCTTGGCGGTGCCGTTCTCGGTGAGCAGGATGTTGGCCGGCTTCACGTCCCGGTGCACGATGCCGGCGGCGTGCGCGGCCGACAGCGCCGAGGCCACCTGGGCACAGATCTTGGCCGCTTCCTCGGGCGAGAGCGTGCCCCGCTCGGCCAGTACCGAGGACAGGCTGCGGGACGGCAGGAACTCCATCACCAGGCACGGCTCGCCGTCGTTCTCGGCCACGTCGAACACGGTGATCGCGTTGGGGTGCTGCAGCCGCGCGGCGATCCGGGCCTCGCGCATGGCGCGCCGCCGCGCCTCGTCCCACTCCTGCTCGGACAGGCCCGGCTGGAGCACGAGCTGCTTGATCGCGACCATGCGCTCGAGCCGCTCGTCCCTGGCCTGCCAGACGACGCCCATGGCGCCGCTGCCCACCCGTTCGACCAGCCGGTAGTGCCCGGCGATCAGCTGCCCCGTGTCGATGACCGATTACTCCTCGTGAACACCCAAACCCGCACGTCCTCGTGGGTCACACAATAGCGACCACGCATTACTACGGGCAGTAGGTGTTCGCCACACCCGCAGCCGGTCCACTATGGACGTCCGACGGTACGTTGACCAGCATGAGGACTGCAATCGTGACCGGCGCGGGCGCCGGCATCGGGGCCGCGGTGGCGGTGGCCCTGCTGGACGCCGGCTACCACGTGGCGCTGGCCGGGCGGCGCGAGCAGACGCTGGCCGACACGGCCGGGGACCGGGAGAACGCCCTGGTCGTGCCCACCGACGTGGCCGTCGAGGAGCAGGTGGGGCACCTGTTCGACACCGTCGAGCGGACCTGGGGCCGGCTCGACCTTCTGGTCAACAATGCCGGCACGAACGGCCGGGCCGCGCCGGTGGAGGACATGTCGGCGCAGGTGTGGCAGCACGTGATCGGCACCAATCTGACCGGATCGTTCCTGTGCGCCCGTGCCGCCTTCCGGGTGATGAAGCGCCAGCGGCCCCGGGGCGGCCGGATCATCAACAACGGCTCGCTGTCCGCGCACGTGCCGCGGCCCAACTCGGTGGCCTACACCGCCAGCAAGCACGCCGTCACCGGACTGACCCGCGTGCTGTCCCTGGAGGGCCGTCAGCACGACATCGCGTGCGGCCAGATCGACATCGGCAACGCCGAGACGGCGATGACCGCCCGAATGGCCGACGGTGTGCCGCAGGCCGACGGCTCCATTCGCCCGGAACCGCGTATGGATGTCTCGGCGGTGACCGATGCGGTGCTCTACATGGCGGGACTACCCTTGAGCGCCAATGTGCAGTTCATGACGGTGATGGCGACAACGATGCCATTCATCGGGCGCGGCTGACACAATCAAGACCGCTCATGGGACGATCCCATCGTGCCCTGTCAGGACGAAGCTGAATACGACTCAACTTGTTACTCCGTTCAGTGGGCCCCATTATTCGCATTTGCGGCTACCGTGGGTCGCACCCGCCCCCCAGTCGTGGAGTATTGGGAAGGACACCCATGCTGAAAGCGCTGGCCGCAACCGGTGTGCTTTTATCACTGTTGCAAACACCCCAACCGTTTGCGTGGACCAACCCGCCGCCGCCAGACAAGATTGTCATCGACGTCGCGACGGTGATCGGCTCCGGGTGCCCGACGGGCACGGCCGCAGTGGCCGTGTCCCCGGACAACACGGCGTTCACGGTGACCTACAGCAACTACACCGCGCAGGTCGGCGTGGGCGCGCTGCCGACCGACCTACGGAAGAACTGTCAGCTGAACCTGGCGGTTCACGTGCCGTCAGGATTCACCTACGCGATCGCCGAGGCCGATTACCGCGGATACGGCCATCTGGAGACAGGTGCCACCGGACAGGAGCGTGCCAACTACTACTTCCAGGGTAACGCGCCGACCGCGTTCATTGCTCACAACATCAACGGGTCGTTCGACGACGACTGGCAGTTCACCGACAAGACCGACATCGCCTCCCTGATCTGGGAGCCGTGCGGCCAGGAACGCAACTTCAACATTAACACCGAACTGCGGGTTGCCGCCGGAACGTCCAACCCGAAGACGACAACCAGCTTCTTGTCGATGGACTCTACGGACGGCAGCATCACCACCACTTACCACTTCGCGTGGAAGACCTGCCCCTGATGTCGCAATCCCCGCGGCTTCCGGCTTATACCTGATGGCTCACCTGAGTGGCTCACTTGGCGCACGGAGTCGAGTGAGCCACTCACGTGCGCACGCCGGCCTTACCTGAGTGGCTCAGGTGGCGCACAGGGGTAAATGAGCCACTCACGTGGGGAGGGGTGTGCGGGTTCAGGCGAGGTCGAGGAGGCGGCGGCAGCGCCGCACGGCGTCGTCGGGGCCGCTGATGGTCAGCTCGCCCGCGGCGAGGGCGTCGGAGGCGGTCATCTGGCCGGAGCCTAATCGCACCAGCGTGACGGCGTCGGCGGTGGCGACGACGGTGGGCCGGCCGGAGGCGCGGCCGGCGGCCGCCTGGACCTGGCCGGCGCGGACCTCGAAGCGGAAGACCTCGTCGTCGACGTGGAACTCGTAGTCCTCGTCCACGTCCCCGGCCAGCTCGGCGCGCAGCCGGGTCTCGGCGGCGAGAAAGCCCCAGCGCGGCCGGACGGCGTCCACAGTGGACTTGTCGGGGGTGAAGGCGAAGCCCCAGCGGGTGAGGTCGAGCACCACCGGCCGCAGCAGCGCGCCGGCCTCGGTCAGCTCGTAGGCCGGCCGGCTCGGGCCCTGCCGGATGACCCCCTTGTCGACCAGGAACTTCAGCCGGTCGGCCAGCAGGTTGGTGCCCAGCCCGGGCAGGTCGGCCAGCAGGTCGCTGTAGCGGCGCGGCCCCAGCAGCAGCTCCCGCACGATGAGCAGCGTCCACCGCTCGCCCAGCACGTCCAGCGCGACCGCCAGGCCGCAGTACTGGTGATAGGCGCGCTTGATGTTCAAGATCCTCACCTCCCCCGGAGCGTCACTGTAGCCGAAAGTTTGAGGACACAACCTTATCGGCGGGAACGGTCACGGTCGGCGAAGGCAGGCCAGCTCGGGATGTTCTTCCACGTGTCGGTCCAAGAGGCGCGCGGCGACCGACACCGAGTCGACCAGCGGATTGGCGGCGAACGCCCGCAGCGCGGCGGCCCTCGATCCGGAGGAGGCGGCTTCGATGACCGAGCGCTCGACCGCCTTCACCGATGTCACGAGAGCCAACGCGTGATCGTGCAGCACCAGCGAAGTCACGGCGCCGTCGGTCAGAAGAGCCTTGTGCGCCAACGGGACGCGGAACCCGCCGCCGAGGGTCGTCAGCCCCATGCCGACGACCCGCACCGTCGGCGCCCAAGGAATTAGGCACTGCGGCGCACGTGATCGGCGGGATTCTGCACGATCCGGTTGATCACCGACCCGGCCGCGCCCCGCACCGCCGCCTCCCAGCCCAGCCGGGACACCACCACCTGCGGCTCGGTCCACTGCGCGCCGAGCACCCGCGCCGACAGCTCGGCCTGCACCGGCTCCCGCAGCCACGGGGCCAGCAGCGCGAACATGCCGCCGAGCAGCACGGCGTCCAGGTCGAGCAGGTTGACCATGCCGGCCAGCGCCACGCCCAGGGCCTCGCCGGCCACCTCCACCGCGTCGACCGCCCGCTCGTCGCCGGCCTCGGCCCGTTCCACCAGTCGCGCCAGCGGACCGGCCGGCGTGGCCAGGGTGGTGCCGGTGCGCGGCGGCAGGCCGGCGGCGCGCAGGATCGCCTCCTGCCCGGCGATCGCCTCCAGGCAGCCCCGCGCCCCGCAGCCGCAGACCGGCCCGTCCGGCCGCACCGTGACGTGGCCGAGTTCGCCGGCGAAACCGTTGCGGCCACGGAACAGCTCGCCGCCGACGATCACGCCGGCGCCGATGCCGATCTCCCCCGAGACGTGGATGAAATCGGTCCTCGGCGGCTCGCCGAACCAGAGTTCGCCCAGCGCCGCCAGGTTCGCCTCGTTCTCCACGCTCACCGGCGGCCAGCCGTCCCGGGACAGCTCGGCCGCCACCGGCACCTGGGTCCAGCCCAGGTTCGGGGCCGAAGCGAGCCACCCTTGCGACGTGCGGACCAGTCCCGGCACCGCCGCCACCACACCGGCCGCCGGCAGGCCGGCCGCCCGGGTGGCGTCCAGCGCCGCCTCGACCAGGCCCGCCGCCGCGGCCAGCACCTCGGCCACCGGGCGATCCCGGTTGTCCACCAGGGACACCGCCTGGTGCCGGGGCCGGCCGGACAGGTCCAGCACGCAGCACGCCAGGTAGTCGACGTTGATCTCCACGCCCAGGCCGACCGGGCCGTCCGGGTTGAGCCGCAGCGCCTGCCCTGGCCGGCCGACGCTGTTGCCGGCCGGGCCGGCCTCGACGATCAGCCCGTGCCGGGCCAGCTCGTCGACCAGGCTGGACACGGTCGCCTTGGTCAGCCCGGTGGCGGCCGCCACCTCGGCCCGGGACACGCCCTCGCCGTCGGCCACGCAGCGCAGCACCACGCCCAGGTTGTGGTCGCGCATCCCCTGTTGGCGGACTGGGACACCGGCCGTTTCGCTCACCTGGCGGAGTCTACGGAGTCACGCGGGTGGTCGAAGGGCGCTGGCCCGATCGCGCCGATCCGGCCGGCCACCCGTAACTGATCGGCCGCCGCGACGATGGGTCCCGTATGACGCGATGGACGAGGAGCCTGTCATGACCGTGGCCCGGCGGATCCAGCAGCGGCTGACCAATCCGAACAATCCCCGGTCGCTGTCCGCGCGAGCCCGGGCCAAGCGCTGGGACGAGCTGATGCGGCGCTTCCCGTCGCTGGCCGAGATGCGGGTGCTCGATCTGGGCGGCCTGCCCGACTTCTGGCGCAAGTCGGCGGTGCGGCCCGCCCATGTCACCACCGTGAACCTGGTCCCGGCCGACGCCGACGAGCCGTGGGTGAACCACATCGTCGGCGACGCCTGCGCGCCTGAGGGCCTGGACGGCGAGAAGTTCGACCTGGTGGTGTCCAACAGCCTGCTGGAGCACGTCGGCGGCTACGCCCGGCGGCGGCAGCTGGCCGAGGTGATCCACGGCTTCGCCGACGGGCACTGGGTGCAGACCCCGTACCGGTACTTCCCGATCGAGCCGCACTGGGCCTTCCCGGGCCTGCAGTTCCTGCCGGTGTCGGCGCGGGCCGCGGCGATCCGGGTGTGGCCGCTGGGGCACGCCAAGGCCGAGGGCTGGGCCGCCTCCGCCGACGCCGTCCTGGCCACCGAGCTGTTGTCCCTGACCGAGATGCGCCTGCTCTTCCCCGATTCGGACATCTGGCACGAGCGCGCCGCCGGCCTCACCAAGTCCCTAGTCGCCATCCACCCCTGAAACCCCCGCAGTCCCGCCCACAGTCACACCGAACTGCCGAATCCGTTTCACACATTCGCTGTGACGCTGAGCGGGACAGTGGGGGTCGGTCAGATCCAGTTGTTGCGTTTGGCGTGCAGGGCCAGCTGGAAGCGGTTGGCGGCGCCGGTGCGGGACATCAGGCTTTCCAGGTGCCGGAACAGGGTTCGCCGGCTGATGCCCAGGGTCCGGGCCACCTGCTCGTCGCCGAGGCCGGCGGCGAGCAGGCCCAGCAGCCGACGTTCGCTCGGCTGGAGGAACGGGCCGCCGGCCGACTCGCCCAGGGCCAGCGGCAGCGCGGCCCGCCAGCACATCTCGAACAGCCCGATCAGCGCGGACAGCAGGCTGGACGGGCGGATCAGCAGCGCCGAGCCGCCCACGTTGTCGGCCTCGGCCGCCGACAGCGACACCACCGCGCAGTCCGTGTCGAATATCAACAGTTTCACCGGCACGTCGGGCAGGGTGCGGGCCTCCTCGCCGGCCTTCACCGCGGGAACCACGTTGTCCGCCAAGTACTCCGAGCGTTCCAGCGCCGTCTTGGCGTATACCGCGCGATAGCGCACGCCGGCGGCCAGATTGTCCAATTCGGTCGGATTGCCGTCCGGCCCGGCGTAGTACGGCGGCGAGTCAAGGCCGCGCACCTCGGCCCGCGCCGACTGCTCCAGCTGCCGGATCCGGTCCTGCACGGCGGCCTCGTCGATGATCTCCAGCAGGCTATCCACGCCGACCGAGACCCGTTGGCGCAGCAGGCGAAAGGTGTCCGCGGCGGCCACCCGCGCCGCCGCCAGCTCGACCTCCCGGCGCCGGGCCAGCAGGTCCAGCGCCGGGCCGGGCGGCATGGCCACCAGCTCGGCCCCGGACCGCCCGGCCAGCCCCACCTGGAGCAGTTCCTCGACACTGCAACGAATCTGCTCCGGTCGATGGCCGGCCGCATCGGCCAGTTGGTCCAGTGTGGACGTTCCCAGCGCGACGAGCGCGAGATAGGCCCGGGCGGCCTGTTCGCCGAGTCCGAGGGTGACCAGATGACCGGTGTCCGCCGAAACCATGGTCTCTCCCTGGGCTGGCGTCGTTTCGGCACATTAGTGCCACTGACACCGGTGCGCCACCGGTTGACGCCAGGGCACGGTACACATCCAGACACGGCTTTCCCTCTACCCTGCCAGGGAGGAAACTGTGCGCAGTACCAGCAGATGGCTGGCCGCCCTCGCCGCGACGGCGGCGCTCGCGCTGACCGCCGGCTCGGCGACGGCCGCCGCGGCGCCATTGGACACCTCGGGCCCGGTCGTCACGCCCGCCGCCCACCCCGCAGCCCACGTCTGCGACCAGAACCCGAAGCCCGGCTTCGTGTCCTGTTTCGCCTTGCGCAGAACCGATGTCGCCGCCACGCCGAACACGCCGGCCCTACCCAGCGGCTACGGCCCCAGCGACCTGCGCAGCGCCTACAACCTCACCGCCACCGGCAGCGCCTCGGCCACCGTGGCCATCATCGACTCCAACGACGACCCCAACGCCGAGTCCGACCTGGCCACCTACCGGTCCACCTACGGGCTGCCGGCGTGCACCACCGCCAACGGATGTTTCAAGAAGGTCAACGAAAACGGGCAAACCAGCCCATTGCCGTCAGGCGACACCGGCTGGGCCGGCGAGATCTCGCTGGACGTGGACATGGTGTCGGCGATCTGCCCCGGCTGCCACATCCTGTTGGTGGAGGCCAACCAGCCGTCCATGGACGACCTCGGCACGGCCGTGAACACCGCGGTCAGCATGGGCGCGAAGTACGTGTCCAACAGCTACGGCGGATCCGAGGACGGCACCGAGAACTCCTCCGACTCCAGCTACTTCAACCACCCGGGCGTGGCGATCACCGCGAGCACCGGTGACAGCGGCTACGGCATCAGCTACCCGTCCTCGTCGGCATACGTGACGGCGGTCGGCGGCACCTCGCTGAGCAAGGCCAGCAACTCCCGCGGCTGGAGCGAGACCGCCTGGAGCGGCGCCGGATCCGGCTGCTCCAGCGACGTGGCCAAGCCGTCGTTCCAGAGCGGCGTCACCACCGGCTGCGCCAACCGCGCCGACGCCGACGTGTCCGCGGTCGCCGACCCCAACACCGGCCTCGCGGTGTACCAGACCTACGGCGGCAGCGGCTGGGCCGTCTACGGCGGCACCAGCGCCTCCTCGCCGATCATCGCCTCCGTCTACGCGCTGGCCGGCGTCCCCGGCTCCGGCGACCGCCCGGCCGCCTACCCGTACGCCAACCCAAGCGCCCTCTACGACGTGACCTCGGGCAGCAACGGCAGCTGCTCCACCGCGGTGCAGTGCAAGGCCGGCGCCGGCTGGGACGGGCCGACCGGCCTCGGCACCCCCAACGGCACCGCCGCCTTCACCGCCGGCGGCACCCCGCCGCCGCCCGGCTCGCCGAGCGTCACCAACCCGGGCAGCCAGTCCGGGGTCGTCGGCGCCGCGGCCAGCCTCCAGCTCTCGGCCACCGGCGGCACCACCCCGTACAGCTGGAGCGCCACCGGCCTGCCGCCCGGCCTGTCGATCTCCACGTCCGGCCTGATCTCCGGCACGCCGACCACCGCCGGCTCGTACACCGTGAACGCCACCGTCACCGACGCCGCCGGCAAGACCGGCAGCGCCTCGTTCTCGTGGACGATCACCACCGGCGGGGGCGGCGGCTGCTCCGGCCAGCAGCTGGGCAACGCCGGGTTCGAGTCCGGGACCGCGCCGTGGACCACCACCTCGGGCGTGGTCAGCGCCAACGGCTCCGGCGAGACCGCGCACGGCGGCACCCACTTCGCCTGGCTGGACGGCTACGGCAGCACGCACACCGACTCGGCCACCCAGTCCGTCGCCATCCCGGCCGGCTGCCACGCGTCGCTGTCGTTCTACCTGCACGTCGACACCGCCGAGACCACGAAGACCACGCAGTACGACAAGCTGACCGTGAAGGTCGGCTCGACCACCGTGGCCACGTTCTCCAACCTCAACGCGGCCACCGGTTACGTTCAGCATTCGTACGACGTCTCGAGTCTGGCCGGCCAGACCGTCACCGTCTCATTCTCCGGGAGCGAGGACTCCTCACTCCAGACGTCTTTTGTCGTGGACGACACGGCGCTCACCTTGAGCTGAAAGGCCTTTCTACACCGGGGTGGGGCGCGTGGAAGCGCTCCACCCCGGTGTTTTGTCATGCGCGTGAGCATTCACTGTCACGATTCTGACGATTACCGACCGGAGTCAAAACCGGGTCCGATGTGGCAGAATCGCCGGACACCCGACAGTTCTGGGGATGAAGCCATGAGAACGACCGCCGAACGGCTGCCCAGGGAATTGGCGACACTGATCCGGCCTCAGCTGGCCCCGCTGGCCGAGGAGATCGTCCACGCCATCCGGGCGACCATCCCGGAGTACGCGAAACCGCTGGACGGCTGCTACGGGCAGGCCATCCGGCTGGGCGTGAACCAGGCCCTGACGCAGTTCGTGGACCGCATCGCCGATCCCGACCGGGCCCGCCCGGACTTCGCCGAGGTGTACCGCCAGCTCGGCCGGCTGGAGGCCAGCGAGGGCCGCAGCCTGGACTCGCTGCAGAAGGCCTACCGCCTGGGCACCCGGGTGGCGTGGCGGCACCTGATCCGGTTCCGCCAGCGCAGCGGCCTGCCCACGGCCATGATGTGGACGCTCGGCGAGGCCACCCTGGCCTACGCCGACGAGCTCATCGCGCTGTCCGTGGAGGGCTACGCCGACATGCAGGCCCGCAGCGAGCAAGGTCGGCAGCGGCGGCGCAAGCGCCTGCTGCGGCTGCTGATCAGCGAGGAGGACACGGCCAGGGCCGAGGCCGCCGAGCTGGCCACCGCCGCCCGCTGGCCGCTGCCCGAGCGGCTGTGCGTGGTGCTGGTCGACCGGGTCGGCCCGGTCGAGGCCGAGCCCGAGCTGCCGGCCGAGGTCCTCGCCGACTTCCAGGGCGCGGCCGGCTGCCTGCTCGTGCCCGATCCCGACGGCTCCGACTGGTGGCCGGCGTGCGCCGAGGCGCTCGCCGGCTGGCGGGTGGTGATCGGCCCCACCACCGTGCTGGCCGACGCGGCCAAGTCGCACCGGCACGCCCAGCTGGCCCGGGACCTGGTGCGCCGCACCACCATCGCCGACACGTTCCCCGTGCGCTGCGCGGATCACTTGTCGACGCTGTGGCTGCTCACCGACGAGTTCCTGGTCGAGCAGCTCATCCGCACCCGCCTCGCCCCGCTGGCCCCACTCACCGACAAGCAGCACAAACGCCTCGGCGAGACCCTGCTGGCCTGGCTGGAGACCCGCGGCGGCGCCCCCGAGATCGCCGCCCGCCTGCGCGTGCACCCACAGACCGTCCGCTACCGCATGCGCCAGGTCGAACGCCTCTTCGGCGATCAGCTCCGCTGCCCCGACGCCCGTTTCGAGCTGGAGGTCGCCCTGCGCGCCGCCTCCCTGACCGAGAGCACCGCCCCGGAACAGGAGGCCCAGCAGGCGGGGTGACCGGTGATCAAAACGCCCGTCCTCGCGGCCGGTCGGCGTCTAGCCTGCGCCCATGACCACGATGACGGTGCCCGGGGCCACGCTGTACTACGAGGTTCGGGGTCAGGGGCCGACGCTGTTGATCAGCCAGAGCGGCGAGGGCGACGCCAACCGCACCGTCGACCTGGTGAACCATCTGGTCGACGACCACACCGTGATCACCTACGACCGCCGTGGCCTGTCCCGCAGCACCCTCACCGGCCCACCCGGCGCCATCGCCGACCATGCCGATGACGTGCACCTCCTGCTGGCCGAGCTCACCGACGAGCCGGTGGCCATGCTCGGGTGCAGCCTCGGCGCCGTCATCGGCCTGCACCTCGCGGTCAAACACCCCGGGCAGCTGCACACCCTCGTCGCTCACGAGCCCGTGGCCCCCTGGCTGCTGCCGGACGCCGATGCTGCCCACCACCGCCAGGAACTCCTTGCTCTACAAGAGGTCTACGCCTCCGGTGGCCTCGCCGCCGCCTTCCCCGAGATCGCCCGCGTCCTCGGCATCGACCCTGCCGCCCAGGACACCGAACCCGATCTCACCCCGCAGCCCCTCACCGACCAGCGCCGCGCCAACTTCGACCTGTTCATCCGCCACGACTTCACCGCCGTCGTCAAGGACTCCTTGACGCTCGGCGACCTCTCCCCGGCCCTCGTCGTCCCCGCCGCCGGCCGCACCACGCCCCGAACCGTCTTCGACTACCGCTGCGCCCAGCTCCTCGCCGCACTCGTCGGCCACGACCTCGCCGAGTTCCCCGGCGGCCACAATGGAAACACCACCCACCCCAAGGCCTACGCGGAGAAGCTGCGGGAAGTGCTGGGGTAAGGGTCCGCCGACTGCCAGATGCGGACCACTCGCACCACAACACCTGAATTCCGTGGCAACAGGTTCCTGACATCCGCTGCCTACCTTGCGTGGCATGCGAACCGCACTGGGTATCGGAATTCTCTTGGCCGGCACGGTTCTGGCCGCGCCGGCGGCGGCCGCGGACACCGTGGCGACGCATCCGCAGGCGGTCGACGCCGCGGCGCGGCAGGCGGTGCTGGCCTACTGGACGCCGGAGCGGATCAAGGCGCTGATCGTGCCGTCCACTGTGGACAATCCGCCCAAGGCCGGCCCGGACGGCGCGCCGTGGACCGGGCCGGCGGCGACCATCGGCCGGCTGTTCTTCACCGACCACGGCGAGGACGCCAGCTGCACCGCGACCGTGGTCGACAGCGCCAACCGGAGCACGGTCGTCACCGCCGGGCACTGCGTCAACAACACCGACCTCATCGGCGACAACGACCAGTGGACCACCAATGTGCTGTTCATTCCCGGCTATCACGACGGACAGGCCCCGTACGGGAAGTTCGTCGGCAAGCTCGGCGTGGCCGACTCGACGTGGCTGGTGAACGACCAGCAGAACGCCGCGAAGTTCGACGCCTACGACCAGGCCTTCGTGGTGCTCAACCCCAACGCGCAGGGGCGACGCGTGCAGGACGCCGTCGGCGAGGCCCAGCGCATCGGCTTCGACCGGCCCGGCGCCACCGTCGAATTCCAGTTCGGCTATCCCCGTGCCAGCAGCGATCCCGCGCGACAGAACCTGCCGGAGTACACCGGCGAGCGTTTGGCCTACTGCCACGGCGTCGCCAAGGAGTACCCGGGCACGCCCGACTATCCGGACTCCCCCGGCCAGTGGGGCCCGGCCTGCACCATGGGCGGCGGTTCCAGCGGCGGCCCCCGCATCGCCGATTTCGCCTACGGCATCGGCACTGTCGTCGGCAACAACACCCACGCCGGCTTCTTCACCACCGGCGCCGACGACGTCTGCGCCACCCCGGACCACAGCGGCTGCACCCGGCACCTGGTCGGCCCCCAGTTCGACACCAAGATCACCAAGCCGCTGTACGAGAAGGCCCAACACTCCTAACCCACCCCACCCACCCCTCCCGACGCCCTTGCGACGCCCTTGTGACGCTCGGAAGGGGGCTTTCCTCCACTCCGAGTGGAGGAAAGCCCCCTTCCGAGCACCCCCACCAAGATCAAGGGACCGATCCTCTCGCCCAACGCCAGGAAGGGCCCCTTCATGACGTTCGGTGTCATGAAGGGGCCCTTCCTGGCATCCAACGCCCGAAAGAGTCCCTTCGCCCCGCTCCAAACGCCAGGCCCGTTCACTGCACTGGACGCCAGGAAAGGGCCGTTCACTGCGCCCAGCGCCAGTATCGGGCCGTTCCTGGCGTCGCCTGCCACCGGAACGGCCCATTGCCCCCGCCTTCCCTCGCCCACTACCGTCAGTCGCGAATTTTTTTCACGTTATTGGGAGCGTGATGAGGGCACTGATCGCGGTGCTCGCGGCGGCGACGGCGGTGCTCGGCACGGCCCCCGCGGCGGTGGCCGAAGACGTCCGGGCGCGCCAGCTGACCGTCCACAACGGATCCTTTGTGGACGGTTATGGCCGCGAGGTGGTGTTGCGGGGCTTCAACGTCTCGGGTGAGGTGAAGCTGGCCGAGAACGGTTTCCTGCCGTTCGCCAGCACGGCCGACGCGCAGTCCTCGGCCCAGGCCATGCGCGGCCTGACCGGGGCCAACGCGGTCCGCTTCCTGGTCTCCTGGGCCGGCGCGGAACCGACCCGGGGCCAGCTCGACCAGACCTACCTGGCCAAGCTGACCGACCAGATGCGGGCCTTCCTGGACGCCGGCATCGAGGTGCTGCCCGACTACCACCAGGACCTCTACTCCCGCTACCTGTTCAACCCCGGCAGCTGGTACAGCGGCGACGGCGCGCCGAAGTGGGTGACCGACCTCGGCCACTACCCGCAGGAGAACTGCGGCGCGTGTGTCCACTGGGGACAGAACGTGACCCAGAACGGCGCGGTGCAGGACGCCACCAGCGACTTCTGGCACAACGCCAACGGCATTCAGGACGAGTTCGTCAGCCAGGCCACGCAGACCATGCAGTACCTGCGCGACCATCTGACCGCCGACGAGTTCGCCGGCATCGCCGGCATGGACCCGTGGAACGAGCCCTACGCCGGCCGCTACGACGCCAACCAGAACAGCCAGACCTGGGAACAGGGTGTGCTGTGGCCGTTCTTCCAGCGTTTCCGCCAGGCCATGGACACCGCGGGCTGGCAGGACAAGCCGGCCTTCGTCGAGCCGAGCATGTTCTGGAACGCCAACATCTCCTTCGAGCGGCAGACCGGCGGCTTCCTCGACACCGGCGCGATCGGCTCGCGCTACGTCTTCAACACGCACTTCTACGACGAGCTGGCCCAGTCCGGCGTGCTGATGCCGGGCAAGGCCGGCGACGGCCAGTACAGCACCGACTTCGGCACGATCAGGGACCGCGCCACGGCGCTGGGCACCACGGCGATCGTCACCGAGTTCGGGCACCCGCTGACCGGCTACACCTCGGACAAGACGCCCACCGTGGACAAGGCGATGTACCAGGCGCTGGACTCGCGGCTGTCCGGCGCGAACTGGTGGAGCCACCCGGCGCAGTCCGGCCCGGTGCTGTCGGGCACGCAGTGGCACTGGGACACCTACAGCGGCCAGCACCACGAGCTGATGAACGACAACCCGAGCAAGGTCCAGACCACCGGCGACGGCTGGAACGGCGAGGACTACTCGTCAGTGCAGGGCGGCCAGCTCCGCCAGGACGCGCGGCTGCTGGACCGGCTGTACCCGGCGGCGGTGGCCGGCCACACGCTGGCCTTCACCTACGAGGACCGCTCCCGTGACGGCAGCCAGGTGCTGACCTGGAACCCGGTGCCCAGCTCGATGCCCGCCACCTCGGCGATCGTCGGCAGCGGTCGCTACGGGGTGCTGGTCTGGCAGGGCTCGGCCCTGGCCGCGCCGACCGAGCTGCACGTGCCGGCCGGCATGAACGCGACCGTCGTCTCGGACGTGACGTCAACCCGCAGCGGTGACCGGCTGCTGCTGGCGGCTTCCCCCGGCCTGCACTACGCCCTGGTCGCCGAGCCGTCCTCGACCCCCGGCGACAGCCAGCTGGCCGCCGCCCGCGCCGAACTCGCCCGTTGGGCCCCGTCCGCCGCGGCCGGAACCGCCTAGAATCGCCGGATGGTCGAGGGCACGCCGCTGGACCGCAAGCTCGGCGTCAAGCCGGGCCACCGGGTGACGCTGCGGCATGCCCCGTCGGGATGGCCCCAAGGGGATTCACCGCTGCGTCACGTGGAAATGGTCGAGGACGACATCGCCGGGGCAGATGTCGTCCTCGCCTTCTACCGCCGCCACGCCGACCTCGGCGACGACGTCACCGCCCTTGCGTCGGGACTGGCGGTGGCGTCGTCGCTGTGGGTCTGCTGGCCCCGCCGCGCCGGCGGGCACCGCAGCGACATCACGGACAACCTGGTGCGCGAACTCCTGCTGCCGACCGGCCTGGTCGACGTCAAGGTGGCGGCCCTGTCCGAGGACTGGTCGGGGCTGAAGTTCGTGTGGCGCAAGGAACTCAGGAAGTGACCTCGCGGTCGTGATGCCGCCCGATCACCGTGGTCTCCTGCTCCCGCTGGGTGATCTCCTGCTGCGTGCTCAACTGCTCGGCGAGCCGGTCGCGCTCACGGCTGGCGTCGGCCGCTTCCCGCCTCGCGGCGCGGAACTCCGCCCGCAGCGCCCGCCGGCGCTTGCCGGCGACCGAGACCATCCACACGCCCACGCAGAACACCAGGCCGATCACGATGCCGCCGATGAAGATCTGCGTGGCATCGGCATTGGCCACATGCTGCCCGAACGCGGTGATCTCGCGGGTCGGGCCGCCGCTGTTGAACGCGACCGCCGCCACCCCGGCGGCGACCGACAGCACGACCAGCACGATTCCGACGATCATGGCCGTTCACCTCCACTGGGCCCGTCCGGGCCGATGGCCAGCGGTTACCCCGCCGGCGCCGAGTCAAACGTCTCGGCCGAACGGAGCCATCGCGTTTCGGCGGTCGCAGCACCGGCGTGAGCGTGTTCCGATAGCCCGTACGCGCTAAATCAGCCAATGCGGTTTCCGCACCGGAAACCGTCCGGCGTCAATTCATCCCACGATCGGACAACGGGGTGTTTTCATGTTGCACCGTTCAGTGGGTGCCGCGTTGTTACGCTTGGCGCTACGGTGAGCCACGCGTGCGATCCTTGTCGTGAAAAGTATTGGGAAGGAAACCCATGCTTACTACGATGGCGGCCACCGGACTGGCTTTATCGTTGATCACTTCCGGTGTTTCCGCTCCCGCTTCCCCGCCGCCTTCCGGCCAGATCACTGTCGATGTCGTCACGGTCCTCGGCTCCGGGTGCCCCGCCGGAACCGCCGCCGTCGCCGTGGCCAAGGACAACACCGCGTTCACCGTCACCTACAGCAACTACCTGGCCCAGGTCGGCCCCCAGTCCTCGCCGACCGACATTCGCAAGAACTGCCAACTGGCGCTGCGCGTCCACGTGCCCCAGGGCTTCACCTACGCGATCGCCGAGGCCGATTACCGCGGCTTCGCCGCGCTGTCCTCGGGCGCGTCGGGCATGGAACAGGCCAACTATTATTTCCAGGGCACCGCGCCGACGGTCCGGGTCCCCCACAAGTTCTCGGGACCGTTCCAGGATGACTGGGAGACGGTCGACGCGACCGATGTCGCCGCATTGGTGTTCGCGCCGTGCGGCGTCGACCGCCTGCTCAATGTCAACACCGAGCTGCGCGTGTCCGCCGGCAGCTCCGATCCGGCCAGCACGAGTTTCATGGCCATGGACTCGACGGACGGCAGCATTCACTCCACTTATCACTTCGAGTGGAAGCAATGCTGATCTGTCCCCTCGGCGGTCGGTGGCGTCCCCCCTCGCCACCGGCCGCTCAGCGCCGGAAGTCGACGCTGCGGGCGTAGCCGGCGAAGCCCAACGCCCGGTACAGCGCCAAGGCGCCCGGGTGCGCCGAACCCCCGACCGTGGGGTACACCACGGCCTCGCGGGCGCCCACCGCACGCACCGCCCGCATCGCCGCCAGGCACACCGCCCGCCCCAGGCCCAGCCGCCGGAACCGGGGGTCGGCGCCGACCGGCTCGAGCAGGCCGACCCCGTTGGCCTCGTCGAGCCAGATCAGACAACTCGCCGCGAAGGAGCCGTCCGGCGCGACCGCGACCCAGTCCAGGTCCGACCGGTACGGCCAGGCCGCCATCACCGTGCGGTAGCTCTGCTCGGTGACCTTCGTGCCCGGCCAGGCGGCCTGGTGCACCGCGACCCGGCGCACCAGGTCGTCCGCCGTCACCGCGCGGACCGTGAAACCCGGTGGCAGCACCGGTTCCGGCAGGTGGTCGAGCGAACGCGAGTGGTAGGCCAGATACGGACCGTCCGTTCGGGTGTATCCGTTGCGCCGCAAGGCCTCCTGCACCACGGGCTGCCGGTCGAGCGTGGTCACCGTCTTTGGTCCGAAGTGGACGATCACCTCGTCGGCCAGCTCCGGGTGGGCCGGGTCGACGCCGATCTGGAGGTCGCCCGGCGCCTGTGACCAGCCCCAGGCCCGGACCTGCCCGTCGACCTCCCACAGCCGCCACGACCACTCGCCCTCGCGGTCGCTGTGCATGTAGCGCTGCCAGGCCATGTCCCCGATGTGGCACGGGCTGTCGTGCGACCAGGTCCGCTGCGTCAGCTCCTGGATGCCGCGCAGCTCCTCGGGCGTCACACCGTCACCAGGCCGAACCAGCGGGCCAGCGCGTCGGTCAGCAGCCCCGGCTCCTCGCGGCCGTCCGGGGTCGCCAGCCAGGCGACGTGGCCGTCCGGACGGATCAGCAGCGCGCTCGCGGGGACCTCGTCCACCGGCTCCGCCCTGATCACGTCGACCCGGTCCAGCGGCGGGTGGTCGAGCGCGCCGAAGTCGAGCAGCACTCCCCGGCCGGCCCGCAGCAGCCGGGCGACACTGGTCGGCCGGCCGTCGACGGCGACCGCGACGTCCGGCGCCATTCGGCCAAGCCAGGGATGCGTGGTGTATTCCCCCATGGGGTAACAGGTTTCCACACCGGTCACCAGTTCCGCGAGGTATTTTCCGACGCCGTCGAGTTCATTCAGTTCGACAAACAACTCGCGCAGCGGGCCGACCCGGTCGCCGCCGAGCAACGCCTGCGCCTGCGTGTGCAGCAGGACGCGCGCACCCGCCGCATGCCGCTCGGAATGGTACGTGTCGAGCAGTTCCGGCGACGCCCAGCCCTGTGCCGCCGCGGCAAGCTTCCACCCCAGGTTCATGGCGTCCGCGATCGCCAGGTTGACCCCCTGCGCCCCCGCCGGCGGGTGGATGTGCGCCGCGTCCCCGGCCAGCAGCACCCGGCCGCTGCGATAGCGCTCCGCCTGCCGCGCCGCGTCCCCGAACCTGGTCAGCCAGCGGGGATTGCTCAGTTCCACGTGCCGCTTGAGCGCCTCGTCCACAGTGGAGCTCAGCGTGCTCAGGGTCACGGGCTCCGTGCGGTCGAACACCGGGTCCGCGACCACGATGCGGACGTAGCCCGGACGCGGGATCACGAACACGCCGCCCTCGTGCACGCCGTAGGCGATGTCCGCCTCGACGTCGCCGAGCAGCGTGTAGCGCGAGTTCTCCGTGCCGGGGAAGGGAATTCCGGCCAGCTTGCGGACCGCGCTGCGGCTGCCGTCGCAGCCGACGAGGTACTGGGCGCGGATCGCCCCGTTGACCGTGACGCCGTCCTCGTCCTGCCCGAACGTGCGGAGTTCCTCGCCCCTGCGGATCTCCACCCCCAGTTCGATCGCCCGCTGCTCCAGGATCTCCTCCACGCGGGTCTGCGGGATGCCCAGCGTGTACGGGTGATCCCACCCGAGGCTGCCGATGTCGAGTGGCGTGGGGAGACCGCCGAAGCCCGTCACCGGCACCTTGTGCCCCTCGCTGATGAACCGGTCCGCCATGCCCCGCCGGTCGAACACGTCCAGGCTCCGGGCATTCAGGTTGAACCCACGGCAGAAGCCGGGTCTCTCGGCCTGCTTCTCGAGCAGGACCGTCGCCACGCCGGCCGTCGCCAGCTCGCAGGCCAGCATCAGGCCGGCCGGGCCGGCGCCGGCGATCACAACGTCCGCACGCACTAGAACTCCCCCGGTTTCGGCCACGTGATCTCGCCGGCCGTCATCTCCGCGGCCGTGCGCCGCAGCCACTCCACCTCGGCGCGACGCATCGCCTGGGCGTACTCGACCTCGATCATGAACAGCCTTGGCACGGACAGTGATCGCACCTGGTCATCGGTCTCGTCGATCGTCTTGACCAGCCGCTCCGCGCGCTCCGTCAGTGCATCCACCGCGCCCTCCGGCCCCAGCACCCCGACGTAGCTCACGGCCGCGATGAACTTCGGGTACTCGTTCACCGGCGCCCGCACCAGCTCGTCGATCCACTTCTGGAACTCGCCCAGCCCCAGCTCGGTGCACTCGTACACCGTGCGCTCCGGCCGGTTGCCGTCCCGCACCGTCTCCACCGAGCGGATCCAGCCGTCCCGCTCCAGCCCCTCGACCACGTCGTAGAGCGACCCGGTCGTGACCTTGAAACTGGTGTTCTTGTTCCGCTCCTTCAACGTCTGCGCCATCTCGTATGGATGCGACGCCCGTTCCATCAGCAGCCCCAGCACGGCTAGGGCGAGCGTGTTCCGGCTTCTCCTGGCCACCCGAACTCCACCAATCCTCGGTTCCGACTGTTCGGATCCGACTATATGGGGTGTGTCAAGCGCGCGGGTGTGTGTCGGTGTTCCTCGGGTTTGCGGGCTCGTCGCGGTGGGTTAGCCGCCCGTCGCGTTTCCTGCCCGTCGGGTGCTCTGCCCGCCGGATTTCCTGCCCGCCATCCCCTTCCTGGGTCGGTTGCCGCGAGTCAGGTGGGTGGCGGGGTCCGTAGGCGCGGCGTCAGAGGGGTGGGCGGTGCGGTTTACAGAGGGCTTAGGACGTGGGAGGGGGCGCGGCTTTCGTTGTTCGGTTGCGGGTGGGAGGGTGGCGGTTTTCAAGATCGGAAAGCGCTTTCCTGAAGGAATCTTCAGGAGGGATACAGGGAGGTAACCGTTTCCTGGCAACGAGAATCCGGCTTCGGAATGTGGTAATATGAGTGTATGTCAGCGAACCTCGATATGCCGGTCGACACCGAATGGTGGCGACTGAGTGACGGGGCGCTGGGCGAGGTCGGCGTGCTGATCGAGGAGCGGCGCAAGACGGACTACCTGCGAGAGATCGCGGTGGTACGGGAACGCTGGAACCGCAGCAGTCGGACCAAGGACGACCGGAACGCGCTGCTCGCCTATCTGACGGTGACGTGGAAGATCACCCGGGGTGAGGCGCGGGATCTGGTGCGGTTCGCGGAGCTGTTCGAGCGGAACGCGGTCCGGGACGTGGCGGTCGAGGAGACGCTGAGCAAGCAGCATCTCAACATCATCGACACGACCCTGAGCGCAGCGCCGGAGGCTGATCGCGACGACGTCGAAGCGGCGTTGGTGGAAAACGCGCCACAGTTCGACACGGTCAAGTTCCACGACCTTGCCAAGCACCTCCTGTACCTGCTCGACCAAGACGGCAAAGCCCCCGATGACCGGGAGTTGGCCCAGCCCACGCGGGAGCTCTACATCACCCGCCGCGCGAACGGCTCCTTCCACATCCACGGGCACGTCGACCCGGAGACCGGGGCGATGCTGGAAGCGGCCATCGCGTCGAAGTCCAAGCCCACCTCGGCCAACGACACCCGCACCACCCCTCAGCGCCAAGGCGACGCCCTCGCCGAGATCATCGAAATCGCCCTCGGCAGCGACCAACTACCCGACGAGGGTGGCGAGAAGCCGCACCTGAACCTGACGATGTCCTTCAAGGACTTCCAGGAGCAGAAGGGCACCGCCGACGTGGAGAACCTGGGGCCGCTCAACGCCGCCTCGGTACGACGGATCGCGTGCGACAGCAAAGTCCTCCGGGTGATCCTGGGAGCCAAGTCCGAAGTCCTCGACATCGGACGAACATCCCGGACGATCCCCAACGCGATACGGAGAGCGTTGATCATCCGAGACAAGGGATGCGCCTTTCCCGACTGTGGAAGAAAACCACGGCAATGCCAGGCGCACCACCTAGTTCACTGGGCTGACGGGGGACCGACCAGCCTGGACAACCTTGTGCTGCTCTGCTCACGCGACCACCGGCTGATTCACCACGGCGGCTGGACGGTGAAGATCAACGGCGGCCTGCCGGAGTTCAGCAACGGGCACGGGCGGTGAAAGGAGTCGACCCCGGTGCTAGAGGACGGTCAGGGTGGTGATCTGCCACGAGCTGCCGGAGAGGTGGGCGGTGACGGTGAGCTGGGCGGAGGTGGAGGTGTTGGTGTTGTCGCCGGTGCGGACGGACTGCTGGTCGACGAACAGCAGCAGGGTGGCGTCGAGGCCGGCGAGCGACCGGACGGCGATGGCGCGGACGGTGCTGACCAGGACCAGCTGGCGCTGAGAGGCTTGGGCGCGGACCTGGGAGAACAGCTGCTCATACTCGCGGATGGCGTCGCCGACGAGGGCGGCATGGGCGGCGCGTTCGGTGCGGGCGGTGTCGGTGTAGTCGTACGAGAAGGAGTTCTCCACGGCCGACTTCACCTGCGCCTCGACCTGGGCGGTGGCGGCGGGGTCGACGAGGGCGGCGTTGGGCACGGGCGGGGACTGGTTGAGCAGGAACCACGCCGTCGCGGCCAACGCGACGACGATGATCGCGATGGCGGGCTTCATTCGATCACCTGGACGGTGGCGGTCTTCCAGCCGTCGGCGGTGCGAGTGAGCACGGCGTCCACGCGGGATTTTCGTACGGAAGGCTGACCGTCAGCCTGGCTGATGGTCACCTCGACGGCGACAAGGACGGTGGCGGAGCCGGCGCGGGTGTCCAGGGTGCTGACGGCGGCGGACAGGATCTTGGCGCTGGACTTGGTCTTCTGGGACTTGGTGGCGGTGACGTCGCTGTCGTGCTGGTTGGTGAGCTGGGTCAGGAGATTGCCGGTGGTGACGCGTTGCCACTGGGTCAGGTCCTCGTCGGCCCGGCGGTAGTCGACGGAGTTGAGGGTGGCGATCTGCGAAGAGGCGGTGGCGAGCACCAAGTCGCGGGTCTGGGCGTAGACGACGTCGGACGAATGGGAGGACTGCCACCAGGTCCAGCCGGACCAGGCAGCGCCGAGCACGGCCAGCACGGCAAGGAGTGAGAGGGCCCGAGTCATCCCGGCAGCCCCAGTAGCTGAGCCATGTTGGTGGGGGAAGGAGTGGTCTGGGTGGTGCCCAAGGCGCCGGGCAGGCGGGCAGTGTTGCCACGCGGGACGTTCTGCGAGCCACGGACGTCGATGGGGCTGTTGGGCGGCTCGGCGCAGTAGGCCTGGCTGTTGGCCGCGACGGGAGCGGTGTTGTTGGCCGGACGCTCCTGGGTGGTCTCGTAGCCCTTGGTGCACGGGAAAGGGTTGAAGAAATTGAGGATCAGGCCCAGGTGGCCGGTGCCGTCGGGCGAGAGACCGGGAGTGAAGGCGGTGATCACGGGATAGGCCACCAAAAGCTCCTCGATGCCGGCGGTGCGGGACGAGGTGATGGCGGTGGTGGTGTAGAGGTTGGCCAACACGACGCTGAGATCGCGGCCGGAGGAACGCAGGAGGTCGTCCACGGGCTGGGCGGCCGCCGGCGTCGCGGTGATCAGCGAGCGGATATCGGGGTCGGAAGCCTTGAGCTGGGCGGCGATCTGGTTCAGGGAGGTGGCGAACGAAGTGATGTCGGCGGCGTCACGGGACTGGGTGTCCAGGACGGTCTTGCCGTCGGAGAGCAAGGCCTTGGTTTGGGGCAGGTGCGCGGACGCGGCGGCGGTGAGGTCACGGCTGGCGTCGAGTAGCTTCTGGAGGTCGGGCCCGGTGCCGGTGAAGGTCTTGTCCAACTCGTCGACGACGACCTTGAGCTTGTCGGCCGGCACGCTCTTCACCAAGGAGTCCAGATTGGACAGAACCTGGTCGGGAGTGGGCGGCAGCGAAGTTCGGTCCTGGGCAATCGTCGATCCTTGGACCAGGTAGGGCCCGTTGTCGTCGGACGGTTCGAGGTCGATGTACTGCTCCCCCACCGCCGACCGGTTCGCGACCACGGCCTTGGCGCTGGCGGGAATGGCCGGGGCCGAGGAGTCGATGGTCAGCAGGGCCTGGACTCCGCCGGGCGACAGCTTGAGCTGGTTGACCCGCCCGACGGTCACGCCCCGGTAGGACACCTCGGCGTTCGGGAACACCCCGCCGGAATCGCTGAGCCGCACGGTGATCTGATAGCCGGGGGTCTGCAAGAACCGGTACAGGCCGACGATGGCGACCAGGGCGATGACCAGGAACAAGGCCAGTTGAAGACGCAGTCTCATCCCACACCCCCGATGATCGGCGACTGCGGGCCCAGCAGCGAGCTCAGGTCCAGGTTGAAGCGGATGTCGGAGTTGAAGTAGTCGCCCTTCACGTCGTTGGCGGCGTAGTCACTGAACGGATAGGTGGCGAGATACTCCAACGCGGTGGGCAGTTTGGCACCGGTCTCCGCCAACTTCTGGAGCACGGGCTGTAGCTTCTGGAGATCGCCGACCAGGTCGTCGCGGCTGCGGTTGATGGTGTCGACGGCCACCGAAGACAGATGGTCCAGGGAGTTGAGCATGCTGGTCAGCTCGTTGCGCTGCTGGGTGACCACCTGGAGCCCGGGGCCGAGTCGGTCCAGGGCGGTGGCGATGTTGTCGCGCTGGCCGGCGAGAGTGGTGGTCAGGCGGTTCATGGCGTCGATGGCCTTGACTATGGTGTCCTTCTGGCCGTCGAGGTCACGAACCAGATTGTCCACTTGGGACAGGAAAGAGCGGATCTGCGGCTCGTTGCCGGTCATGGCGGCGTTGAGCTCCCGCACGATGCTCTGGATCTGGCCGATGTCGCCGCCGTTGAGCAGCAGGGACAGCGCCCCCAGCACTTCCTCGATCTCGGGGCTGCGGTTGGTGCGGTCCTTGGTGATCACGGCCCCGTCCCGCAGCTGCCCGTCGGGTTGGGCGGGCGCGGTCAGCTCCACGTACTTCTCGCCCAGCAGACTCGACTGCCCGAGCTGGGCGCCGGCGTTGGCGGATAGTCGGACCGAGCCGTTGATCAGCACGTCGACCAGCGCGGTTTTGTTGTCCGGGGCGAGATCCACGCGGTCGACGCGGCCGACCGGCACGTCGTCGACCTTGACACTGGACTGCGGAACCAGATCCAGGACGTCGGCGAACTGCACGGTGACGTGGTAAGGGTGATCGCCGAGGTCGGCGCCGCCGGGGAGCGGGGTGTCGTAGAGGCTGCACCCGGAGACCAGCAGTAACGGGAGCAGAATGACCAAGGAGCGCTTCATTTTCCCCCGCCCAACAAGGGAAGTGGCAGGGGTGGCAGCTTTCCCTGTTGCAGGGCCGACAAGACCTGTGCGGCGGAGGGGAGGTTGAGGGTGCCGTCGAGGAGAGGGGCGATCTGCTGGCAGAGGTCGGCCAGGGTGGCGGGGATCTGGGTCGGGGTGCTGCGCTGCAACAGTTGGCAGACCATCATGACCGGCGGGTAGGTGAGCTCGTTGATGTTGCCTCGCACGGCGATGGAGCCGGACTTGGCGTCGTAGGCGTTGACGAAGTTGGTGGCGGCGGTGGGCGCGACATCGAGTACCTCGGCGAGGGCGGCGCGCTGGTCGACCAGGGTCTTGGTGATGGCGGCCAGATTGTCCACATTGGTCTGGATCAGGCCCTTGTTGTCGGTGAGGAACTTCTGCACCTTGGTCAGGGCGGCGGCCAAGGCGGACACGGCCGCGCCGAGCTGCTGGCGGTTGTCGGCCAGGAAGCCGGTGGCGTCGGAGAGGCGGCCGTTGAGGTCGTGCACCTGCTGGTCGCTCGCGGCCAGGGTCGAGGTGATCTTGCTGAGGTTGTCGACGGCGCCGAACAGGTCGCCCTTGGAGTTGTCCAGGGCGCCGGCGGCCTGGCTGAGCTGCTTGACGGTGTTGTTCAACGCGTCGCCGGCGCCGGACAGGGTGGCGGCGGCGGAGTCGATCACGTTGGACAGGGCGCCGTTCTTGTTGGCCCCGTTGGGACCCAGGGCCTGGCTGAGCTGGTCGACGCTGGTGAACAACTGGTCCAGCTCCACCGGGCTGGCGGTGCGGTCCCGGCTGAGCGTGGAGTTCGGAGGCAGCTCCGGGCCGCCGTCGTAGGCGGGAGTGAGCTGGACGTAGCGGTCGCTGACCAGGCTGGGGGCGATCACGACGGCGTGCACGTTGGCCGGGATCCGCACGTCACGGTCCACAGTGAACTGAACCTTCACCTGGCCGCCGACCGGGGTCACGGAGTCGATGCTGCCGACCTGCACGCCGAGCACCCGCACCGCTGAGCCGGCGTAGAGGCCGATGGCCTTGTCGAAGTAGGCCGTGACGATCGTGCCGGAAGTCGGGGCCAGCCACAGGAAAGCGCTGGCCAGGACCAGGGCGGCGACGCAGGCGACGGCCAGGATGCGGGTCATTTCGACCCCAGGCTCGGATCGGCCAGCGGCGTCGAGCAGCCGCCGGGATTGAACTCCAGGCCGGCGGTGGTCTGGGCCGGCGGCAGCAGTCCGCAGATGTAGCCGTCGAACCAGCGGCCGGTGCCGATGGTGTTGTTGAACACCCGCACGAACGGGGCCAGCGACGCCAGGGCCTGGTTGAGGTTGTCCTGGTTGCGGGCCAGCACGGCGGTGACCTCGTCCAGCTGGTCCAGGGCGGGCTGCAACTGGTCCTGGTTGTCGGTGACCAGCCCGCTGAGCTGCTCGGCCAGCTCCCGGGTGCCGGTGAGCAGCTGGGCGATGGCCTGCTTGCGTTGCTGCACCACGGAAAGCAGCAGGTTGCCGTCGTCGAGCAGCTTGCTGATCTCGGCGTCCCGGGCCGACACGGTCGAGCTCAGCTGATTGGCGCCGGCCAGCATGCCGGCGATCTGATCGTCACGGGAGGCGATGGTCATTGACAGTGACGACAGCCCGGACGCGGCCTGCTTCAACGGTTCCGGCGTGTCCTTCAAGGCGTCGGAGATCACCTGGAAGCTGGTGGCCAGCTGGTTCGGGTCGATCTGGCCGACGGTCTGGCCGAGCTGGTCGATCGCGTCGGTCACGTCGAACGGGGACAGGGTGCGGGACCGGGGAATGGTCTGCCGGGGATCCTGGGCGCTTGAGCCATCCGGTTGCAGGGCAAGGTACTTGTCGCCGAGCACGGTGCGGATCTGGATGGAGGCGCTGGTCCTGTCGCCGAGGAACACGTCCGACACCCGGAACTCCACCCGAACCTTGTTGCCGGCCAACGACACCCGCCGCACCTGGCCGACCTTCACGCCGGCCACGCTGACCTCGCTGCCGGCCACCAGCCCGGCCGACTCGCCGAAGTAGGCCGAATACGTGGTGCCGCCGCCGATGATCGGCAGGTCGTCGGCGTTGAACGCGGCCAGCACGCCGAGCACCAGCATCACCACGGTGACCACACCGACCAGCACTTCCCGCCTCATGGGCCACACCTCGCCGGCATCTGGGACACCGGGAACGGCACGATCGGCACCGACACGCCCAGCGAGCCGATGCTGACGGTGCCGGACAGCCGGCACAGGTAGTAGTTGAACCAGCTGCCGTAGCTGGCGGTCCGGGTGAAGGCCTGGAGATCGCCGGGCAGCTTCTGTAGGAAGGTGTCGAGCGACGGGTCGGCGTGGTTGAGCAGCGAGGACACCTGCCCGAGATTGCCGATGTCCTGTTGCAGCGAGGGCCGGGCCTGGGCCAGCAGGCCGGCGGTGGCGTTGGTCAGGCCGTCCAGCGCGGTGATCGCGTCGGCGATCGGCTGCCGGTCCGCGGCCAGCCCGCTGACCAGCTGCTGCACCGTGGAGATCAGGGTGGACAGCTCGGCGCCGCGGCCGTTGATGGTGGCCAGCACGGCGGTGAGGTTGTCGATCACCTGCCCGATCACCTTGTCCCGCCCGGCGATCGCCGAGGTGATGGACGCGGTGTGCGCGAGCAGGTCGCTGATCGTGCCGCCTTCGCCTTGCAGCACCTGGATGATCTCGTACGAGAGCTGGTTGACGTCCTGGGGCGAGAGGGCCTGGAACAGCGGCTTGAAGCCGTTGAACAGGGCGGTCAGGTTGAGCGCCGGCTGGGTGCGGTCCAGCGGGATGGTGGTGCCGGGTTGCAGCACGGCGTTCGCGTCGCCGACGTCGGTGCCGAGCGAGACGTACCGCTGCCCCACCAGGTTCCGGTACTTGATCGAGGCCGTGGTCGCCGCCGGCAGCTTGCGGTCGGCGGCCAGCTCGAAGGTCACCTCGGCGTTCTTGTTGTCCACCAAGGTGATGTCGTCGACCTGTCCGATTCGGACACCGGCGACGCGGACGTCGTCACCCTTGTTGAGGCCGGTGACGTCGGAGAAGACCGCGTGATAGGTGGCCGTGTTGCCGAGGCTGGCATTGACGATGGTCGCGGCCAGCATGCCGGTGAGCACCACGGTGACCACCGTGAAGATCGTGATCTTCACTCCCGTGCCGAGGGTGGACCTCACTTGAGCGTCACCTCCGAGCCGCGCAGCAGCGGGCCGATCAGCAGGGCGCTCCAGCCCGGCGTCTGCTGCGGCATCAGGCCGAGTTGGGGCGCCTCAAGGAGATTGAGGAGCTGCTGCTCGGCCGGCGAGCCGGCGACGGAAGCGCTTGCGGGGTGGGTCGAGGCGTTCGTCGATGAGCCGGCCGGCGGATGGGTCGAGCCGTCCTGGATCGGGCCGCCGGGCGGATACTGCGGGAAGAGGTTGCCACCACTGGCCTTCTGGTAGCACTGGGGCCCGCGGGTATCCAGGTACTTGGGGGTGTCCACGCCCGGCTGGTACGCGCCGCGGCTGGCGGTGATCGTGAGCGTGAACTTGCCCATCTGGGGGTGGTCAGTGCCCTTGCCGAAGGTGAAGTCGGCGTTGGCCAACTGATCGGCCAACTGCCCCAGCACGCACGGGTACTCGGGCGCGTACTTGGCCAGCACGGCCAAGGTCGGCTCGGCCGACGCGGCCAGGCCGATCACGTTGGCCTGGTTGACCCGCAGGAAGCTGTCCAGGTCGACGGACGTGGTGGTGACGACCGAGTACAGAGTGTCCAGTTGGGACCGTTGGTCGACCATGGTCCGGCTGGTGGTGGTGAGATCGGCCAGGGCGTGCAGGAACTCGGGCGCGGCGGTCGAATACGTGTCGGCCACGCGGGCCAGGGACGCCAGGTCGGCGTTGAGGTCCGGCAGCGAGGGGGCCAGCTGCCGCAGGTACGAGTCGGCCTGGGTCAGCACCTCCCCCAGCTGCTTGCCCCGGCCGTCCAGCGCCTGGGACAGGGCGGTCAGGGTGCCGGCGAGCTTCTGCGGCTGCACGGCCTGCAACACCGGCATCAGGTCGTCCAACACCTTGCTGATCTCGATGGCCGAGCTGCTGCGGTCCTGCCCGATCACCGCCCCGGACTCGATCGGGGCCGCCGGCCGGGGCGGAACCTGAAGCGCCACATAGCGTTCGCCGAACAACGTCTTCGGCAGCAGCCGGGCCGTCACGTTCGAGGGCACCTGATCGACCAGATCCGGTTGCAGCGCAAGGTCGAGCGAGGCCACGCCGCCGTCGGTGCGGACGGACCGCACCTCCCCCACCAGCACCCCGCGCACCTTCACATCCGAGCCGGGGCTGAGCTGGTTGCCGACCGAGTCGGTCTCCAGCGTCACGTGCACGGCCGGCGTGAACGCCTTCTCGTAGACGGCCACCGTGAACGACAGGAAGGCCACGATGGCCACCAGGAAGGCCGCGCCGAACACGTGATACCGGTTCATCCGGCGATCCGCACCGTGGTGGACGATCCCCAGATCGCCAGGCTGAGAAAGAAGTCCAGCACCACCTGCGACACCAGCGCGGCCCGCACCGCCCGGCCGACGGCCACGCCGACCCCGGCCGGTCCGCCGCTGGCGGTGTAGCCGTAGTAGCAGTGCACGAGGATCACCACCATGCTGAACACCATCACCTTGCCGAACGACCACAGCACGTCCTCCGGCGGCAGGAACAGCGCGAAGTAGTGGTCGTAGGTGCCGGCGGACTGGCCGTAGAACAGCACGGTGATCTCACGGGAGGCCAGATAGGAGCAGAGCAGGCCAATGACGTACAACGGGATGACCGCGGCGACACCGGCCAGCATCCGCGTGGTGACCAGGTAGGGCAGGCTCGGCACGCCCATCACCTCCAGCGCGTCGACCTCCTCGGAGATCCGCATCGCGCCGAGCTGGGCGGTGAAGCCGCAGCCGACGGTGGCCGACAGCGCCAGGCCGGCCGACAGCGGGGCGACCTCGCGGGTGTCGAAGTAGGCGGAGATGAAACCGGTCAGCGCCGAGGTGCCGAGCTGGTTCAGCGCCGAATAGCCTTGCAGGCCAACGACGGTGCCGGTGAACAGGGTCATGCCGATCATCACGCCGAGCGTGCCGCCGATCACCGCCAGCGCCCCGCTGCCGAAGCTGACCTCGCCCAGCAGGCGTAACACCTCGCGCGGGTAGCGCCGGATCGCCTGCGGCGCCCAGGCGATGGCTCGGCCGTAGAACGCCATCTGGCGGCCGAGTTGCTCGAGCTGAGCGGCGGGAGCGCTCACGTCACATGCCCTTCGGCGGGACGAGTTGCAGGTAGATGCCGGTCAGCACCACGTTCACCAGGAACAGCAACAGGAAGGTGATGACCACGGCCTGGTTCACGGCGTCGCCGACGCCTTTGGGACCGGCCGACGGGTTGAGGCCGCGGTAGGCGGCGACCACGCCGGCGATGAAGCCGTAGATCACCGCCTTGATCTCGCTGATCACCAGGTCCGGCAGCTGGGCCAGGGCGTTGAAACTGGCCAGGTACGCGCCGGGCGTGCCGCCCTGCATGATCACGTTGAAGAAGTAGCCGCCCAGCACGCCGACCACGCTGACCAGGCCGTTGAGCAGGATCGAGACGAACATCGCGGCCAGCACCCGGGGCACGATCAGGCGCTGCACCGGCGGCACGCCCAGCACCCGCATGGCGTCGATCTCCTCGCGGATGGTCCGCGCGCCGACGTCGGCGCACATGGCCGAGCCGCCCGCGCCGGCCACCAGCAGCGCGGTGATCAGCGGGCTGGCCTGCTGGATGATCGCCAGCGCGCTGGCCGCGCCGGTGAACGACTGCGCGCCGATCTGCTTGGTCAGCGAGCCCAGGTGCAGCGAGATGACCGCGCCGAACGGGATCGCCACCATCGCCGTGGGCAGGATGGTGACGCTGGCGAACAACCAGGCCTGGCGGACCAGCTCCCGCCACTGGAACGGCCGCTGCGGCACCGCCCGCACGACATCCCAGCCCAGCAGGGAGATCCGCCCGACCTGGCGGAAGGCGACGATCACGACGGGGCCAGCGCGTGGGTGGCCGCCGCCCCGCCGTCGACCGAGAACTCCCCGCCGGTGCAGTAGGAACTCTCGTCGCTGGCCAGGAACAGCACCAGGTTGGCGACCTCCTCGGGCCGGCCGGCCCGCTGGATGGCCAGCTTCTTCAGCACCGGCGTCATGTCCATCTCGATGCCGCCCAGCGCGGTCTTGACCATGTCGGTGTCGATCGCGCCCGGGTGCACCGAGTTGACGCGGATGTTCTTGCGGCCCAACTCCACCGCCGCCACCTTGGTCATGCCGCGGATGGCGAACTTGGAGGCGGAGTAGGCCACCAGCAGGGGCATCGCCGCCAGACCCTCCACGGAGGACACGTTGACGATGGAGCCGCCGCGGTCCTTCATCAGCGGCACCGCCGAGCGCATGCCCAGGAAGGTGCCGATCTGGTTGATCCGGATCACCCGCTCGTAGTCGGCGAGCGTGGTCTTGGGCAGCGGCGAGAAGTGCAGCACGCCGGCGTTGTTGACCAGCACGTCCAGCCGGTCCAGCTCGGCGGTGACCTGCGCCCACTCGTCCTCGGAGCCGACGTCCAGGTGCCGGTAGTCGGCCGCGTCGCCGAGCTCGTCGGCCAGCGCCTTGCCGGCGTCGTCGTTGACGTCCGCGATGATCACGCGCGCGCCCTCGGCGACGAACCGCCGCGCCGCCGCCGCGCCCTGTCCGCGGGCCGCGCCGGTGATCAGCGCGATCTTGCCGTCCAGTCGCCCGGTCATGGCCTTCTCCTAACTGAGGGTCATAACTTCGGTGCAGGCAAAGGTCAACGCCGGATCGCGGTCGGTGAAGTAGCCGCCGACCTCGGCCCAGTCGCCGTCGGCGGCGTGCCAGGTCCGCTCGACGGCCGGGGCGGCGATCAGGGCCACCATGCCGCCGTGCACGACAAAGAGCTGGCCGCTGATGTGATCGGCGGCCGGCGAAGCCAGGTAGGCGACGAACGGCGCGACGTGCTGGGGGGAAAGGGGATCCTCGCCTTCGGGCGCGTCGCCGAAGACGCCGGCGGTCATGGCCGTGCGGGCGCGGGGGCAGATCGCGTTGGCCTTCACGCCGTAGCGGGCCATGCCGCGGGCGGTGGCCAGGGTCAGCGCGACGATGCCGGCCTTGGCGGCGGCGTAGTTGGGCTGGCCCGCGGAGCCGAGCAGGAAGGCCTCGGAGGAGGTGTTGACCACCCGGCCGTACACCGGCTTGCCGTCCTGTTTGGACTGCTGTCGCCAGTAGGCCGAGGCGTTGCGGGACAGCAGGAAGTGGCCGCGCAGGTGCACGCGGATCACCGTGTCCCACTCGTCGTCGGACATGGTGAACAGCATCCGGTCGCGCAGCACGCCGGCGTTGTTCACCACGATGTGCAGGCCGCCCAGGCCTTCCACCGCCGCCTGCACGAGGGCGTCGGCGGTGGAGCGGTCGGCCACGTCGCCGGGCACGATCTCCGCTTTACCGCCAAGGGCCTCGATCTCGGCCAGCACACCGGACGCGTCGGCGACGTCGCCGAGCACCACCGACGCCCCGGCCGCGGCCAGCGCGAGCGCCTCGGCCCGGCCAAGGCCGGCCGCCGCGCCGGTGACGATCGCGACCTTGCCGTCCAGCTTCGGGCCGTTCAGATCCACGAGCGTCACTCCCCGTCGAGTTCACCCACGCACCGTCATCCCGCTCACACTAGAATCTGTTCTCGTTCCGGGCAAGACCGATCAGCCGGTCACGCGCAGCGCGTAACGCGGGCAGCCGGCCACCGCGACCGCCACCCGCCGGGCCAGCTCGTCGCCCTGCGGCGGCTGGTGGATCACCAGCTCGTCGTTGTTGTCCAGCTCGAATACCTCGGGCGCGGCCGCGGCGCACAGCCCGTTGGCCTCGCACAGGTCCCGATCGACTTCCACCGCCACGGGGGCCTCCCGTCCGTCCGCAGGAACGCGGTTCACGGTAACACCGTGCTACGGTTACTAGAACACGTTCCACCTCGCCGAGCCGGGAGGCCGGATGCGGATCGCGTACACCCCCGAGCAGGAGCGGCTGCGCGCCGAACTGCGGGCCTACTTCGCGGAGCTGATGACGCCCGAGCGGCGGGAGGCGCTGACCACCGCCGGTGGCGAGTACGGCGACGGCCTCGCGTACAAGGAAGTCGTCGCCCAGCTGGGCCGGGACGGCTGGCTGGTGATCGGCTGGCCGCGCGAGCACGGCGGCCAGGACCGGTCCATGCTGGAGCAGCTGATCTTCCTGGACGAGGCGGCGGCGGCCGGCGTGCCGGTGCCGTTCCTGACCCTCAACACCATCGGCCCGACGATCATGCGGTACGGCACGCCCGAGCAGAAGGCCCGGTTCCTGCCCCGGATCGCCGCCGGCGAACTGCACTTCGCCATCGGCTACTCCGAGCCAGGGGCCGGCACCGACCTGGCGTCGCTGCGGACCAGGGCGGTCCGCGACGGCGACGACTACGTGATCAACGGCCAGAAGATGTGGACCAGCCTCATCCAGTACGCCGACTACGTGTGGCTGGCCGCCCGCACCGATCCGGACGCGGTGAAGCACAAGGGATTGAGCATCCTCATCGTGCCCACCGACGCCGAGGGCTTCAGCTGGACGCCGGTGCACACCATGGCCGGGCCGACCACCAGCGCCACGTACTACCAGGACGTGCGGGTGCCGGCGACCGCCCTGGTCGGCGAGGAGCACCGGGGCTGGCCGCTGATCACCAACCAGCTCAACCACGAGCGGGTCGCGCTGACCTCGGCCGCGCCCGTGCTGACCGCGCTGCACGAGGTGATCGCCTGGGCCCAGCGCACCAAGCTGCCCGACGGCAACCGGGTGATCGACCAGGAATGGGTGCGGCTGCACCTGGCCCGCGTGCACGCCAAGGCCGAGTTCCTCAAGCTGATGAACTGGCGGATCGCCTGGGGTGTCGAGCAGTCGCCCAGCCCGGCCGACGCGTCGGCGACCAAGGTCTACGGCACCGAGTTCGCCACCGAGGCCTACCGGCTGCTGATGGAGGTGCTCGGCACGAATGCCGTGGTGCGCCAGGGATCGGCCGGCGCGCTGCTGCACGGGCGGATCGAGCGGATGCATCGGTCGTCACTGATCCTGACGTTCGGCGGCGGCACCAACGAGGTGCAGCGGGACATCATCGCCGCGGTGGGCCTCGGCCTGCCCGTCGGCCGGCGCTGAGGGGGAACCTCCGGTGGACTTCGAGTTGTCGCAAGTGCAGCGGGATCTCGCCACGATGGTGCGTGATCATCCACAGTGGACTGACTTGGCGGCCTCCGGCGTGTTGGCCGCCGCCCTGCCGGAATCGGCCGGCGGCAACGGTTTCGGACTGTTGGAGCAGTGCAGCGTGCTGGTCGAACTCGGCCGTGCCGTCTCGCCGGCGCCGTACCTGCCCTCGATCGTGCAGGCGGCGGCGACAGTGGCCCGGTTCGGCACGGCCGAGCACGTCGACCGCTGGGTGCGGCCGACACTGACCGGGTCGACCACGCTGTCGGTCGCCTTGTCCGAAGAGAACAACGACGATCCCCTCACCCCGGTTACGCGCGCAGCCCAGATTTCCGGCACCTGGCGCCTGTCCGGCACGAAAACGCTTGTCCCGCCGGCCGATCTCTACCTCGTGCCGGCCACCACCCCCGACGGCCTGCGGCTGTTCCTGGTCGAATCCGGCCAGGTCTGCGCGCAGCCCCAGGAACTCGTCGACGGGGACACCGTCCAGCTCGACCTGGCCGACGTCTCCGTCGGCGAGGCCGACGTCCTCGACGGCGCCGCCGTCCAGTACGCGCTGCACCGGGGCATCATCGGGCTGTGCGCGCTGCAACTCGGGGTGGTGGAACGGGCCCTGGAGATGACCACCGAGCACGCCCGGACACGGCAGCAGTTCGACCGGCCCATCGGCAGCTTCCAGGCGGTGTCGCAACGTCTCGCCGACGCGTACATCCAGGTCGAGGCCGTCCGGTTGACGCTGTGGCAAGCCGCCTGGCGGCTGAGCGAGGGGCTACCCTGCGAGACCGAGCTGGCCACCGCCAAGTTCTGGGCCGCCGAGGCCGGACACTACGTCGGCCACACGGCCGTGCACATCCATGGCGGAATGGGAATCGACGTCAGCCATCCGCTGCACCGGTACTTCACGGCGGCCAAGCGGGTGGAGTTCGCGCTGGGCGGGGCTACCACCCACCTCCGGCACCTCGGAGCGGCCCTGGCCACGACGCCGGTGTAAGGGTTGCGGGCGGTCGAAGCGGGGAATGGACCCGCACAGCCGGGAGTCGCTGGCCCGGCTGGCGGAGTGGGTCAGCGGAGCTTGTCCAGGCGCGTGAGGGTGTCGTCGAACTCTCGCAGGAGATCGGCCATGACGGCGGCGACGGGGCGGATCTCGTTCATCCGGCCGACGATCTGCCCGACGGGCATGGAGACGACGGTGGGATCGCCGGAGCGCATGATGCGTTGGTGGGCGTCGGCGACGAGCAGGTTCTGCAGGGGCATGGGCAGCGGCGCGGGGGCGTCGGGCTGGGCCCAGGCCTCGGTCCATCGGGTTTTGAGCAGCCGAGCCGGTTTGCCGGTGTAGATGCGGCTGCGGACGGTGTCGGAGGAGCCGGCGGCCAGCAGCGCGGCCTGGGTGGCGGAGGCGGGCAGCCCCTCGGAGTACTCGGAGGTGGTCAGCCAGCACGAGCCGAGCCAGCCGCCGGACGCGCCGAGGGCGAGGGCGGCGGCGAGTTGGCGGCCGCTGCCGATGCCGCCGGCGGCGAGCACGGGCACATCGACGGCGTCGACGATCTCGGGCACGAGCACCATGCTGGCGATCTCGCCGGTGTGGCCGCCGGCCTCATATCCTTGCGCCACAACGATGTCGACGCCGTTGGCCACGTGCCGCCGGGCGTGCTCGGCCTTGCCGGCCAGGGCCGCGACGGGGATGTCGTGCCGGTGGGCCAGCTCGATCACGTCGACGGGCGGCGAGCCCAGGGCGTTGGCGATGAGCCGGATCGGGTGTCGCAGGGCAACGTCCACATGGGACCGTGCCACCGAGTGCAGCCAGCCCAGCACCCCGGAACCGTGGGAGTCGAGCGGGGGAACGCCGAGCTCGGTCAGGGTCCGCTCGACGAACTCCCGATGCTCCAGGGGAATCAGCGCGTCCAGGTCGACGGCGGCGCCCTCGGTGGGGATCTTGGCCGGCATCACGACGTCCACGCCGTAGGGCCGGCCGTCGGTGTGCTCGTCCATCCAGGTCAGGGCCTCGTCCAGCTCGCCGGGGTCGTTGAACCGGACGCAGCCGAGCACCCCGAGCCCACCGGCCCGGCTGATCGCCGCGGCGACGTGTTCGGACGGCGTGAAGCCGAAAATCGGGTACTCGATGCCGAAGCGATCACACAGGTCCGTGCGCACGGGTGCCTCCCAGCCCGGCGGTGGTCCGCACCTCGACGGTCGGCGCCCGGTCGGCGACGAGCGCCTGCGCCCACCGGTAGTCGGGTTTGCCGCTGGGCAGCCGGCTGATCTCGTCGACCACCCAGATGCTGCGCGGCACCTTGTAGCCGGCGATCTGCTGCCGGGCGTGGGCGTCGAGCTCCTCGTACGACAGCGTCCGCCCGTCCCGGGCCTGCACGACGGCGCCGACCCGCTGCCCGAGCCGCTCGTCGGGCACGCCGATCACCAGCGCGTCGAAGACGTCCGGGTGCGATTTGAGCACGCCCTCCACCTCCTCGGGGAACACCTTCTCCCCCGCGGTGTTGACGCACATGTTGCCGCGCCCCAACAGGGTCACGGTGCCGTCTTCCTCCAGCCGGGCGAAATCCCCCGGCACGGCATAGCGTTTGCCGTCGACCTCGGTGAACAGGGCGGCCGACTTGGCCGCGTCCTTGTAGTAGCCGAGTGGGAGATGGCCGCCGCGGGCCAGTTTGCCGATCACGCCGGGCGGGGCCGGGCGGCCGTCGTCACCGAGCACGATGCTGTCCGGATCGGCCTTGACCCGCGGGCCGCCGGACTGCGGCGCGCCGCTCTGCACGACGCCGATGCCGGTGAACCCGGTCTCGGACGCGCCGATGGCGTCGGTGATCACCGTGTTCGGGAACGCGGCCACGTACTGTTCCTTGACCGCCTTGGAGAACAGGGCCGCGCTGCTGGAGATCGCCGCCAGCGAGGACGCGTCGTAGTCACCGTCCCGATAGGACTCGATCAGCGGCCGCGCCATCGCGTCACCGACGATCATCATCACCTGCACCTTGTGCCGCTCGACCGCCCGCCAGACCTGGTCGGCGTCGAACTGCGGCAGCAGCACCACGGTGCTGCCGGTGAACAGCGCGCCGAACACGCCCCACTGGGCGGCGCCGTGGATCATCGGCGGGGCGCACAGCCGGACCAGCCCGTAGGCCTGGCCTTGGCGGGCCTGCTGCCATTCGTCCTCGATCGGCACGCCGGTGAGGAAGTCGATGCCGCCGCCCAGGACGCGCCACACGTCCTCCTGCCGCCACAGCACGCCCTTGGGATGGCCGGTGGTGCCGCCGGTGTAGAGGATGTAGATGTCGTCCGGGCTGCGTTCCGGGAAGTCCCGGGCCGGGCTGGCTTCGGCCAGCGCCGCCTCGTACTCGACGGCGGAGTAGGACACGTTCTCGTTCGCGCCGTCCTCGGTGTAGACCACATGCCGCAGCCGGGGCACCTCCGGCAGGACGTCGGCCACCAGCGGCGCGTAGCGGCGCTCGTGCACCAGGGCCACGAGGTCGGAGTTGTCGAACACGTAGCGCAGCTCGGCGCGCGTGTACCGGTAGTTGATGTTGATGGCGACCGCCCGCAGCTTGTACGCCGCGAGCATGCTTTCCACCATCTCAATGGAATTCCGTGAGTAGACACCGACGTGGTCGCCCGGTCCGACGCCGTTCGCGGCGAGGTGGTTGGCCAGCCGGTTGGCGCGCTCGTCCAACTGCGCGTAGCTGACCTGGCGCTCGCCGCAGATCACCGCGGCGCGCTCGGGGACGAGATCGGCTGCGTGCTCCACGAGGTCTGCGATGTTGAGGGCCACCCCTGCAAACTAGAACGTGTTACTGTTTTGGGCAATCCCCTGGGAGGCTTGATGACCGCGACGCAGGAGTCCGAGCACTGCCTGGTAGACCAACGAGGCGCGGTCCTCGTGGTGACGATGAACCGCCCGGAGGCGCGCAACGCCCTGTCCGGCCCGATGATGGCGATCATGCGCGAGGCCTGGGACCGGGTCGATTCGGACGACAGCGTCCGGGCCTGCGTGCTCACCGGGGCCGGCGGCGCGTTCTGCGCCGGCGCCGACCTCAAGGCCATGACCTCAAGCCATCCCGGCGACTCGTTCTCCGGCGGCGGCTGGGACCTGTCGGTGATCGAGCCGCTGCTCAAGGGCCGCCGCCTGACCAAGCCGCTGATCGCCGCGGTCGAGGGCCCGGCCATCGCCGGCGGCACCGAGATCCTCCAGGCCACCGACATCCGGGTGGCCGGCGAGAGCGCGCGCTTCGGCGTGTCCGAGGCCCGCTGGGGCCTGTTCCCGCTCGGCGGCTCCGCCGTGCGGCTGCCCCGCCAGATCCCCTACACCGTCGCCGCCGACCTCCTCCTGACCGGCCGGCACATCACCGCCGCCGAAGCCCTGAGCTACGGCTTGATCGGTCATGTTGTGCCCGACGGACAAGCGCTGGCCAAGGCCTTGGAGCTGGCCGACATGATCGCCGCCAACGGCCCGCTGGCCGTGCGGGCCATCCTGCGCACCATCCGCGAGACCGAGGCTATGCCCGAGAACGAGGCCTTCGCCATCGAGGCCCAGCTCGGCATGCGAGTCTTCCTCAGCGACGATGCCAAGGAGGGCCCCGCCGCCTTCGCCGCCAAACGCAAGCCCGCCTTCAAAGGCCGCTGACCAACCCCCGCGAGCGGGGGTTCAGGCCGACTGTCGGCAACCTCGCGGCGCGGGCGCACGAGACACGACTGCGCCCGGCCTGCCCCCAGCGGCGGCTCGGCCCGGCCTCAGATGGCGCGTTCCTGGTTCTGCCAGTACGGGTCGCGCAGGCGGCGCTTGTAGAGCTTGCCGTTGGGGTCGCGGGGGAGCTCGGCGACGTAGTCGACGGTGCGGGGGAGCTTGAACTTGGCCAGGCGGGAGGCGGCGAAGGCGAGGAGCTCCTCGGTGAGTTCCGGGGAGCCGATGACGCCGTCGGCGGGTTGGACGACGGCCTTGATCTCCTCGCCCCAGTCGGGGTGGGGAATGCCGAACACGGCGACGTCGGCGACTTTGGGGTGGCAGGCGAGCTCGCCCTCGATCTCGGCCGGGTAGACGTTGACGCCGCCGGAGATGATCATGTCGGCCTTGCGGTCGCGCAGGAACAGGTAGCCGTCCTCGTCCAGATAGCCGACGTCACCGAGGGTGAACAGGTCGCGCACGCGGGCGGCGTCGGTCTTGGCCTTGTCGCGGTAGTACTCGAAGGTGGACGTGCCCATCCGCATGTACACGGTGCCGACCTCGCCGGCGGGCAGCTCGGAGCCGTCGTCGCCGAGGACCTTGACCACGGAGCCGGGCCACGGCAGGCCGACGGAGCCGGGTTTGCGCAGCCAGTCGGAGGCCTCGATGACGGTCCCGCCGCCCTCGGTGGCGGCGTAGTACTCGGTGACGACCGGCCCCCACCACTCGATCATCCGCCGCTTGACCTCCAGCGGACACGGGGCCGCGCCGTGAATGGCGGCCCGCAGGGAGGAGACGTCGAACGAGGACCGCACGTCCTCGGGCAGCGCCAGCAGGCGGCGGAACTGGGTGGGCACCATGTGGCTGTGGGTGACCCGGTGCTTCTCGATCAGCCGCAGCATCTCGGCGGCGTCCCACCGGTCCATCAACACCGTCTTGTGTCCGAATTGGACGGACAGGGCGACGAAGTTCAGCACCGCCGTGTGATACAGCGGCGAGCCGCACAGGTGCACGTGCCCGTCGAACGGCTTGAGGTCGAAGATGCCGAAGAACCAGACGCCGGCGGCCGGCAGCTCGTCCGGGTCGGCCCCGGTGAGCGCCCGGCGCACGCCCTTGGGCCGGCCGGTGGTGCCGGAGGTGTAGAGCATCGGCGCGCCGGCGGTGCGGATGTCGGGCCGGCCAACGGGTTCGCCGGCCCCCAACTCGGACAGCGGCCGGAAGCCGGGGATCTCGCCGACGGCGAAGCGGGCATCGGCCGGCAGCGACTCCCCCGCCACCACGGCGGTGTCGGCGAACCGCTGCGAGGCAACGAAGGCCTTGGCCCCGGAGTCGGCGACGAGGTAGGCGACCTCGGGCCCGACCAGGTGCCAGTTCACCGGCACGATGTACAGACCGGTCTGCATGGCGGCGAAGTACATGGCCAGCAGGTCGGATCCGTTGGGCAGCAACACCACCACGCTGTCGCCGGGCCGCAGGCCCATGGCCTGCAGCCCCCGCCCGTACCGGTCCGCCGCGGCCGCCAGCTCGCCGTAGCCGACCTCTCCGCCGTCGGGGTCGACGACAGCCGTCAACCCGGGTTCCGCAGCCGCGATGTTCCACAGTCCAGGCGCCGTCATACACCTCAATCTAGAACGTGTTCCACTTCGCCGACAAGGGTCGCGGACAGCTGGTCGACCTGGGCCGTGCTCGCACAGCCGACCAGCAGGGTGGTCACGCCGGCCCGCTCCATCTCGGCGACCCGACTCCGCACCTGCTCGGCGTTGCCGATCACGGCCACGTCCTCGACCAGGGCGTCCGGCACCTCGGCCGCCGCCTCCGCCTTGCGGCCGGCCCGGAACAGCTCGCCGATGGCGGCCACCTGATCCGGATAGCCCATCCGACTGAAGACGTCGGCGTGGAAGTTCATGCCGGCCGCGCCCATGCCGCCGATGTACAAGGCCAGCACGGGTTTCATCGCCTGTACGGCCGCCACCCGGTCGTCGGTGAGCACGATCTGGCAGCTGGCCACGATCTCGAACTCCTCGCGGGAGCGCCGCGCACCCGGCCGCGCGAAGCCCTCGGCCAGCCATTCGTCGTACATCGGGGCCAGCCGGGGCGTGTAGTAGATGGCCAGCCAGCCGTCGGCGATCTCCGCGGTCAGCGCCACGTTCCTGGGCCCCTCCGCGCCCAGCATGATCGGCACGTCCGGGCGCAGCGGATGGGCTATCGACTTCAGCGGCTTGCCCAGCCCGAGCGCGCCGGGCCCCTGGTACGGCAGCGGATAGTGCCGGCCGTTGTTGACCACCGGCGCCTCGCGGGCCAGCACCTGCCGCACGATCGACACGTATTCCCTGGTCCGCGCCAGCGGCTGGGCGAAGGGCTGGCCGTACCAGCCCTCGACCACCTGTGGGCCGGACACGCCCAGGCCCAGGATGAATCGTCCACCGCTGAGCCGGTCCAGGGTCAGGGCGTGCATGGCGCACGCCGCCGGCGTGCGGGCCGACATCTGGACCACCGAGGTGCCCAGGCGCAGCCGTGACGTGCGGGAACCCCACCAGGCCAGCGGGGTGAACGCGTCCGAGCCCCACGCCTCGGCCGCGAACACCGAGTCGAAGCCGCCGCGTTCCGCCGCGGCGACCAGCTCCGGGGTGTTCGGGGCCGGCACGGGGGTCCAGTAGCCGAGTTGCAGTCCAAGCCTCATGGCTTCATCTTGCCGCAAAAACGAGAACGTGTTTCACTTCGAAGGTGACGATCAGCTCGGAACCGTTGAGCGCCCCGCTGGACGTGGGCTTCGACTACACCCGCTCGCTCGGGCCGGTGCTGGGCCGGTTCGCCACGGGTCTGCGCGAGCACCGGATCGCCGGCGTCCGCGGTTCGGACGGCCGCGTGCTGGCGCCGCCGGCCGAGTACGACCCGGTGACCGCCGAGAAGCTGACCGAGTTCGTCGACGTCGCCGCCGAAGGCGTCGTGCAGACCTGGTCGTGGAACCCGCAACCGCTTGCGGGGCAACCACTTGCGCACGCGTTCGCCTGGGCGCTGGTCAAGCTGGACGGGGCCGACACCGGCATGCTGCACGCCGTCGACGCCGGCTCACCGGACCGGATGAGCACCGGGATGCGGGTCCGGGTGCGCTGGGCGGCCGAGCCGGTCGGCAGCATCCGAGACATCGAATGCTTCGAACCCCTTGACTCGGAACCGGTTCAGCGCAAGCCGGTCGGCGGTGACGCCGTGACGATGCTGACCACGCCCATCCATCTCCGCTACCAGCACACCGCTTCGCCGGAGGAGAGCCGCTACCTGCGGGGGCTGGCCGAGGGCCGGCTGCTCGGCCAGCGCTGCCCGGCCTGCGGCAAGGTCTACATCCCGCCGCGCGGCTCCTGCCCCACCGACGGCGTCCCGACCGAGGACGAGGTCGAACTGCCCGACCACGGCGTGGTCACCACCTTCTGCGTGGTCAACGTGCCGTTCCTGGGGCAGCGGATCAAGCCGCCCTACGTCGCCGCGTACATCCTGTTGGAGGGCGCGGACATTCCGTTCCAGCACCTGGTCCTGGGCTGCGCCGCCGACGAGGTCCGGATGGGCCTGCGGGTGCGCGCGCACTGGCGGCCGCGCGAGCAGTGGGGCACCACGCTGGAGAACATCGACCACTTCGAGCCGACCGGCGAGCCGGACGCGCCCTACGAGTCGTTCGCCCAACATCTCTAGGAGGCCCTCGTGAGCGAGGTGGCGGTCGTCGGCTTCGCGCAGGCCCCGAACGTGCGCCGCACATCCGGCACCACCAACGGCGTCGAGATGCTGGTGCCGGTGTTCCACCGGCTGCTCGCCGACACCGGCCTGGCCAAGCAGGACATCGGGTTCTGGTGCTCGGGATCGTCGGACTACCTGGCCGGGCGGGCGTTCTCGTTCATCGCGGCGGTCGACGCCATCGGCGCCTTCCCGCCGATCATGGAGTCGCACGTGGAGATGGACGCCGCGTGGGCGCTGTACGAGGCGTGGGTGAAGATCCGCACCGGCGAGGTCGAGACCGCGCTGGTGTACGGCTTCGGCAAGTCCTCGGCCGGCGAGCTGCGGCGGGTGCTGGCCATGCAGATGGATCCCTACCTGGTGACGCCACTGTGGCCGGATTCCGTTGGTGTTGCTGGACTTCAGGCCCGGTTGGGGATCGACGCCGGGTTGTGGACCGAGGCCGACATGGCCGAGGTGGCGGCGGCCAGCCGCCGGGCCGCACTGTCCAATCCGGACGCTCAGCTGGCCGGCGAGACGACCGCCGATGAGCTGCTGAAACAGCCGTATCTCGCGGATCCGTTGCGAGCCCACGACTGCGCGCCGATCACCGACGGCGCGGCGGCGATCATCCTGGCGTCGGGCGACCGGGCCCGGGACCTGTGCGAGCGGCCGGCGTGGATCACCGGCTTCGAGCACCGCGTCGACACTCCCCTGCTGGGCGCGCGGGATCTGACCACCTCGCCATCGACGATCGCGGCGGCCAAGGCGGCCGGCGTGGACGGCGTGCAGGTGGCCGAGCTGCACGCGCCGTTCACCCACCAGGAAATCCTGCTGCGCCAGGCATTCGGGCTGGGCGAGGAGGTGCGGGTCAACCCGTCCGGCGGCGCGCTGGCCGGGCACCCGATGTTCGCCGCCGGCCTGGTCCGCATCGGGGCCGCGGCGGGCGAGATCACCGCCGGCCGGGCCGACAAGGCGCTGGCCCACGCGACCAGCGGCCCGCTGCTGCAACAGAATCTCGTGTGCGTGCTGGAGGGACGCTGATGGGCGCGCAACTCGCGGCCGTGATCGGAACCGGTCAGACCCACCACACCGCCAAACGCCTGGACGTGTCCATGGCCGGCCTGTGCCGGGAGGCGATCGACCGGGCGATGGCCGACGCCGGGACCGACTGGGCCGACATCGACGCCGTGGTGCTGGGCAAGGCCCCGGACCTGTTCGAGGGCGTCATGATGCCCGAGCTGTTCCTGGCCGACGCGCTCGGCGCGACCGGGAAACCGTTGCTGCGCGTGCACACCGCCGGGTCGGTCGGCGGCTCCACCGGCAACGTGGCGGCCAGCCTGGTGCAGTCGGGCGTGCACCGCCGGGTGCTGGCGGTGGCGTTCGAGAAGCAGTCCGAGTCCAACGCCATGTGGGCGCTGTCGGTCATGCCCCCGTTCCACATGCCGGTCGGCGCCGGGGCGGGCGGCTACTTCGCGCCGCACGTGCGGTCCTACATCCGGCGGTCCGGCGCGCCCAACCACGTCGGCGCGATCGTGGCCGCCAAGGACCGCCGCAACGGCGCGCTCAATCCGTACGCGCATCTGCGGCAGGCCGATATCACGGTGGAATCGGTGCAGGCGTCGAAGATGCTGTGGGACCCGATCCGCTACGACGAAACGTGTCCGTCCTCGGACGGCGCGGCCGCGGTGGTGATCGCCGACGAGCAGACGGCCAAGGGCCGCCCGGCGGCGTGGATCCACGCCACGGCGATGCGGACCGAGCCGACCACGTTCGCCGGCCGCGACCAGGTCAGCCCGCAGGCCGGCAAGGACGCGGCGGCGGCGCTGTGGAAGCAGGCCGGGATCAAGGACCCGGTGTCCGAAGTGGACGTCGCCGAGATCTACGTGCCGTTCTCGTGGTTCGAGCCGATGTGGTTGGAGAACCTCGGTTTCACCGAGGAGGGCCAGGGCTGGAAGTTCACCGAGGCCGGCGAGACCGCGATCGGCGGGCGGCTGCCGGTGAACCCGTCCGGCGGCGTGCTGTCGTCCAATCCGATCGGCGCGTCCGGGCTGCTGCGCTATGCCGAGGCCGCGATGCAGGTGCTGGGCCGGGCCGGCGAGCACCAGGTGGACGGCGCGCGGGTCGCCCTGGGCCACGCCTACGGCGGCGGCTCGCAGTACTTCTCGCTCTGGGTGGTCGGATCGGAAAGGCCGGGTGCGCGGTGAAGTTCACGCTTGCGGTGGCGATGAATCCGCTGGACCAGCTGGTGGAGCTGGCCAAGACGGCCGAGGAGTGCGGCTTCGCCTCGGTCGCGCTGCCGGATTCCCTGTTCTACTCGGAAAAGGTGTCCGCCGACTATCCGTACACTCCGGACGGCTCACGGTTCTGGAACGCCGACACGCCGTGGGTGGACCCGCTGATCGCGGCGGCGGCGATGGGCACCGCCACCAGCACGATCCGCTTCTACACCCAGGTGCTCAAGCTCGGCTCCCGCAATCCGGTGCTGCTGGCCCGGCAGGTGGGCTCGGTGGCCAACCTGACGAACGACCGCTTCGGGCTGGGCGTCGGCCTGGGCTGGTCGCCGGAGGAATTCGCCTGGTGCGGCACGGAATACGCGCACCGGGGGCCGCGGTGCGACGAGATGATCGAGGTGCTGCAACTGATCCTGGCCGGCGGCATGGTCGACTACCACGGCAGGTTCTACGACTTCGACAAGCTCCAGATCAGCCCCGCACCTCGACAGCCGGTGCCGATCTACGTTGGCGGCCACACCGAGGCCGGACTGCGCCGCGCGGCGCGGGTCGGCGACGGCTGGACCTCGGCGATGATCAAGTTCGACGACCTGCGGCAGGTCATCGACCGCCTGGCCGAGCTGCGGGCCGAGTGCGGGCGGGCCGACGAGCCGTTCGAGATCCAGTCGGTGTGCATCGACAAGTTCGGCGTGGACGGCTATCGGGACCTGTTCGAGGCCGGCGTCACCGACGTGATCGTGATGCCGTGGATGAACTACGGCATCGGCTTCGACGGCGAACTCGAGGCCAAGCAGGACGCCATCCGGCGCTTCACCCACGACGTGATCGAGCGGGTGACGGCATGATCGACTGGCGGGCGTCCACTGTGGAGCATCCGGCCCGGCTGGCCTCCTGGCGGTCGATGGAGGCGGTGGTGGCCGGGGCCAAGGAGAAGTGGATCTCCCTGTTCGCCCTGGACGGCAGCGTTGAGGACCCGGTGGGGCCCTCCCCGTTCGACCCCGACGGCCGCGGGCACCACGGCCACGAGGCCATCGGGGCCTTCTGGGACAAGGCGATCGCGCTGGCCGAGGGCTTCGACTTCACCATGGTCGACTCGTACGCCAACGGCCTGGAGTGCGCCAACGTCGGCACCATCACGATCCACCTGCCCGGCGACAACGTGATGGACACCGACGGCGTGTTCGTCTACCGGATCGGCGAGGACGGCCTGATCCGCTCGGTCCGGGCGCACTGGGAGATGGACCGCGCGATGAAAACCCTACGCGCCAAGGCCTAGCGCCCGGATCGCCCACGGCAGCGCGACCTCCAGCTGCGCGCGCTGCACCTCGCGGATGCCCGGCGCGCCCGGCACCGGCGGCAGCCCCGCGTACTTGGCGAAGAAGCCGGCCACCACCGCGGTCAGCTCCGGCGCCACCCGCTCCAGCGGCGGGCCGCCCTCGGACACCATGCTGGGCATGAGGAAGGCGATGTCGACCTCGGGATTGCCCAGGCTGGCGTGGTTCCAGTCGACAAACAGCGTGCGGTCGGCGTCAAAACACAGGTTGTCACTGCGGACGTCCAGGTGCAGCAGGCGATCCCCCTTGACCGGCGCGGCATCGGCGGCGGCCAGCAGCGTCGGCAACGCCCGCTCCAGCCACGCCGAGTCGCACATTCCCAGCGACAGAAAGGGTTCCGGGTCCTCCGCCACCTCACGCCAGCCGCCAGCCACCCACTCGGCGTCCAGCGGCGTGAGCCCGTCCGGGACCGGCTGCTCGCCGATCTCGACGATGGTGTCCACGACCCGACGCGCCCGCTCCGGCGTCCACGGCGGCGGCCAGACCGCGTGGGACAGGTCCTCCAGCACCAGGATCGGCTCGTCCCCGCCGTCGTCGTCCCAGCCCAGCATCGCCGGCATGAAAGTGCCCCGCACCTGCCGGTAGATCGGCAGTTCGGCGCGGATGCAGCCGGCGGTGTGCTCGTTCACGCCCTGCTTGGCGAACACCGTTGTGCCGTCGGACAGTTCCACGATCATCCGCCGCGCCGGCGTGTAACCCCGACCGGCGAACGGCGTCGCGCGGACGACCGGTCTCCCGATCGCCCGCGCGAGCCGTTCCGTCACCATGAATCCAGGCTACCGAGGCGCGACACCGATTTTGTCCACGACGGCGACGCGCACCGAGGAGGACCGTGCCGGCCCGGGCGGCGTCCATCAGCCGGGCCACGGCCGCATGTTCACGTTTGCGCCGGCGCAAGTGGTTGCGGGCGAGGTTGTTGGCGATGCCGAACAGCCACGCCCGCGCCGACGCCCGAGCAGGGTCGAAGCCGTCGCGGCCCCTGAGCGCCGCGACGAACGTGTCCGCGACCAGGTCGTCGGCCACGCTGCCGACGAGTCTGCCCAGATAGCGGTGCAGATCGTCGGCATGCGCCTCGAACAGCTGCTCGATGTCCGCCAGCTGGCCCGGCGGCGCCCCCTCGTCGATTGCTGTCATCACGTCTCTACTTGGTCGCACCCCGCACTCGTGTTCACGACCGAGCAAAGCAGACCGCACGCACGTGAGTGGCTTACTTGCGCTCCAGCGCCACCTGAGCCACTCACGTGAGGCAAAAAGGCGCACGTGAGTGGCTCACTTCGCTTCTGGGGCGAAATGAGCCACTCACGTGAGGAAGAGGGTCAGCCGTAGGCGACGGGGAAGTGTTTGATGCCGTTGAGCCAGCCGGAGCGCAGGCGCTCGGGCTCGGCCAGCTTGCGGATGTCGGGCATGCGGTCGGCGATGGCGTTGAAGATCAGCTCGATCTCCAGCCGGGCCAGGTTGGCGCCGAGGCAGTAGTGCGTGCCGCTGCCGCCGAAGCCCAGGTGGGGGTTGGGGTCCCGGCCGATGTCGAAGGTGTGCGGGTCGTCGAAGACGTCGGGGTCGAAGTTGGCGGAGCTGTAGTACATGCCCACCCGCTGCCCCTCCTTGATCGTCACGCCGCCGATCTCCACGTCCTGGGTGGCGGTGCGCTGGAAGGCGACCACCGGGGTGGCCCAGCGGACGATCTCGTCGGCGGCGGTGGCGGTGCGCTCGGCCTTGAACCGCTCCCACTGCTCGGGGTGCTCCAGGAACGCGGCCATGCCGTGGGTGATGGCGTTGCGCGTGGTCTCGTTGCCGGCCACGGCCAGCAGCAGCACGAAGAAGCCGAACTGGTCGGAGCCCAGCGCCTCGCCGTCCACGTCGGCCTGCACCAGCTTGGTGACGATGTCGTCCATCGGGCAGGCCCGGCGCTGCTCGGCCATGTTCCAGGCGTAGCCGATGAGCTCGACGCTGGCCGCCTCCGGCTCGAGCTCGTACTCGGGATCGTCGTAGGAGATCATCTGGTTGGACCAGTCGAAGATCTTGCGCCGGTCCTCCTGCGGCACGCCCAGCAGCTCGGCGATGGCCTGCAACGGCAGCTCGCAGGCGACCTCGGTGACGAAGTCGCCGCTGCCGCGGGCCACCGCCTCGTCGACGATGCGCTCGGCCCGCTCGCGCAGCGCGTCGCGCAGGGAGTTGATCGACTTGGGGGTGAAGCCGCGGGACACGATGCCGCGGACCTTGGTGTGCTGGGGCGGATCCTGGTTGAGCATGATCAGCCTGATCATGTCCATCCGCTCGGCGGTCATCTCGTGGCCGAAGCGGACGATCGCGCCGTTGGCCCACGAGGAGAACACGTCGCTGCGGCGGGAGATCTCCCGCACGTCGGCGTGCCGGGTGGCGACCCAGAAGCCGCCGTCGCCGAAGCCGGCGCACCCGGTCGGTTGGGCGTTCCACCACACCGGCGCGGTCCTGCGCAGCTCCGCGAAATGCTGGTGTGGCACGCCGTTGGCGTAGATGTCGGGATCGGTGAAGTCGTAGCCGTCGGGTACCACGTTGCCTCCAGGCACTTCGTCGTGCGTGGAACGGGTTCTACGACGTTCCTAGCATACAGCGTTAACTAGCGGAACCCTGCTGCTCAAATGACCATTGCAACGGACGAGAACCTGTTCTAGTTTTGAGGGCATGGGCACCCCGGTGATCGTGGCGGCGGCGCGGACGCCGATCGGCAGGCGCGGCGGCTGGCTGTCCGGCCTGCACGCCGCCGAGCTGCTGGGCGCGGCCCAGCAGGCGGTGGTCGACCGGGCCGGCATCGATCCGGCTCTGGTCGACCAGGTCATCGGCGGCTGCGTCACCCAGGCTGGAGAGCAGTCGAACAACATCACCCGAACGGCCTGGCTGCACGCCGGCCTGCCGCAGGGCGCCGGGTGCACGACGGTGGACTGCCAGTGCGGCTCGGCCCAGCAGTCCACGCACCTGATCGCCGGCCTGATCGCCATCGGCGCGATCGACGTCGGCATCGCCTGCGGCGTGGAGGCGATGAGCCGGGTTCCCTTGCGTAGCAACGTAGGCACCGACGCCGGCACGCCGCGGCCGGAGTCGTGGGACATCGACCTGCCCAACCAGTACCTGGCGGCGGAGCGGGTCGCCCAGCGGCGCGGCATCACCCGTGAGGACGTCGACGCGTTCGGGTTGCGGTCGCAGCAACTCGCCCGCGCCGCCTGGGACGCCGGCCGGTTCCGGGACGAGGTCGTGCCGGTGAAGGGCGTCGACATCGACCAGGGGCTGCGCGAGACGAGCATGGAGGCGCTGGGCCGGCTCAAGCCCGTGCTGGAGGACGGCGTGCACACCGCCGGCACGTCGTCGCAGATCTCCGACGGGGCCAGCGCCGTGCTGATGGTGTCCGCCGAACGCGCCAAGGACCTGGGGCTCACGCCCCGTGCCCGGATCGTCTCGCAGTGTCTGGTCGGCGCGGAGCCCTACTACCACCTGGACGGGCCGGTCGCCGCCACCAGCCGGGTGTTGGAGCGCAGCGGCATGACGATCGGCGACCTCGACCTGTTCGAGGTCAACGAGGCCTTCGCCTCGGTGGTGCTGTCCTGGCAGGCGGTGCACCGGCCGGATCCGGCCAAGGTCAACGTCAACGGCGGCGCGATCGCCATCGGCCACCCGGTCGGCAGCACCGGCACCCGGCTGATCACCACCGCGCTGCACGAGTTGGAGCGCCGGGACGCCTCGACCGCGCTGATCTCCATGTGCGCGGGCGGCGCGCTGGGCACCGGCAGCATTCTGGAACGCATCTGACATCCCCCGTTCGCCCGGTCCTCGCGTGGCTGCCACCCGGTCTGAACATGGTGACAAGTCTGGGGTTATCCCCCGAGTGGCTGCGGGACAACTGCCGCTGCGCCGAGTGTCGGGACGCGGTCAGCGGGGGGACGGCAGCCTGGACAGGGACTTGGTGCTGGCGGAGTTGCGGACGGTGAAGGCCACGGCGTCGCCGACGTAGCGGTCGTCGGACCACTCCAGCATCACGCCGTTGGGGTCGGCGGTGCGTCGGCGTTCGCGCAGCAGCGGCGCCCGGGGCCGGACGGCCAGCAGCCGGGCGTCCTCGGCGGTGGCGGCCACGGCGTCGATCTGGTGCTCGGCGTCGGCGAAGATCACGCCGAGGTCCTCCAGCCGCTCGGTGATCGACACGACGTCCAGGTCCATGCCGGCGACCATGGCCCCGACCGGCTCCCGGTAGGCGGTGCGCTCGATCATCACCGGCCGGCCGGACAGGGAGCGGACCCGGGTCAGGTGGTAGACCCGGCTGCCCAGCGGCACCTCCAGCTGCCCGCACTCCTGCTCGCTGGCCGCCCGCAGCTCCAGCCGCTCCACCCGGCCGGCCGGCTTCTCGCCGATGGCCCGGGCCCAGCGGGAGAAGCTGACCAGCTCGTTGAACGTCTGCAACCGCGGCCCGCCGAGCACGATGCGCCGCGCGCCCTGCCGGGACGAGATCACGCCGTCGGCGGCCAGCGCGGCGAAGGCCTGCCGGATCGTGCCGCGGGAGGCGCCGTAGCGGGCGGCCAGCTCCGATTCGGACGGAAGTCGGGCTCCCGCCTGGTATGCCCCGGAGACGATGGCTGCCTTGATGTCCTCGGCCACTCGGCGGTAGAGCGTGGTCCCCATGCCCTGCACCGTAACCCGCAACCGGTCGGTCACCCGCGGTGAGGGCAACCCGACATCCACCGTTCACCTTCCTGTCCAAGCATGTTCCGACTTATCTAGCCAAGTGGTCAGTTCGGTGAACAAGTCTGCCGCCAGTCCTTCCCGTACTCCCTGGGAGTCCCCGTGAACAGAAGCCGTACCGCCCTCGCGGCCGGTCTGCTGGCGATCGTCGCGCTGGCCGCCACCGCATGCGGCTCCTCGTCGAACGCGAGCAGTGGCGCCACCAGCAAGGCCGCCACCGCCAAGACCGCCGCCGACCTGGGCGGCATGGACGCCCTGGTGGCCGCGGCCAAGGCCGAGGGCACGCTGAACGTGATCACGCTGCCGCGCACCTGGGCCGGTTACGGCGACCTGATGGACAACTTCACCATGAAGTACGGCATCAAGATCACCGACGCCAACCCGGACGGCAGCAGCCAGGACGAGATCAACGCGGTCAAGCAGCTCAAGGGCCAGGACCGCGCGCCCGACGTGCTCGACCTGGGCTCCTCGTTCGCGCTCTCGGCCGCCGGCGCCAACCTGCTGGCCCCGTACCAGGTCGCGTCGTGGAAGGACATCCCGGACTCGCAGAAGGACGCGCAGGGCCGCTGGTACAACGACTACGGCGGCTACATCTCGATCGGCTACGACGCCAAGCAGATCACCACCCCGCCGACCTCCTTCGCCGACCTGGCCAAGCCCGAGTACAAGGGCAAGGTGGCGCTCAACGGCGACCCGACCAAGGCCGGCGCGGCCTTCGCCGGCGTGTTCGCCGCGTCGCTGGCCAAGGGCGGCAACGCCGACGACATCCAGCCGGGCATCGACTTCTTCGGCCAGCTCAAGAAGTCCGGCAACTTCATCCCGGTCGGCGCCACCCAGGCCACCATCCAGTCCGGCCAGACGCCGATCACCATCGACTGGGACTACCTCCAGGTGTCGGCGGCCAACACCCTGAAGGGCAAGGTGGACTGGAAGGTCGCCGTGCCCAAGGACGGCCTGTACGCCAACTACTACAACCAGGCCATCAGCGCCACCGCCCCGCACCCGGCCGCGGCCCGGCTGTGGGAGGAGTACCTGTACTCGGCCGAGGGCCAGAACGGGTTCCTGAAGGGCTGGGCCCGTCCGGTCGAGCTGGCCGCCATGCAGTCGGCCGGCACCGTGGACAAGACCCTGTTGGACGCGCTGCCCCAGGTCAGCGGCGACTCGCCGTTCCCGACCGAGGCGCAGCTGGACGCGGCCAAGAAGGTCATCGCCGACAACTGGGCGAAGACCGTTGGCTGACCAGGCCTTCCGGAACCGGCGGCGGCTCGATCTGCTCGGGCTGCTGCCGTTTCTGGCCTATGTGGCGGTTTTCCTGGGCGTGCCGACGGTGTCCGTGGTCGTCGGCGCGTTCCAGGACGACGGCGGCGGCTGGACGCTGAGCAACATCGGCGCCGCCGTCGGCGACCCGTATCTGCACGCTTTTGTGGTCAGCACGGAGATCTCCGCGCTGACGGCGGTGATCGGCGCGGTCGTCGGGCTGGCCATCGCCTTCGCGGTGAGCGCCTCCCCGCCCGGCGGCGTGCTGCGCCAGGTGGTGTCCACGGCTTCCGGCGTGCTGGCCTATTTCGCCGGCGTGCCGCTGGCCTTCGCCTTCATCGCGGCCATCGGCAGCCAGGGTCTGGTGACCAAGTGGCTGGGCGCGCTGGGGCTGGACATCACCGGCTTCAGCCTGTTCGGCTTCGCCGGGATCACGCTGGTGTACCTGTACTTCCAGATCCCGCTGATGGTGCTGGTGATCTTCCCGGCGCTGGAGGGTCTGCGTCCGCAGTGGCAGGAGGCGGCCAGCAACCTGGGCGCGAGCCGCTGGCAGTACTGGCGGCTGGTCGGCGGCCCGCTGCTGCTGCCGCCGTTCCTGGGCGCGCTGATGTTGTTGTTCGCCAACGCTTTCGCCGCGTACGCGACGGCGGCCGCGCTGACCAACGGCATCATTGCCCTGGTGCCGATCCAGATCGCCGCGGTGATGTCCGGCAACGTGGCCGTGGGCCAGGAGAATCTCGGCAACGCGCTGGGGCTGGGCATGATCCTCATCGTCGGCCTGGCGCTGGCCGGCTACGCCTGGATGCAGCGCCGGACGTCGAGGTGGTTGCGATGACCGCGGTTGCCGATCTGACCGTCGCCACCCAGGGTCCCCGCCGCAAGCTCGGCCGGGGACGCGTTGTCGCGTGGCTGGTGCTGATCCTGGCCGCGCTGTACTTTCTCGTGCCGATCGCCGCGTCGGTGGAGTTCAGCCTGCGGGGCGTGCACGACACCCACGACCTGTCGACGTGGGAGAACCTGTTCGGGCAGCCCGGTTTCCTGGACAACCTGATCACCTCCCTCGAGCTGGCCGCCGGGACCGTGGTGATCACGCTGGTGCTGATGGTGCCCACCACCGCGTGGGTCCACCTGCGACTGCCCAAGCTCCGCCGGCTGATCGAGGCGATCTGCGTGCTGCCGCTGGTGATCCCCGCGGTGGTGCTGGCCAACGGCGTGCTGGTGGCCTTCCGCGGCGGCCCGAGCTGGATCACCGGCACTCCGGTGATCCTGGCGCTGGAGTACGTGGTGCTGGCGCTGCCGTTCACCTATCGCACGCTCGACGCCGGCCTGTCGGCGATTCCGCTGACCACGCTGGTGGAAGCCGGCCGCAATCTCGGCGCGAGCTGGCTGACCGTGCTGCTGCGGGTGGTGGTGCCCAACCTGCGCACCGCCATCCTCAACGCCTCCATCCTGAGCGCGGCGATGGTGCTGGGCGAGTTCACCATCGCCAACCTGCTGCTGATGAACACCCTGCCGGTCTGGACGGTCCAGGCCGGGCAGCAGGACGGCGAGGTCGCCACCGCGGCCTCGATGCTGATCCTGATCGTCACCTGGGCGTTGCTGCTGCTGATGTCCGTGTTCGGGCAGCGCGGCGCCCGCCGCACCGGGAGGTCCCGATGACCGCCACCATCGATCCCAGCACCGAGGCCAAGCCGGGCAGTCCGGTCCGGCTGGCCGGCCTGCGCCGCGGCTACGGCCAGGTGCTCGCGCTGGACGGGCTGGACCTGGACATCGCGCCCGGCGAGCTGGTCAGCCTGCTCGGCCCGTCCGGCTGCGGCAAGACCACCGCGCTGCGCATCGTGGCCGGGCTGGAGCACAGCGACGCCGGCGCGGTTCTGGTGGACGGCAAGGACATCAGCAAGGTGCCGGCCAACAAGCGGGACATGGCCATGGTGTTCCAGTCCTACAGCCTGTTCCCCAACCTGACCGCCGGCGAGAACGTCGCGTTCGGCCTCCGCCTGCGTGGCGTTTCCCCGGCGCAGCGCCGCAAGCGCGCCGGCGAGCTGCTGGAACTCGTCGGCCTCAACCAGCATTTCGACCGCTACGCCACCGAGATGTCCGGCGGCCAGCAGCAACGGGTGGCGCTGGCCCGGGCCCTGGCCATCGAGCCCAAGGTGCTGCTGCTGGACGAGCCACTGTCCGCTTTGGACGCAAAGGTCCGGGTGCAGCTGCGCGACGAGATCCGTGGCCTGCAACAACGTCTGGGCATCACCACCCTGTTCGTCACGCACGACCAGGAGGAGGCCCTGAGCATGTCCGACCGGGTCGCCGTGATGAACGCCGGCCGGTTGGAGCAGTGCGCCTCCCCCGACGAGGTCTACACCCGTCCCGCCACCCCGTTCGTGGCCGCCTTCGTCGGCGCCATGAACCGCATCGCCGCCATCGCCTCCGGCGCCGAGGTCGAGGTCCTCGGCCAGCGCCTGGCCGTCACCCAGCCGCCCGAGGTCCCCGCCGGCGCCAGGGTCACCGCCCTGGTGCGCCCCGAGTCCGTGCTGCTCACACCGGCCACCGCCGGCACGGTCCGAGTGGCCCGCAGCAGCTTCCGCGGCCCCGTCACCCGCGTCACCGTGGAACTGGCCGACGGCTCCGAGATCGACAGCGACCTCCCCAGCTCCGCCGCCGTCGACCTGCGCCCCGGCGCCCTCGCCGACATCCGCTTCACCCCCGAGCCGGTGATGGTCATCCAGTAGCGAACACGGTTGCCACGGCACCCCGTTCACGCCAGCGTGGACGGGGTGAAGGCCGTATATGACGAGATAGCCGACTGGTACGAGCAGATTTTCGAGCCCCAGATTTTCACGTCATTGCCTGGTTTGTCCCGGCAGCTCGTCGACCTGCTCGGCAAGGGCACCGGGGTGTGCCTGGAGGTCGGGTGCGGCACGGGGGCGCACGCGGCGGCGGTGAAGGCGCTGGGGTGGACGCCGATCGGGGTGGACCTGTCGACCGGGATGTTGGGCTACGCGATGGATCGGCTGCCGGTGCTGCGGGCCGACGCCGAGCATCTGCCGTTCCCGAGCGATTCGCTGCCGGCGGTGGTGTCGGTGATGGCGCACACCGACATGCCGGGGTATCCGACTGTGCTCAGGGAGGTGCGCCGGGTGCTGCGGCCGGGCGGGATCTTCGTGCACATCGGGGTGCATCCGTGTTTCTGCGGGCACTTCGCGGACCGGTCGGATCCGGACAACATCGTGATCGGCGCGGGCTACGGCGACGGGAGCTGGACGAAGAAGTCGTGGACGGATCGGGGGGTGCGCAACCGGGTGGGGGCGGCGCACTGGCCGATGTCCAAGCTGCTCAACGCCTTCACGGACGTCGGCTTCACGCTGGAGCGGTTCGGCGAGGGCGACGAGGCGACGCCGGTGACGTTCTCGGTGCGGGCCCGCAAACAGGGCGCGTGATCACGTAGCTTGGTGGGATGGATCTCAGGGGCCAGGTCGCCGTGGTCACCGGCGCGAGTCGTGGTGTGGGCAAGGGAATCGCCGTCGAGTTGGGGGCGGCCGGCGCCACGGTGTACGTGGTGGCACGCGGCGCCGAGCCGCTGGCCGAGACCGCGGCGGCGGTGACCGCGGCCGGCGGCGTCGGCATCGCGGCACCGGCGGACATCCTCGACGACGGGCAGACGGCGGCGCTGTTCGACCGGGTCTCCGACGAGCAGGGCAAGATCGACATCCTGGTCAACAGCGCCTTCTGCTCGCCCGACCTGGCCGGCTGGCTGGCGCGCCCGTTCTGGGAGCTGCCGATCGACAGCTGGGACCGGGTGATCGGCCTCGGCACCCGGGCGGCCTACGTGACGGCGGTGCACGCGGTGCCGCTGCTGCCGGCCGGCGGCCTGATCGTCACCGTGTCGTCCCCGGGCCAGCAGGTGCCGAACGTGGCCTACGCCGTCGGCAAGACGGCCACCGACCGGCTGGCCGCGGAGATGGCCACGCAGCTCAAACTCCGCGGTGTGGCGGTGTTCTCGCTCTGGCCGGGGCTGGTGCGCACCGAGTTCCTGCTCGCCGCCGCCCGCACCACCGACGACGGCCGCCAGGTGCTGGACTTCCCGGACGGCCGGGCGCTCGACGTGAACATGGCCGAGACGCCGCGGTTCATCGGACGCGCGGTGGTCGGCCTGGCCACAGATCCGGTGCGGCTGGAGCGGACCGGCGGCGTCGAGACCACTGCCGCCCTGTCGCAGCGCTACGGCTTCACCGACGTCGACGGCACCCGGCCGCCCACCTCCTACGAGGTCGGTTAGGCAGCGTCCATCAGCACGACGTCCGGTGTGGTGCGCGGTCGAGCATCACGCCCCGTAGACCGGCTCCGGCGGCGCGGCCTTGTCCAGCAGGGCCCGCACCGCCGGCCCGACCTCGTCCACGGGCCAGCGCTCTTCGCGCTCCACGGTCGGCCCACGCCGCCAGCCGTCGGCCAGGCAGATGCGGCCGCCGTCGACCTCGAAGACCCGTCCGCTGACGTCGCCGGCGTCCTCGCTGCCGAGCCAGACCACCAGCGGCGACACGTTTTCCGGGGCCATGGCGTCGAATCCGGTCTCGGGGGCGGCCATCTGGGCGGCGAAGGTGTCGGCGGTCATCCGGGTGCGGGCCGCCGGGGCGATGGCGTTGACGGTCACGCCGTAGCGGGCGAGTTCCGACGCGGCAACAAAGGTCAGGCCCAGGATGCCGGCCTTCGCGGCGGAGTAGTTGCCCTGCCCGACGCTGCCCAGCAGGCCCGCGCCCGAGGTCGTGTTGATCACCCGGGCCGCCGTCGGCGTGCCGGCCTTGTGCCGGGCCCGCCAGTGCGCGGCGGCGTGCCGCAGCGGGGCGAAGTGCCCCTTCAGGTGCACGCGGACGACGTCGTCCCACTCGGACTCGCTGAGGTTGACCAGCATCCGGTCCCGGACGAAGCCGGCGTTGTTGACCAGAACATCCAGCCGCCCGAAGGAATCCAGCGCGGTGTCGATCAGCCGGGCCGCGCCGTCCCAGTCGGCGACGTCGTCGCGGTTGACCACACCGCCCACCTCGGCGGCGACCTCCTCGGCGGCGTCGTCGAGATCGTTGACGACCACGCAGTAGCCGGCGGCGGCGAAGGCGAGCGCGTGGGCCCGGCCGATGCCGCGCCCAGCGCCGGTGACGATCACGACCCTGCTCATCGATCTCCCAGGTCCGATTGAGACTGCACGGTGAGGAAAGCCGGCCACTCGCCGCCGCCGTGCACGAGCAGCGTGGCGCCGGAGACGTAGGAAGCCAGCGGGGAAGCCAGGAACAGGGCGCAGTTGCCGACGTCCTCGGGCTCGGCCAGCCGCCCCAGCGGCACGGTTTTCGCCACGGCGGCGAGGTCGGGGAAGTGCACGTCGGACAGCTCGGTGCGCACCGGCCCGACGGCCAGCGCGTTGACCCGGACCTTGGGGGCCCATTCCACGGCCAGGCTGCCGGTGAGGCTGTCCAGGCCGGCCTTGGCCGCGCCGTAGCCGGCCGTGCCGGGCGAGGGCCGCCGGCCGCTGACACTGCCGACCATGACGATCACGCCGCCGTCCGGCTGGGCCTGCATGACCCGGTTGGCCGCCTGCGAGACCAGCAGCGGCGCCAACAGGTTCAGCTCGACGATCTTGGCGTGGAACCGGGGCGAGGCCTCGGCGGCGGCCGCGTGCGGGGCCCCGCCGGCGTTGTTGACCACGACGTCCAGCCGGCCGTAGGCATCGACGATGCCGTCGACCAAGGCCCCGACCTGCTCGGGTTCCCGCACGTCACAGGGCCGGAAGTCGGGGTCGCCGGGCTCGGGCGGCCGGCGGGCGCAGGTGATCACGGTCGCGCCGGCGGCGCGGAACACCCGGGCGATGCCGGCCCCCACGCCTCGGGTGCCGCCGGTCACCAGCACCACTTTCCCGGTCAGTTCCATGGGCACTTCCAAGGTCAGCCGATGCCTGTTACCGTACCAAGCAACCGCTAGGTTGGGAAGGAGTGCCGATGGGCATCTCCAGCAGCCACACCGGATCCGGCGTCACCGTGATCACCATCGACTACCCGCCGGTGAACGCGGTCCCGGTGCGCGGCTGGTTCGACCTGGCCGACGCGCTCACCGCGGCCGGCCGCAGACCGGAAACCCACGCGGTCGTGCTGCGGGCCGAGGGCCGGGGCTTCTGCGCCGGCGTGGACATCAAGGAAATCCAGCGCACGTCCGGTTTCGACGCGCTGATCGGCGCGAACCGGGGCTGCGCGGCGGCGTTCGCGGCGGTCTACGACTGCGAGGTGCCGGTGGTGGTCGCGGTCAACGGCTTCTGCCTCGGCGGCGGCATCGGCCTCGTCGGCAACGCGGACATCGTTGTGGCGTCGACGGATGCGACCTTCGGGCTGCCCGAGGTGGACCGCGGCGCGCTCGGCGCGGCCACCCACCTGGCCCGGATGGTGCCGCCGCATCTCCTGCGCGCCCTGTACTACACGGCCCGGCGGATCTCCGCCGCGCAGCTGCACCACCACGGCTCGGTGTACGAGGTGGTGCCGCCGCCGGGCCTGGACGCGGCGGCGATGGCGCTGGCCGAGGAGATCGCGGCCAAGGACACCCGGGTGATCCGCTGCGCCAAGGAGGCGCTCAACGGCATCGACCCGCAGCACGTGCACCGCAGCTACCGCTACGAGCAGGGCTTCACCTTCGAGCTGAACCTGTCCGGCGTGTCCGACGAGGCGCGGCGGGCCTTCCTGGAGGGATGACATGCGGGACAAGCGGATGAGCGCCGCCGAGGTGGCGGCCGAGCTGTCCGACGGCATGACCGTCGGCATCGGCGGCTGGGGCTCGCGGCGCAAACCGATGGCCCTGGTGCGGGCCGTTCTCGACTCGCCCGTGCGGGACCTGACGATCGTGTCCTACGGCGGCCCGGACGTCGGATTGCTCTGCGCCGCCGGCAAAGTCCGCCGGCTGGTGTTCGGTTTCGTGTCCCTGGACAGCATCGCCTACGACCCCTGGTTCCAGCGCCTGCGCCAGCAGGGCGGCATCGAGGTCGGCGAGTACGACGAGGGCATGCTCTACAGTGGACTGCTGGCCGCCTCGCACCGGCTGCCGTTCCTGCCGATCAGGGCCGGCCTCGGCTCCGACGTCATGCGGGTCAATCCCGACCTGAAGACCGTGCGCTCTCCTTATGACGACGAGGAACTGGTGGCCATGCCGGCGTTGACGCTGGACGTGGCGCTGATCCACCTCAACCGGGCCGACCGGCACGGCAACGGCCAGTACCTCGGCCCCGACCCGTACTTCGACGACCTGTTCTGCATGGCGGCCAAGCGCCGTTTCCTGTCGTGCGAACGGATCGTGGACACCGCCGAGCTCGACGGGCCGCCGCAGTCGTTGCTCACCAACCGAATGATGGTCGACGGCGTGGTCGAAACCCCCAACGGCGCGCACTTCACCTCATGCGTGCCGGACTACGGCCGCGACGAGACCTTCCAGCGCCACTACGCGAAAGCCGCCGCCGACGAGGAGCTCTGGCCCTCCTTCGTGGACCGGTTCCTGTCCCGCGGCGAGACCGGATACCAACTGGCTGTGCAGGCGATCTCATGAGCCGCATCGACGTCTGCATCGCGGCCTGCGCCGACCTGTTCCTCGGCGCCGGCGAGATCCTGGCCAGCCCCATGGGCCTGGTCCCGCAGCTGGGGGCCAAGCTGGCCCGGCTGACCAGCGAGCCGGACCTGCTGTTGTCCGACGGCGAGGCGTATCTGTTGGGAGAGCACGGGGTCGAGGGCTGGCTGCCGTACCGCAAGGTGTTCGACGTCGTCGCGCACGGCCGCCGGCACGTGGTGATGGGGGCCAACCAGCTGGACCGCTTCGGCAACCAGAACATCTCCTGCATCGGCGAGCACGAGAAGCCGACCCGGCAGCTGCTGGGTTTCCGTGGCGCGCCGGGCAACACCGTCAACCACCGCACCAGCTACTGGGTTCCCAAACACAGCCGGCGGGTCTTCGTGCCGCGGGTCGACGTGGTCAGCGGCGTCGGCCACGACCGCGGCTTCCACCACGTGCACCGCGTGGTGACCAACCTGTGCGTGCTGGACTTCGCCACCCCGGACGGCTCGATGCGGCTGGTGTCCACGCATCCCGGCGTCACCGTGGACGAAGTCCTGGACAACACCGGGTTCCCGCTGGACATCGGCGAGGCCGGCGCCACCCGCGAGCCGTCCCGGCAGGAGCTGGAGCTGATCGACAAGCTGGATCCCGACCATGCTCGCGACTGAGCTGACCCGGCTGGCCGGCGTCCGGCATCCCGTGGTGCAGACCGGGATGGGCTGGGTCGCCGGCCCGCGCCTGGTGTCGGCCACGGCCAACGCCGGCGGCCTGGGCATCCTCGCCTCGGCCACGATGACGTTCGAGGAGCTGGACGCGGCGATCGCGGAGACCAGACGCCGCACCGCCAATCCGTTCGGCGTCAACCTCCGCTCCGACGCCGCCGACGCCGCCGAGCGGGTCGACCTGCTGATCCGGCACGGCGTCAAGGTGGCCTCGTTCGCCTTGGCCCCCAAGAAGGATCTGATCACCAAGCTCAAGGACCACGGCGTCGTGGTGATGCCGTCCATCGGCGCGGTCCGGCACGCCGAGAAGGTCGCCGCCTGGGGCGCGGACGCCGTCGTCGTGCAGGGCGGCGAGGGCGGCGGCCACACGGGAGCGGTCGCGACGACGTTGCTGTTACCGAGCGTGGTCGACGCCGTCGACATTCCCGTGGTGGCGGCCGGCGGCTTCTACGACGGGCGCGGCCTGGCCGCGGCGCTGGCCTACGGCGCGGCCGGCATCGCCATGGGCACCCGGTTCCTGCTGACCAGCGACAGTCCGGTGCCGGACGAGGTCAAGCGGCTCTACCTGGTGAGAGGCCTGGACGGAACGGTTGTCACAACAAAAGTGGACGGCCTGCCCCACCGGGTGTTGCGCACCGAGCTGGTCGACCGGCTGGAGCGGACCGGCCGGCTGCGGTCGCTGCTCGGCGCGCTGGCCAACGCCAGAAAGTTCCGGGCGTTGACCGGGCTAAGCTGGCGGACGATGATCGACGACGGGCGGCGGCTCAAGCACGGCCGGGAGCTGAGCTGGTCTCAGGTCCTGATGGCCGCCAACACGCCGATGCTGCTGCGGTCCGGGCTGGTGCAGGGCCGCACCGACGCCGGCGTGCTGGCTGCCGGCCAGGTGGTGGGCGTGCTGACGGACCTGCCCAGCTGTGCGGAACTGATCACCGGCATCGTGGCCCAGGCGAGCGCCGTGATCGACGGACTGGCCGGAGGACAACGGTGGCAGAGCAGCGACTTGGCGAACTTGGAGCGGGACAGCGGCGTGGCCGACGCATCGCCATGAGCGACGCGGAACTCGACGAGTTCCTGGCGGCCGAACGGACGTGCCGGGTGGCGACGTCCGGCCCCGACGGGCCGCACCTGACCGCCCTGTGGTTCCTGTGGCACGACCGGACGCTGTGGCTGACCTCCATCACCCGGGCCAAGCGCTGGGCCCAGCTCAAGCGGGACCCCAAGGTGTCGGTTCTGGTCGACGCCGGCCGGGAATACGGGGAGCTGCGCGGGGCCGAGCTGCGAGGGTCCGTCGAGTTCGTCGGCGAGGCGCCCCGCACCGGACTGGACGTGCCGGAACTGGTGGAGCCGGAGAAGTTGTTCGCCCGCAAGTACATGGGCGGCGACCAGATGCACCACGACGGCCGGCACGGGTGGCTGCGCCTGCGGCCGCACACCGTAGTCTCCTGGGACTTCCGCAAACTCGGGTAAAACGGCGGAAAAGGTACCGACGATCGTCGGGTGCCGCCGGTGTGCGAGCGGGGCTAGCTTTCGGTTTACGCACGACTGTCCCTGCCAGTCGCCGAAAGGTATCCCATCATGCGCAAGTCTCTCGTCGCGGCAACCATCGCCGGCGCGGCCCTGGCCGCCGGCCTCGCCGCGGCCCCGGCCACCGCCGCCAGTGCCAGCCCGAACATCATCGGCGGTGGCGCGGCCAGCAACATCCCCTACGGCGCCCAGATCTACTGGACCAACGCCGGCTCCGGCAACGGCTTCGAGTGCTCCGGCACCATCATCGCGCCGCAGTGGGTGCTCACCGCGCAGCACTGCCAGAACAACCCCGGCATGTACGTCCTGGTCGGCAGCCTGAACCTGGGCCAGGGCACGCGGGCCACCGTGGACCGCCAGGTCCCCTCGCCCAACGGCGACATCCTGCTGGTGCACCTGACCACCGCCATCAACACCACGTTCAGCCGGCTGGGCTCGGCCGACCCGGCCACCGGCTCCACCAACCAGATCTACGGCTGGGGCCGCACCCAGGGCAGCAACCCGCCCTCCCCCGTGCTGAAGACCGCCAACGTGCGCGTCACCGGGCACAGCACCGACGCGTTCGGCGGCACCGCGATCGCCAGCACCGGCATCAACGGCGCGGCTTGGCACGGCGACTCCGGCGGCCCGCAGGTGTCCAACGGCGTTCAGGTCGGCGTCTGCTCCACCGGCAACAACAGCGGCTCCAACCCGCAGGGCACGCAGAACTACGCCAGCGTCGCGGCCAGCCGGACGTTCATCCGCAACACCGCGGGGGTGTGATGCGCGGCGTCATCGCGGCCGCACTGGTGGGGGCGGCCGTGCTGGCCGCCCCCGTGGCCGAGGCGGCCGTCAGCCCCGACATCATCGGCGGCACCCAGGTCAGCTCGGCCCCGTGGGGCGCGCAGGTGTTCTGGAACAGCGGCGGCAGCGAGTTCGACGGCTTCGAGTGCTCGGGCACGATCATCGCCCCGCAGTGGGTGATGACCGCGCACCACTGCCAGAGCAGCAACGGCATGCACGTCAAGGTCGGCAACGTGAACTTCGACCAGGGCACGAACGTGGCCGTGGACCGGCAGGTCACCTCGCCCAACGGCGACATCGCCCTGCTGCACCTGGCCACGGCCGTGCAGACGACGTACATGCAGCTCGGCTCGGCCGACCCGGCGACCGGTTCAACCAACCAGATCTACGGCTGGGGCCGGACGCTGAACCAGTCGCCGCCGGCCTCGGTGCTGCGCACCGCCAACGTCCGGGTGACCGGGCGGAGCACGGACGCCTACGGCGGCCGGGCCATCGCCAGCACCGGCATCAACGGGGCCGCCTGGCACGGCGACTCCGGCGGGCCCGAGGTGGCCAACGGGGTCCAGGTCGGGGTGGCCTCCACCGCCGGCAACAGCGGCTCCAACCCCCAGGGCGTGCAGAACTACGCCAGCGTCGCGGCCAGCCGCAGCTGGATCCGGTCGACCGCCGGGGTGTGAGCATCTCCATGTGACGCAGGGGTGGGTCCGGATCCGGGCCCACCCCTGCGTTCGCGGGCGGCACGCAGCAAGATGGATCGCATGGAGTACACGCACCTCGGCCGCACCGGCCTGTCCGTCTCGCGGCTGTGCCTTGGCACGATGAACTTCGGCCCGCAGACCGACGAGCCGACAAGCCGCGCGATCATGGACGAGGCCCTGGCGCAGGGCATCAACTTCTTCGACTCGGCCAACGTCTACGGCGGCGAGGCCGGCCGCGGGCGCACCGAGGAGATCATCGGCGACTGGTTCGCCACCGGCGGCAACCGCCGCGAGCGGACCGTGCTGGCCACCAAGCTCTACGGCGCCACCGGCGACTGGCCCAACGAGGGCAAGCTGTCGGCCCTCAACATCCGCCGGGCCATCGACGCCTCGCTGCGCCGGCTGCGAACCGACTACGTGGACCTGTACCAGTTCCACCACGTCGACCGGGACACCCCGTGGGACGAGATCTGGCAGGCCTGCGAGACGCTGGTGACCCAGGGCAAGGTCCTCTACTTCGGGTCGTCCAACTTCGCCGGCTGGCACCTGGCCGTGGCCCAGGCCGAGGCGGCCAAGCGCCACTTCCTCGGCCTGGTGGCCGAGCAGTCGCACTACAACCTGCTCACCCGGCACGTGGAGCTGGAGGTGCTGCCCTCGGCGCAGGCCCACGGCATCGGCGTCATCCCGTGGAGCCCGCTGGGCTCGGGCCTGCTCGGCGGCGCGGTGCGCAAGCAGCGCGAGGGCAGCCGCCGCTACAGCGAGCGGGCCGCCGCGTCGCTGGAGAAGCACCGCGAGCAGCTCGGCGCGTACGAGGACCTGGCCGACAAGCTCGGCCACGAGCCCGGCGACCTGGCCCTGGCCTGGCTGCTGCACCAGCCGGCGGTGACCGCGCCGATCATCGGCCCGCGCACCTCGGCCCAGCTGGACGGCGCGCTGAAGGCGTTGGAGATCAAGCTGACGGCCGACGACCTGGCGGCGATCGACGAGATCTTCCCGGGCTACCGGACCGCGCCCGAGCACTATGCGTGGTAGCCGGTAGCCGGCGGGGGCGGCGCCCTTCCCCGGAACGGCGCCGCCCCCACTGGCCAGCGTAACCCGCCATCCGTTGCTTATATAAGCTCGTGCTGATACTTTGCCGGCATGTTCGACGTGAAGCAGCAGATCAACGCCGTGAGCCGGCAGGTCGGCGGCCGGACGCTGGCGGCGGGCGAGGCCCGCACCGTCACCCTCAGCCAGACGTACAAGACCGACGTCGACGACCTGTGGGACGCCGTGACCAGCGCCGAGCGCATCGGCCGCTGGTTCCTGCCGGTCACCGGCGAACTCCGGCTCGGCGGCCGCTACCAGCTCCAGGGCAACGCCGGCGGCGCCGTCACCGCGTGCGAGCCGCCCAGCGCCTACGACGCCACCTGGGAGATGGGCGACCAGGTCAGCTGGATCGAGGTGCGCCTGTCCCCCGTCGACGGCGGGGCCCGGCTGGAGCTGCGCCACATCGCCGTCGTCGGCGAGCACTGGGACACCTACGGGCCCGGCGCGGTCGGCATCGGCTGGGACGGCATGCTGCTGGGACTGGCCAACCACCTCGCCACCGGCGGGGGCATGGACCAGGCGGCCGCGGCCGAGTGGATGGCCACCCCCGAGGCCAAGCAGTTCCACACCCTCAGCGGGCAGGCGTGGACCGAGGCCGACATCGCCTTCGGCGCCGACCCGGCCAAGGCCCGCGAGGTCGGCGACCGGACCATCGCCTTCTACACCGGCGGGTGACCGGCAATTCCGCCGGATAAACAATTCCGCCGAAGGCGAACGCCGAAATGCCGCGAATGGCGTGCGACACGCTGCGGCACCCGGGCGGCTGCCCTGTCGTCGCAGGTCAGCGCCGCGTTCGGCGATCACCGTACTGCTGTGGGCGAACACGGCCGTGCCGCCGAACTCCGTCCCGATCCGCTCGGCTAGAGTAGCCAGCAGGAATCAGGAGTCCTGGCTTTCAAGAAGAGGCGGACAGAAGTGGAACACCACGCCAACGCGAACCTCGTGGCGCGAGCGTCCGGGATGAACCTCACCGACTCGGTGTACGAGCGCCTGCTCCGCGACCGGATCATCGTGCTCGGCTCCGAGGTCGACGACGACGTGGCCAACCGGATCGTCGCCCAGCTGCTGCTGCTGACCGCGGAGAACCCCGAAGAGGACATCAAGCTCTACATCAACTCCCCCGGCGGCTCGGTCACCGCGGGCTTCGCGATCTACGACACCATGCAGTTCGTGCAGCCCGACGTGCAGACCTACGCCATGGGCCTGGCCGCGTCGATGGGGCAGTTCCTGCTCTCCTCCGGCGCCCCCGGCAAGCGCTACGCGCTGCCATACGCCCGGATCATGATGCACCAGCCGTCCGGCGGCGTCGGCGGCACCGCCTCCGACATCAAGATCCGCGCCGAGGTCTACGGGCTCTGGAAGAAGGAGCTCGCCGAGATCACCGCGCGCCAGACCGGCCAGCCGGTCGAGAACATCATCCGCGACGGCGACCGCGACCGCTGGTTCACCGCCAAGGACGCCCTCGCCTACGGCTTCATCGACCACGTCATCGAGCACAGCAGCGGGCTGTAGTTCCTGGGACCCCCATGTCTGCGGAAAGCGCAGACATGGGGAACCCGCTGGCGTCTTGTGGGGCTCGCGCCCCACACCCCCAGGCAGGGCGGGCTTCGCCCCCCTGCACCCTCCAAGCTCGTGACTAGGTGGGCCAGCGGAAGCGCTGACCCGCCCGAGCTCGTGGGAGGGGTATGCCAGCCGAAAGCGCTGGCCATCTCGCTCGGTGTGTTTTGCGGGGCTCTCGCCCCACACCCCAAGGCAGGGCGGGCTTCGCCCCCCTGCACCCCCCAAGCTCGTGCTGGCGATCAGGTGCGGCGGAGGAGGGTGGGGTCTATGTCGGCCGGTGGCTCGCCGGCGCCCAGGTCGGCTGGGTCGTAGCCGGTGGGGTAGCCGGGGTAGGTGCGGTTGTGGGGGTCGTTGGCGAGTTTGGAATGGCGGCGCGGGGGGAGCTCGCGGACGATCGCGGAGCGGAGGCGGACGCCGGACTCGGAGAGCCGGGTGAGCCACGACGGCGCCGGGCGGAAGCCGAAGGAGTCCAGCAGGGGGCGGTCCATCAGGGACCGCAGAGCCGGGCGGATCAAGGGGCGGGCCGCTTTCGGGTACCAGGAGCAGAACAGCTCAAGGGTGTAGCCGCCGATGGCGGCGTTGTCCGTGGTGTAGATGAAGTTCCGCCGCTCGTAGTCCACATTGAACTGTTCGTACTCGGCGTAGTCGGTGGGGATGTCGCGGATTCCCATGCGGGCGCCGACGGCGCGGTAGAAGTGGAACGCGGCGAGGCGTTCGTGCGAGGACAGCCGCCGCCAGCCGAAGCGGTCGAGCCAGCGGGCAGGCTCGAACACGAAAGTGGACAACACGTACAGCATGTCCTCGTTGGTGATGCGGTAGCGGCCGTGCGCCCGGTTGATGGACCGCAGGGCGGCCTTGCCCCGGAGCGAGTCGTAGCCGTGCTCCATCATCTCGGCGATGAGCAGCGCGGTGTCGTCGTAACGCCGCTGCGGCCGCCGCTCGAACTCCCGGGTGGCGGCCAGCAGCCGGGAGATCGAGGGCGCGCAGTAGGTGCGGAACAGGGCGTACTCCATGGAACGCTGGTAGTCCCAGGGAAACTCGAAGCCCGCGGATAGCCGGTAGATCTCCTGGTGGTCACGCTCGGGATCCAGCGCCAGGATGCGCCGGAGGTTGTCCCAGCGGCCCATGGCGCTATCCCATCCACTCGCGCAGGGTGCGCACGTCCCCGATCGGATCCGGACCGACGGGGGTCACGTTGAGCATGGTCACGCCGGCCTCGCGGAACGCCTCGAGCCGCTCCTTGACGTGCCCGGCCGGGCCGACCAGGGCGGTCAGCTCCAGGAACTCGGCCGGCACCGCGGCGGCGGCCTCCTCCTTGCGGCCCGCCAGGTACAGGTCCTGGATGGTGGCCGCCTCGGCCTCGTAGCCGTAGCGGCGCATCAGGTCGTTGTAGAAGTTGCGGCCCCGCGCGCCCATGCCGCCGACGTAGAGCGCGACGTTCGCCCGGGCCAGCTCCCGCAGCCCCGTCACGTCCTCGCCGATGGCCAGCAGGCCGCTGGCCACGACGTCAAGCGGGCCGCGGGTCCGACGGGCCCGGCCGGCGTCCAATGCCTTGCCCCACACCGACTTCGCCTTCTCCGGCAGGAACAGGATCGGCAGCCAGCCGTCGGCGATCTCGGCGGTGAGCTCGACGTTCTTGTCGCCGAGGGCGGCCACGTACACGGGGATCTCGTCACGGACCGGCTTGGTCAGCATCTTCAGCGGCTTGCCCAGGCCGGTGCCGCCGGGGTAGGGCAGCTGGTAGATGCCGTCGTTGGTGATCACTTCCCGCCGCCACATGCGGCGGCACAGGTCGATGATCTCGCGGGTGCGGGCCAGCGGCCGGTCGTAGCGCACGCCGTGCCAGCCCTCGATCACCTGCGGGCCGGACGCGCCCAGGCCGAGCAGGGCCCGGCCGCCGGAGACCGCGTCCAGGCCGGCGGCGGTCTGGGCGATCAGCGCCGGGGTGCGGGTGTAGATCGGCAGGATCGCCGAGCCGATCAGCACCCGCTCGGTGCGGGCGGCCAGATAGCCCATCAGGGTCGGGGCGTCGAAGCCGTAGGCCTCGGCCACCCACACCGCGTCCAGGCCGGCCTGTTCCAGGGCCACCGCCTGGTCGACGGTCCGCACCGCGTCGCCTGCGTACTGCAAGAACGTGCCGAGCCGCATGTCCGCGCTCCTCGTCGTGCCTACCTGGCCGCGCCGACCGCCGCCATAGGACATATAATATATCTTATGGCCAGACCGTTGACCTCCCGCCCGCAGCTGTCCGACGAGGTCGCCGCGCACCTCCGCGAGGCGATCATGTCCGGCGCGCTGCGGCCCGGGCAGTTCGTCCGTCTCGACGCCGTGGCCGCCGAGCTGGGCGTCAGCGTCACGCCGGTCCGCGAGGCCCTGCTGGCCCTGCGCGGCGAGGACATGGTCGAGCTCGAGCCCCGCCGCGGCTTCGTGGTCAGTCCCCTGTCCCGCCGGGACGTCGAGGACATGTTCGGCCTCCAGGCCGACCTGGCCGCCGAGCTGGCCGCCCGGGCCACCGAGCTGATCAGCCCCGAGCAGCTGCGGCACGCCGAGCAGGTCGCCGCCGAGCTCGCCGCCGCCCGCGGGCACCAGGAGATCAGCGCGCTGGAGTTCGAGTTCCACCGTCTGATCAACAAGACTGCCGGCTCCCGCAAGCTGGCCCGCTTCCTCGACATGGCCAGCCGCCACATCCCGGCCCGGGTCTACACCGCCGATCCCGAGTGGCACCGCCAGGTTGTCGCCGACCACGCGGCCCTGGTGGACGCCCTGCGCTCCCGCGACCCCGACGCCGCCCGCGCCGCCACCCTCAGCCACCTCCGCGACGGCGAGCAGCGCCTGCTGCGCCACCTCGACGCCGTGGGCATGTGGTCCACCCCGGACGGTCCAGATGGTGGGAATCCGGGTTTTCCCACGACACACCGGCCTTCCACCAGGTGAGCTCGGCCGCGATGTCGACCTTGTGGTTGCCACTAGACCCGCTCCGGTAACCTTTGTCGGGAGGTCGAGAGGCGCTGCAACGGGCTCGGTCCCGCCACGCTCGGCTTTGCTCCACGACGACCAAGGGCGCCTCCCGCGACTGGGAGGTGGCTGGTGTCCGAAAACGCGCTGAAGGACCTGCTCCAGCAACGGATCGCCGTGCTGGACGGCGCCTGGGGCACCATGTTCCAAAACGTGGGACTCACGCCCGAGGACTACCGGGCCGGGCGGTTCGACAACCACTCCAGAGACGTCGTCGGCGACCCCGACCTACTCAGCATCACCCGCCCGGACGTCGTACTCGACGTGCACCGCCAGTACCTGGCCGCCGGCGCGGACATCGCCTCCACGAACACCTTCACCGCCACCGGCATCAGCCAGGCCGACTACGACCTGCAGCACCTGGTCCGGGACATGAACATCGAGGCCGCCGGCCTGGCCCGGCAGGCGGCCGACGAGTTCGGCGACCGCTTCGTCGCCGGCTCCGTAGGCCCGCTCAACGTCACCCTGTCACTGTCGCCGCGGGTCGAGGACCCGGCCTACCGGGCGGTCTCCTTCGACCAGGTCCGCGACGCCTACGCCGAGCAGATCTCCGCGCTGGCCGAGGGCGGCGTCGACCTGCTGCTGATCGAGACGATCTTCGACACGCTCAACTGCAAGGCGGCCATCGCCGCGGCCAAGGAGGTCGCCCCCGACCTGCCGCTGTGGATCTCGGTGACCATCGTCGACCTGTCCGGCCGCACCCTGTCCGGCCAAACCGTGCAGGCCTTCTGGCAATCGATCGAACACGCCAACCCGCTGGTCGTCGGCGTGAACTGCTCACTGGGCGCCGCCGAGATCCGCCCGCACCTGGCCGAGCTGTCACGGCTGGCGAACACCTACACCGCCTGCCACCCCAACGCCGGCCTGCCCAACGCCTTCGGCGGCTACGACCAGACACCGGACGAGACCGGCGCGCTACTCGGCGAGTTCGCCGAGTCCGGCCTGCTCAACATCG